>JBQCGM010000132.1:0-14494 GCA_051955585.1 Novosphingobium sp.
CAGCTCCACCAGCTGCGCGGCCGGGTCGGGCGCGGTTCGGGCCGGTCGACCTGCCTGCTGCTGCGCGGGGCTGCCCTATCCGAAACCGCCCGCCAGCGCCTGGCACTGATGCGCGAGACGCAGGACGGCTTTCGCCTGGCCGAGGAAGACCTCAAGCTGCGCGGCGGCGGCGAACTGCTCGGCACGCGGCAGTCGGGCGACACGCCGTTCCGGGTGGCCTCGCTGGAGCAGATCACGCGGCTGCTGCCGCTGGCCCACGACGATGCCCGCCTGCTGATCGAAAGGGATGGAGCGCTGACCGGCGAACGCGGCGAGGCGGCGCGGCTGCTGCTTTACCTGTTCGAGCGGGATTGGGGTGTGCAATTGCTGCGGGGCGGCTAGCCCTTCAGCCCGATCTCGCGCAACCGCTCCTGCAGATAGTCGTCCGCCGTGATCCCCTGCGGATACCGATCCGGCCGATCCCCCGTCACGCATTCCGCCAGCGTCTCGATCCTGAAGTCGCTCCGCGGATGGAGGAAGAACGGCATCGAATAGCGGCTGAACCGAGCCCGCTCGCCCGCCGGATTGCGGACGCGGTGGGTGGTCGAGGGAAGGACGTGGTTGGTCAGCCGCTGGAGCATGTCGCCGATGTTGACCACCAGGGCACCTTCGGGCGGAGCCACCGGCAGCCACCTGCCGTCGCGGGTCAGCAGTTCCAGTCCGGATTCCTCCGCGCCGAGGAGGAGAGTGATCAGGTTGATGTCCTCATGCGCCCCGGCCCGGATCGCACCGCCTGCGGTTTCATCGACGGGCGGATAGTGCAGCAGGCGCAGGACCGAATTGTTGCCCGCCACCACCGGTCGGAACCAGTCCTCGGCCAGGCCCAGGTCGAGCGCGATCCGATCGAGCAGCAGCGCGCCGACGCGGTCGAACTCGGCGAAGAGTGCGGAAAAGGTGTCGCGGAAGCCGGCGGGGCGATCGGGCCAGAGGTTGGGCAGCATGTCCGGCGCGGGCGGCTCGCGGCCGACATGCCAGAATTCCTTGAGGTCGTGCGCCTCGGCGCCCTTGGCGATCTCGATCCCGAATGGGGTGTAGCCGCGCGCGCCGCCGGTGCCTTCGACGACATACCGGCGCTTCTCCGCCTCGGGCAGGGCGAAGAACTCCGCGGTCAGGCGCCAGCCTTCCGCGATCAGCGCGGGGTCGACCCCGTGGTCCGCGATCAGGGCGAAGCCGTATTCGCGAAAGCTCGCGCCGATGCCGGCGGCGAATCGGTCCGGCCTATCGGCCAGGCTCAGGACTGTGAGTTGTTCGGGGTGCATCGGTGGCAGCTTGGGTCCGCTCGGGCTATGGGCCTGCCATAACCCGAGCCTGGAGCAAGCGCATGGCCAAAAACTACTGGCTGATGAAATCGGAACCCGACGCCTATTCGTGGGACGATCTCGTCGCCGAGGGCGAGGGCACCTGGGACGGCGTGCGCAACCACCGCGCGGCCAACAACCTGCGCGCGATGAAGGTCGGCGACGAGTTCTTCTTCTACCACTCCAATATCGGGCTGGAGATCGTCGGCGTGGGCAAGATCAGCCAGGCCGGGCTGGCCGATCCCAGCGATCCCGAGGGCAAGTGGGCGGCGGTGAAGGTGAAGCCGGTGAAGAAGCTGGAAAAGCCGGTCACGCTCAAGCAGATCAAGGCCGATCCCAAGCTGGCCGCGATGGAGCTGGTCAAGCTCTCGCGGCTGTCGGTGGCGATCGTGACGCCCGAGGAGTGGGATTACATCCTCGGTCTGGCAAAGGGCTGAGCGGTTAGCGGACTTGGTTACTGTCCCGGAGCGGGAAAGCTCCGAAATCCGCCTCGCGCGATGGTGAAATAGTTCTTACCAACGGCTTCCGAAGAGGAGCCTTCGAGAATGCGCCGCGCCCTGGTCGTCACCGATGAAGCTGCCCGCCATCCATTCCTGGCGAGCCTGCCGCCGCATATTCGCGGCACGACCGAGCCGGGCCCCATCCAGCGCACCTGGCGGATCACGGTGCAGGACGTGAAGGAATTCCTGATGGCCTACTGCGCCTGCTTCCTCGCGGTCAGCGCCTTCATCGCCTGACTTAGGCAATAGCGCGGTTGGCGGCACATTCGGCGAGGTAGAGCCGATAGCCGAACCATGCCGAACCCAGGCACATCACCGCCACCAGCAGCAACTGATCGATGATCGCGACGCCCGCCGCGCTCAGGCTCACGGCGACCAGCGAGCCGATCACCATGGCGCCCGAATTGACGATGTTGTTGGCAGCGATCGTCCGCGCCGTTTCCGACTTGGCGACGAAGGTCGTCAGGAAGGCGTAGAGCGGCACGACGAACATGCCGCCGAAGATCGCGATGAACAGCAGCGCGAGCAGCAGCGGCACGGCGAAGGGATGGGCGACGAAGTCGCCGACGTCGAGCAGGCCGAGCGCCGGGTCGGCGGTCCAGCTGCGGCAGACCAGGTAGAACAGCGCGACGCAGACGCCCATGGCGATCACCGCAGCCGGGCCGTACTTGGCCGAGACCGTGCCCTTGAGCAGGGCGTTGATCGACATCGAGCCGATCGCGATGCCGACCGAGAAGATCACCAGGAACAGGCTGGCCACTTCCTTGCTGGCGTAGAGCACGTTCTTGGCCAGCGGCGGGAACTGGATGAACAGCACCGCCCCGATCGACCAGAAGAAGCTGATCGCCATGATCGCCAGATAGACCCGGCGGTCGTGCATGGTGTGCTTCACCAGCGCCACCGAGGAGCGGACGACATGGAAGTCGAGCGGCTGCACCTCGCTGAGCGGCGGCGCGGGCGGAACCTCGCGGCCGGAGAGATAGCCGACCACCGCGATCGCGACCACCAGCACCGCCGAGATCTCGATCGGCAGCCAGCCGGCGAGGATCGTGCCGGCGAGGATGGCGATATAGGTGCCGGCCTCGACCAGGCCAGTGCCGGCAAGCACTTCCTCGGGCTTCAGGTGCTGCGGGAGGATGGCGTACTTGATCGGGCCGAAGAACGTCGAATGCACGCCCATGGCAAAAAGCGCGGCCAGCATCAGCGGAATCGCGACTGCGCTCACCGCCACGCCCTGCCAGGCGAGGGCCAGGCCCGTGCCGCCGACCAGCATGATCGCGATCTCGCAGGCCTTCACGATCCGGATGATCCGCGCCTTGTCGCGCATGTCGGCGAGCTGGCCGGCGAGGGCGGAAAGCAGGAAGAACGGGATGATGAACAAGGCGGAGGCGACCGCGCTGAACTTCGCCTCGGCTTCCTCCGAATTGTAGACGCTGTAGACCACGAACAGCACCATGGCGTTCTTGAACAGGTTGTCGTTGAACGCGCCGAGAAGCTGGGTGACGAAGAGCGGAAGGAAGTGCCGGCGGCGGACGAGGTGCGTCGAAGTGGTCATGCGATCCGTATGTAGTGACTGCCTCAGCCCGGGCGGACCCTAGCGTTTCGAACTGGTCTAACAAGTCCTTGGCGACACCTTTTTTACAGCTCCGATCCCCGCTATGTCGGCCGTCGATGCTGTCGCTCGCCAATATCCTGACCCTGTCGCGGATCTTCGCGATCCCCTTGCTCGCCGCACTACTGTGGTGGCCGGGCTGGGAGCTGGGCTATGCCGTGGCCTTCGCGCTCTACTGCCTGATGGGCCTGACCGACTACTTCGACGGCTATGTCGCGCGCTCGAGCGGGACGGTCTCGAAACTGGGCATCTTCCTCGATCCCATCGCCGACAAGATCATGGTCGCCGCGGTGATCCTGGTACTCAGCGCCCAGGGCGTGCTGCGCGGGCCCTATGTCGGCGACATGCACGTCATCGCCGGTCTCGTGATCCTGATTCGCGAGATCGCCGTCTCGGGCCTGCGCGAGTTCCTGGGCGGGCTGCAGGTCTCGGTCCCGGTCAGCCGCCTGGCCAAGTGGAAGACGACCTTCCAGCTGGTCTCGCTCGGGGCGCTGATCCTCGGCGGTGCCATGCCCTGGTGGAACGTCGAACTCGGCGGAATCCACATGAACGTACCGCACACGGTCGGGCTGACCACGCTGTGGGGGGCCGCCGTCCTGACCGTGATCACCGGCTGGGATTACCTGCGGGTCGGCCTCAAGCACATGGACTAAGCTGCTCTGCGGGGAGGGGATTTCCTCCCATTGCCGCATCGAGCCGCGTCCGGTCCAGCGTGCCTTCCCAGCGCGAGACCACCACCGTCGCCACGGCGTTGCCGATGAAGTTGGTCAGGCTGCGGCACTCCGACATGAAGCGGTCGATGCCCAGGATCAGCGCCATGCCGCCGATCGGCACCGAGGGCACGATCGACAAGGTCGCCGCCAGGGTGATGAAGCCCGACCCGGTCACGCCGGCAGCGCCCTTCGACGAGATCATCGCGACCCCGAGCAGCAGCAATTGCTGGCCCAGCGTCAGATCGACGTTGCAGGCCTGGGCGATGAACAGCGCGGCCAGCGTCATGTAGATGTTGGTGCCGTCGAGATTGAACGAATAGCCGGTCGGCACGACCAGGCCGACCACCGCCTTGGGGCAGCCGGCGCGCTCCATCTTCTCGATGAGCGCGGGCAGGGCGCTTTCCGAGGACGAGGTGCCCAGCACCAGCAGCAGTTCGGCCTTGAGATAGGCGATCAGCCGCAGGATCGAGAAACCCGCCGCTCGCGCGACCAGCCCGAGCACGATCAGCACGAACAGCAGCGAAGTCACGTAGAAGGTCGCCAGCAGCTGGGCGAGGTTGGCCAGGGTACCGACCCCGTACTTGCCGATGGTGAAGGCCATGGCCCCGAAGGCGCCGATCGGCGCGGCCTTCATGACGATGGCGACGAGCTTGAACATGGCCAGCGACACGTCCTCGAGCAGGCCGAGCACCCGCTCGCCGCGGTCGCCGAGCGAGGCCAGGGCGATCCCGAAGAGGATCGCGACGACCAGCACCTGGAGGATGTTTCCCTGGGTCAGCGCCGACAGGAAGGTGTCCGGTACCATGCCTGAAACGAAGCCGACCAGCGTCGAATCGTGGGCTTTCTCGGCATATTCGGCGACCTTGCCGCCATCGAGCGCGGCGGGATCGATGTTCAGCCCGGCGCCGGGCCGGACCACGTTGGCGACGATCATCCCGACGATCAGCGCCAGGGTCGAGAATGTCAGGAAGTAGGCGAAGGCCTTGGCGGCGACGCGGCCGACCGCCGCAAGATCGCGCATTCCGGCGATGCCGGTGACGATGGTCAGGAAGATGACCGGCGCGATGACCATCTTGACCAGCTTGATGAAGATATCCCCCAGCGGCTTCATCGCCTCGCCGCTGACCGGCGCGAAATGGCCTAGCAGCACGCCGAGAACGATGGCGACGAGCACCTGAACGTAGAGGTGCGCGTACCAGGGGCGGGGAGCAAGTGGACGATCTGCACGGTGTCCTGGAGAAAAAGCGTCAGCCGGTGTCATGACCTGTCATCCCCTGTCATCCAGCGTAACCAGCTTTCTGCCCAGCGCTCGACGATTTTCACTGTGTTTTTCATTGCCGCGACGTTGGCAAAGTGCGGCTGTGTAGGAAAATGGATTCTGCGCCAGGGCTCGGTCAACCCGCTCGCAGTTCTTCCGCCAGCAGACGGAATTCCTCGCCGCGCGGCGAGTTCTTGCGCCAGACCAGGGCGATCTCGCGGTTGGCGGTGGGCGAGGCCAGGGGGCGGGCGACGACGTTGGTGCCGGTGAGGATGCCGGCGTCGAGCGCCATTTCGGGCAGCATGGTCAGGCCCAGACCATTGTCGACCATCTGGACCAGGGTGTGGAGGGAGGTGCCGATCATCGTGGCGGAAGCGCGCAGTTCCGGGCGGTTGCAGGCGGCCAGCGCATGGTCCTTGAGGCAGTGCCCGTCTTCCAGCAGGAGCAGGCGGTGCTCGTCGATCGCGGCGGGCGGAATCTCCTCGGGCGGGTCGCGCGGGTCGTCCTTGGGAAAGGCGACGTAGAGCGCGTCGAGCTCGATCGTCTCGGCCTCGACCTCGCCGGTGGCGAAGGGCCGGGCCAGGAGCACGCAGTCGGCGCGGCCGTGGTGAAGCGATTCGATCGCCGCCGCGCTCGGCTCCTCGCGGAGGAAAAGCTTGAGGTTCGGCCGCTCGCGGCGCAGGCGCGGCAGCATCCGGGGCAGCAGGAACGGCGCGATCGTCGGGATCACGCTCATCCGCACCTCGCCCGAGAGCGGCTGGCCGCTCGACTGGACGAGGTCGGACAGTTCCTCCGCCTCGCGCAGGATGCGGTGCGCCTTGGCGACCACGGCATTGCCCAGCGGGGTGAAGCGCACCGCGCGCTTGGTTCGCTCGACCAGGGTCACGCCAAGCAGGGTCTCCAGGTCGCGCAGGCCGGCCGAAAGGGTCGACTGCGAAACGAAGGTCGCTTCGGCGGCACGGCCGAAGTGGCCGTGCTCGTGCAGCGCGACGAGGTATTGAAGCTGCTTGAGGGTCGGTTGGTAGACGGACAAGCTACATCGCCTTCGTCATTGCGAGCGAAGCGAAGCAATCCAGGGGCCAGCGCGCTCTGCTCTGGATTGCCGCGGGGCTTCGCCCCTCGCAATGACGAAACCCGTTGTTCACTCCGCCGCCGCGCTGGGAGCGATGGTGGCGTGGATGTCGTCGACGTGGACCATCTTCATCTTGCCGTCGACCACGGTGAAGGCGACCTTGCCCTCGACCAGATCGACCGCCTCATGGCCGAACTGCTCGTAGCGCCAACCTTCGAGTACCGGCAGGTTCTTGCGGACCCCTGCGGCGAGCAGTTCCAGCTCTACACTGCGGGCCAGAAGCCGCGAAGCGACGTCGATCTCGCGGCTGCGGACCTTGAGCAGCAGCTTGAGCAGGTCGGCGACCAGCGCGCCTTCCTTGCCGAGCGGTGCGCCGCGCGGGGTGCGGGGTGGCAGTTCCTCGTCCGGCAGCGGCTGGGCATTGGCGAGGGCGGCCATCATCCGCTTGCCGATCTCGTTGTCCTTCCAGCCCGGCGACAGCCCGCGGACCTTGGCGAGGTCGGACTGCTGCTTGGGCGGGTGGCTGGCGATGTCGGCCAGGGTCTCGTCGCGGGCGATGCGGCCGCGCGGGATGTTCTTGTCCTGCGCCTCGTATTCGCGCCAGGCGCCCAGCGCCTTCAGCCGGCCGAGCACGGCGGGGTTGCGGCCGACCGCCTTGATCCGCTTCCACACCGTGTTCGGATCGTTGCGGTAGTTCTCCGGATCGGCGAGCTTCTCCATCTCGGCGTCGAGCCAGACCCCGCGGCCGGTCTTTTTCAAGCGGGCGAGAATCTTGGGGAAGATCTTGGAGAGGTGGGTGACGTCGCCGATCGCATATTCGATCTGCCGCTTGTCGAGCGGGCGGCGCGACCAGTCGGTGAAGCGGGCGCCCTTGTCGACGGTGAAGCCCAGCCAGGACTCGACCAGGTTCGAATAGCCGATCTGCTCCGACTGGCTGATCGCCATCATCGCGATCTGGGTGTCGAAGATCGGATGCGGGGTCCGCCCGGTCAGGTTGTAGATGATCTCCACGTCCTGGCCGCCGGCGTGGAAGACCTTGAGCACGTCCTCGTTGTCGGTAAGGAGGTCGAGCAGTGGTGAGAGATCGAGCCCCGGCGCCTTGGGATCGATCGCGGCGGCTTCCTCGGTGTCCGCGACCTGCACCAGGCACAGTTCGGGCCAATAGGTGCTCTCGCGCATGAATTCGGTATCGACCGTGATGAAATCGGCCTTGGCGAGGCGGCTGCACAGATCGGCCAGCGCCTCGCTCGTGGTAATCAGCGGATGGATCTTCATTTCGTTCTTTTCGGATTTGGGCCCAGAAGGACCCTCGGCTTGACAAAAACGCGGCCATCGCCTGTTAGCCGCGGCTTCGCCCCTGCCTGAATCCAGGCCGATTGGAAAGAGTTTCGATGTCCCACCCGTACCGTTCCCACACCTGCGGCGCGCTGAGGCGAGAAGACGCCATCGTGCGCGATGAAAACCAACTCGGTGGGAACGAAGCTCGCCTATCGGGCTGGGTACACCGCAAGCGGGATCATGGCGGGGTGCTATTTATCGATTTGCGCGACCATTATGGAATCACCCAGGTCGTCCTGTATCCCGGTTCCCCGGGGTATGAGGCCGTTGAGGGGCTGCGAGCCGAGAGCGTCATCACGGTCGTGGGGGAAATTCTCTTGCGTAGCGACGACACGATCAACCCGAACCTGCCCACCGGCGAGATCGAGTTGGCTCCGACAAACGCCGATCGAGGGCATGGCGTGACTATTCAGTCTCGCGCCGAAGAGCTGCCCATGCCGGTCGCCGGCGAGCAGGAATATCCCGAGGACATCCGCCTCAAGTACCGCTTCCTCGATCTGCGCCGCGACACGCTGCACGCCAATATCGTCAAGCGCACCAAGATCATCAGCGACATGCGCCGGCGGATGGAGGCGATTGGCTTCACCGAATATTCGACCCCGATCCTCACCGCGAGCTCGCCCGAGGGCGCGCGCGACTTCCTGGTCCCGAGCCGCATCCACCCCGGCAAGTTCTACGCGCTGCCGCAGGCGCCGCAGCAGTACAAGCAGCTCCTGATGGTCGCCGGCTTCGACCGCTACTTCCAGATCGCCCCGTGCTTCCGCGACGAGGATCCGCGCGCCGACCGCCTGCCGGGCGAGTTCTACCAGCTCGACCTGGAGATGAGCTTCGTCACCCAGGAGGAGATCTGGGAGACGATGGAGCCGGTGATCGGCGGGGTGTTCGAAGCCTTTGCCGAGGGCAAGCCGGTGACGCCGAGCGGTTCCTTCCCGCGCATCCCCCACGCCGAGGCGCTGCTCAAGTACGGCTCGGACAAGCCCGACCTGCGCAACCCCATCCTGATCGGCGACGTGGGCAGCCACTTCGAGACATCGGGCTTCGGCCTGTTCGAGAAGATCGTCGGCTCGGGCGGCAAGGTTCGCGCGATCCCCGCGCCCAACACCGCCGACAAGAGCCGCAAGTTCTTCGACGACATGAACGAATGGGCGCGCTCGGAAGGCCATGCCGGGCTCGGCTACGTCACCCGCAAGGGCGGCGAGTTCGGCGGCCCGATCGCCAAGAACCACGGCCAGGAGGGCATGGAGGCGCTCTATGCCGCGCTCGGCCTGGGCCCCGACGACGGCTGCTTCTTCGCCGCCGGCAAGGAAGAGCAGGCGGCCAAGCTCGCCGGCCTGGCCCGCACCCGGGTCGCCGACCAGCTCGGCCTGATCGACCAGAACCGCTTCGAGCTGTGCTGGATCGTCGATTTCCCGTTCTACGAATGGAACGAGGACGAGAAGAAGGTCGACTTCGCGCACAACCCGTTCTCGATGCCGCAAGGCGGGATGGAGGCGCTGGAGGGCCAGGATCCGCTGACGATCAAGGCCTTCCAGTACGATCTGGTCTGCAACGGTTACGAGATCGCCTCGGGCTCGATCCGTAACCAGTCGCCCGAACTGATGGTCAAGGCCTTCGAGCTGACCGGGCTGACCCAGGCCGACGTGGAAGAGCGCTTCGGCGGCCTCTACCGCGCCTTCCAGTACGGCGCGCCGCCGCACGGCGGCATGGCCGCCGGCGTGGACCGCGTGGTCATGCTGCTCTGCGGCGCGCAGAACCTGCGCGAGATCACCCTGTTCCCGATGAACCAGCGCGCCGAAGACCTCCTGATGGGCGCGCCGACCCCGGCCGAGAACCGCCAGCTGCGCGAACTGTCGATCCGCGTGGTGGAGCAGCAACCCAAGGGGTGAGCCGTCAATCCTCCCCGAGCTTGTCTCGGGGAGGGGGACCGCCGCCGTAGGCGGTGGTGGAGGGGCCTCTTACCCCTCCGTCACGCACTTCGTGCGCGCCACCTCCCCATCGCAAGTCGATGGGGAGGATCGATATGGCTGCACCGCCGTTGGAGCCGTCATGCAACACCAGATTTCCGTCATCACCCTCGGCGTGTCCGATCTCGAGCGCGCGCGGCGGTTCTACACCGCGGGGTTCGGCTGGACGCCGGTGTTCGATGACCAGGGCGTGATCTTCTTCCAGATGAACGGCCTGGTCCTCGGCCTGTGGTCGGCCGAGGCCCTGGCCGCCGACATGAACCGTCCCGCCGCCGCGCCTGGCTCGGTCGCGCTCGCGCACAACGTCGGCTCGGCGGATGAGGTGGATGCCGTCATGGCCCGGCTGGCCGCGGCCGGTGCGGCCATCCTGCGCCCCGGGGATGCTCCGCCCCATGGCGGCTATCGCGGCTATGTCGCCGATCCGGACGGACACGCCTGGGAGATCGCCTGGAACCCCGCCTGGTCCATCGATTCCGAAGGCCACGTGCGTTTCTCGGCCTGAGCCGCCGCCAGCGCCTCTTGCCAGTCCCTATTCCGCACAGTAGGGCGGCTTCCGATAGATTCCACTGCCGTTCAGAAAAAAGGGCCACTCCATGAGCGACACCGCCGACCGGGTTAAGAAGATCGTTGTCGAGCACCTCGGCGTCGAGGCCGACAAGGTCACCGAAGACGCCAGCTTCATCGACGATCTGGGTGCTGACTCGCTCGACATCGTCGAGCTGGTCATGGCCTTCGAAGAAGAGTTCGGCGTCGAGATCCCCGACGACGCGGCTGAGAAGATCAGCACCGTCTCGGACGCGATCAAGTACATCGACGAGAACAAGGGCTGATCGCACGAGGCCGGGTTTTTCCCGGCCGCGGTCTTGTCGCCAGGCCCATCGTTCCTAGATCGGGCCGTGCCGACATGAGCCTACAGTTTCGACAGGCCCGGCCTTTATGAGGCTGGGCCTGTTGCATGTTCGGGCCTAAAAGGCCCGGCGTAGAAGTTCGGAGAATTGCATGCGTCGTGTTGTCGTAACCGGCCTTGGCCTCGTCACCCCGCTGGGCGCGGACGTCGAGACCGCGTGGAAGAACATCCTGGCCGGCAAGTCCGGTGCCGGGAAGATCACCCGGTTCGATGCGTCCGACCAGAAATGCCACATCGCCTGCGAGGTGAAGCCGGCCGACCACGAATACGGCTTCGATCCCAACAAGCGCGTCGACCACAAGGTCCAGCGCCAGGTGGATCCGTTCATCGTCTACGGCATCGACGCCGCCGGCCAGGCGATCGAGGACGCCGGCCTGACCGACATGGACGAGGCCACCCGCCTGCGCGCCGGCTGCTCGATCGGCTCGGGGATCGGCGGCCTGCCGGGTATCGAGAGCGAATCGCTGGTCCTGGCCCAAAAGGGCCCGGGCCGCGTCAGCCCCCACTTCGTCCACGGCCGCCTGATCAACCTGATCTCGGGCCAGGTCTCGATCAAATACGGCCTGATGGGCCCGAACCACGCGGTCGTCACCGCCTGCTCGACCGGTGCCCATTCGATCGGCGACGCCGCGCGGATGATCCGCGACGACGATGCCGACATCATGCTGGCGGGCGGCGCCGAGGGCACGATCTGCCCGATCGGCATCGCCGGCTTCGCCCAGGCCCGCGCGCTGTCGACCGCCTTCAACGATGAGCCCGAAAAGGCCAGCCGTCCCTACGACCAGGCCCGCGACGGCTTCGTCATGGGCGAGGGCGCCGGCGTCGTCGTGCTCGAGGAGTACGAGCACGCCAAGGCCCGCGGCGCGAAGATCTATGCCGAAGTCGTCGGCTATGGCCTTTCGGGCGACGCGCACCACGTCACCGCCCCGCATCCCGAGGGTTCGGGTGCCTTCCGCTCGATGCAGATGGCGCTGAAGAAGGCGGGCATGGAGCCGTCCGACATCGACTACATCAACGCCCACGGCACCTCGACCCCGATGGGCGACGAGCTGGAGCTGGGCGCGGTGCGCCGCCTGTTCGGCGATGCGATCGACACCGTCTCGATGAGCTCGACCAAGTCGGCGATCGGTCACCTGCTCGGCGGCGCCGGCGCGGTGGAGACGATCTTCTGCATCCTGGCCCTGCGTGACCAGATCGTGCCGCCGACGCTCAACCTCGACAACCCGAGTGAGAGCTGCGTCGGCGTCGACCTGGTGCCTTACAAGGCCAAGCAGCGGAAGGTCCGCGCCGCGCTGAACAACAGCTTCGGTTTCGGCGGCACCAATGCGAGCCTGATCGTCAAGGCGATCGACTGAGCGCATGCGCCAGGGGCTGCTCGCGCTGCTGGCGGTCCTCGTGCTCGGCGCGGGCGCCTTCGTCGCTGGTCCATGGTATCTTCCGGGCCCGCTGCCCAAGGATACGGCCTTCATCGTGCCGGACGGCGCGAGCCTGTCCTCCGTCGCCGCCAAGCTCGCCAGAGAAGGGGCGATCGGTTCGGCCGAGGGCTTCCGTCTGCGCGCCCGGCTGTTCGGCGGCGGCGCGCCGATCAAGGCCGGCGAATTCATGCTGCCCAAGGGGGCCAGCCCACGCACGATCCTTGCGACGCTCCAGGGCGACGACATCATGCGCCGCTTCGTCACCGTGCCCGAGGGGATGCCTTCGATCATGGTCTACGAGCGGTTGATGGCCCAGCCCTACCTGACCGGGACGATCCCGGTACCGGCCGAGGGTTCGGTCCTGCCCGACAGCTACGATTTCCAGCGCGGCGAGGCGCGCGCGGCGGTCCTGGCGCGGATGCAGGCGGCGATGACCGCCGCCCTGGCCGAAGCCTGGGCCAAGCGCGCGCCGGGCCTCGTCGTGAAGACTCCGCAGGAGGCGCTCAGCCTCGCCGCCATCGTCGAGAAGGAGACCGGCAAGCCGAGCGAGCGTCGGATGGTCGCGGGGCTCTATTCCAACCGGCTGCGCCAGGGGATGATGCTCCAGGCCGATCCGACGATCATCTACCCGATCACCAAGGGCAAGGCGCTTGGCCGGCGGATCAAGCAGTCTGAAATCCAGGCGGTCAACGGCTACAACACCTATTCGATGGTCGGCCTGCCGCAGGGCCCGATCACCAATCCGAGCCGGGCCTCGATAGAGGCCGTGCTCAACCCTTCCAAGACCGATGCGCTCTACATGGTCGCCGACGGTACCGGCGGCCACGCCTTCGCCGCCACGCTGCAGCAGCACAACGACAACGTCGCCAAGTGGTTCGCCATCCGCCGCGCCAAGGGCGAGATGTAATTCGCTCTGGCTTCGTCATTGCGAGCGAAGCGTGGCAATCCAGAGCCTAGACACGACCGCCCTGGATTGCTTCGCTGCGCTCGCAACGACGAAGCGGTGGAGCGGAGCCGCAACGGAACTGCTCCGTCTTGACCGCATTCAGCCTTGCAAAGGAGACTGCCCGTGATCGACCGCCAGATTCCCGACGTCACCCTGAAAACCCGCGTTCGCGACGAGACCGTCGAGGGGCCGAACCCGTTCCGCTGGCAGGACCTGGCCGTTCGCGACGAGTTCGCCGGCAAGAAGGTCATCGTCTTCTCGCTGCCCGGCGCCTTCACCCCCACCTGCAGCAACGAGCAGTGCCCGAACTTCGAGCGCCTGGCCGACGAGTTCAAGGCGCTCGGCATCGACGGGGTCTACTGCGTGGCGGTCAACGACGCCTTCGTGATGTACCAGTGGGGCAAGAACCTCGGGCTTTCCAAGATCCGTCTCCTGCCCGACGGCTCCGGCAACTTCACCCGCCGCATGGGCATGCTGATCAACAAGGACCACCTCGGCTTCGGCCAGCGTTCCTGGCGCTATGCCATGGTGGTCGAGGACAACACGATCACCCACTGGTTCGAGGAACCGGGCATCAACGACGTAGGCGCGGACAACGACCCCTATGGTGAGACCGCGCCTGAACATATTCTCCAAGTGCTTCAGGCCGAAAAGCAGCCTGCTTGAACACTGGAGGCGGTCCGGAGACCTCCTGCGGCAAGGCTCCGCTGCTCGTTACGGCGGTGCTGCCGCCGGCGGTCTTCGCCTGGGCCGAAGGCCTGCGCCGTACGCACTACCCGCCGGCGCGGAACCGTCTGGCGGCGCACGTCACCCTGTTCCATGCATTGCCGCCCTCGGCGGAAAAGGAAGTGCGTCGCTTGCTCAGCGACCGGACCGCGCGAACGCCGCCGCCCATGGCGGAGATTGCCGGGATAATGGACCTTGGCGGCGGAACCGCCTTTTCCATCCGCAGCCGGGGCCTCGAAGCACTCCACGCCGATCTCGCGGACCGGCTCAGCGGCTTGATCCAGCAACGCGACGATCGGCCGCTGCGGCTTCACGTCACGGTGCAGAACAAGGTTCCACGTAAGGAGGCGCAGGCGCTGCAGAACCTGCTGTCCGGCGCCGCGCACCCCAGGCGGTTCCGTTTCGCCGGCCTGCTGCTTTCACACTGGCGCGACGAAGCCTGGTGGCCCGGGCAGGACTATCCCTTCCGCGGCAAGCCGAAATTTGAAGGAAAGTAATGGTAGCGGAGGAGGCGCTATAACTTTCGTGTCAGGCGAGTTCAAGGCGTCCCTAAGTCCACTGTAAAATCAGCTATTTGTCTTGTAGCATGTTCGCGGTCGGTCGCCTTGATTTGCCTGAATTCCCGCCGAAATGTGGGAACGAAAGTGGGATCAAATTGCCGCCCTCTGGGGCGGTATGATTCCCCTAACAGGACTCGAACCCGATG
>JBQCGM010000133.1:0-18987 GCA_051955585.1 Novosphingobium sp.
TGGATTGCCGCGTCGCTGCGCTCCTCGCAATGACGAGGGAAGGGAGACGATGGACAGATGGGCGCCCTTCCCCCTTTATCGTCATTGCGAGGGCCGCAGGCCCGCGGCAATCCAGGGCCGGCACACGCGGCGGCGCACCGATGCGCGGCCGCGCGTCATGGCGCGGCACCGACGGGCGGCCTGGCGCAGCGTCAGCCTCGAGGCGCAAGGTCGCGGCCGCCCGCCCTGGATTGTCGCGTCGCTACGCTCCTCGCAATGACGAAGGGAGTGGTGGGGTTCGTCATTGTGAGGGCCGCAGGCCCGCAGCAATCCAGGGCGAACGGCCGCTAGCCGAAGAGCCCGGGATAGAGGTCCCGCCAGGTCGGATTGCCCGCCTCGATCAGCGAGAGTTTGCGCGGGCGCGACCCGGCCTTGATCTGCTTTTCGCGCAGGATCGCATATTCCATCGTCGCGTGGAGTTCGAACCAGACGAGCAGCTTGCAGCCATGCCGCTGGGTAAAGCCCGCAATCGCGCCCTCGCGGTGCTGCCAGATGCGCTTGGGCAGGTTCGAGGTGACGCCGGTATAGATCGTGCCGTTGCGCTTGCTGGCGACGATATAGACTGCCGGTTGGAAGTCGCGGGGCATGGCGCCAGGTTGGCCCCGGGTGCCGCCCCGCGCAAGCCGGGAAGGCTCCGGATCGGAGCAAGGCGGGCGCCAGCCGGCCCTGGATTGCCGCGTCGCTCCCCTCCTCGCAATGACGAGAGGGATAACCCGGGACAGATGGCGCAGTCCCCTCCCCTTCGTCATTGCGAGGGCCGCAGGCCCGCGGCAATCCAGGGCCGGTACACGCGGCCGCGCGCCGATGCGCGGCCGCGCGTCATGGCGCGGCACCGACGGGCGGCCTGGCGCAGCCTCGGCCTCGAGGCGCAAGGTCGCGGCCGTCTGCCCTGGATTGCCGCGTCGCTACGCTCCTCGCAATGACGAGGGCGGGGTGTGGTCCGTCATTTCGAGCGACGAAGTCGCGCGGCAATCCAGGGCCCGCGCACGCAGCGGCGCGCGAATGTCCAGAAATCATTTTCCTACACGGCACCGAACGTGCAAGCGAGAACAAATCAAGTCCGAAGACGAGCCGTTCATGCCCGCCCCGATGCTCTCCCGCCCCATCTGCAAGACCGCGACGCGCCCCTCGCGCCGCACCTCGGCTGCGGCTTTCGCCGGCGACGAGCCCGATCCCGACGATCCGCTGCTCGGCTTCGCACCCTATCTGCACAAGGCGCCGCGGCGCAATTCGATCACCCCCGAACGGCAGCGCCGGTTCATCGCCGCGCTGGCCGCGACCGGGATCGTCACCCAGGCGGCGCGGGCGATCGGGGCCAGCCTGGAAGCGCTCTACACCCTGCGCAACCGGCCCGGCGCCGAAGGCTTTGCCGCGGCCTGGGAACAAGCGCTCGACCGCGGGGTGGCCCGGCTCGAGGACTGCGCGCTCGAACGCGCGATCGCCGGCGAGGAACGGGTGTTCGTCAACAAGGCCGGCGAGGTCGTCGCGCGGTGGACGCGCTACGATACCGCGCTGATCACCTTCATCCTGCGCCAGCGCCGCGGCGACCGTTTCGCCGGCGGCGGGACCTTCGCCAGCCTGCGCCCCGGCCATCCGGTCTACGAACGGCTGCGCCGCGAATGGGAACGCGAGCGCGCCATCCAGGAAGCCGCCGGTGCCGGCGAGATCGTCGCCTCGATCAACCGCAAGCTGGAACTGATGCGGCAGCGCGCGATCGAGGCCGGGACATATGTGGAGGAATATCCCGACGAGGATAAGGACGAGACGCCGGAATAGCCTGCGTTTCAATTTCATCGAGACGGGCGTGGCCCCGGCCCGCGCAAGTGGAAACGAATCCGGGCTGCATGGACGAATTCCGCCGTGAATGACCGGTCGCTAACAGGAAGCGTCGGATGAATCTTCCAGGGCAGCAATGTCGTGGTTAGCTGCCATTCCCTTCAGGTGGTATATATAGCTGCCCATCACCCCAACTTGGTGGCAAGTCCAAGTCATATTGATCTGCGTAGGTCAGATTTCCCGATTTATAGAGGTCGCTTTCCATGAGTTCCGTGTGCACCGTTTTCATGGCGAGCATTAGAGCCTGAACACCGTCCAGACCGCATGTGTAACGTTTTTGAACCAGGGCGGGCCAAACGATCACCCAGGGGCACTGATACTCACCACCCGCCGCTAAAGTGGGGATGAAAAATCGTGCTATCACGGTGCCGTCACCGCTTTGAAACAGGCGTTCTACGAAAGGTTCGTCGCTCATACCTGAAGAGTGGCACGACTAAGGAATGTCGGCAATGTCATCGTTCACGGATGGTCGGGATTGGCGCATTCCATCGTGGGAAGCGGACATTGTAAGCTGCGCGTTAATGAGGCATGGTTTTTCCATGCGAACGACCTTTATTGCGTTGGTGTTATTTTTTACATTTGCCGTGGCGGGGTGTGAAAGATCACCGAAAACTTACGCATCTTCTTGCTCAAAGCCGCTGAGCAATTGGAAGACGGAAAAGGATGGCAGAGCACATCTACGTGCGACGCTGCCCGTTATGATCGGTTCGGATGGGGCGGTCATATGGGGTCGGAATGTGGTTTCTGGCGCGAGGCTCCGGGCGCTCATGCACGACGCAGGGAATCTAAATCCAGCACCACAAATCGTTCTTGACGTCTCTCCCTCCGCGCCGTGCGAGAAAGTGGTCCTAGTGCGAGCCATTATGGATAAGGCACCGATGTGCAAAGATCCATACCGACTTTGTAGCGAGGGCTGGAACTGGAAAGAATGGCCCGACGTTGGCGGGCCGTAGATGCCGGCCATTGGGTCGTGTCCGGAAAGACAGCTTTTGGGCGAACAAAGCAGAAAGCTGCCTATTTCGAAGTCGACCGCACCGCCCGGACCCTGTTCAAGCAACATCGACACTTGGAGCAGCAAACCGGGGGCGCCGTTGCCGGCGCCCCCGTTCCGTGACGATCGAAAGGATCAGAACGCCGCGGTGGCCGAAATCACGACCCGGCCGCCCGCGATCGACGAGCCGTTCTTGGTCGATTCCAGGCCGCCGAAGCCGCCGCCGAAGGTCGACGAGCGGAGATAGGCGGACTCGGCGTCCGAGATGTCGGTGTCGACGTAGGAGACGCCGACCGTGACCGGGCCGAGCGTGCCCTCGACGCCGAGCAGCCAGTCGACGTACTTGCCGGTGGGCGCCAGGCTGGTGCCGTTGGGGCCGAGGCCCGGGTTGCCGTCGGAATAGCCGACGTGGCCCTTGAGCTTCAGCGGGGTGTTGGGGATGGCATAGGCGACGTCGCCCCAGATGTAGAGGTTGTCTTCCTTGTCGCCGGGGTTGTCATACACGCCCGCGACGGCGCTGGCCGACGAATTGTACCAGGTGCCCAGCGCCTCCTGCGCGGGGGCATAGGCGACACCGACGAGGCCGGTCAGCGGACCCGAGCCGATGTTCAGCTTGACGTAGGGTTCGGCGAAGTCGGTCTTGTCCGAGCCGCCCGGATACATGTACCAGGTCAGGCCGACGTCGAGCTTGAGATCGTCGTTGATCGGGAAGGCGAAGCCGCCGAACACGTCGAGTTCCATGTTGGAACCGCCGAAGGTGCCCCAGCCCGCCAGGTTCGAGGCCCAGGTGCCGACGTAGAAGCCGCTCTTGTGGGTGACGGTCGCACCGCCCTGGATCGCCATTTCCTTGTCGGTCTGCGAAACGCCGCGGAAGCGGTAGTCGCTGACCAGGCCGACGCTGCCCGAAACGGTGAAGTCCTTCTCGGCCTCTTCCTGGGCGAGAGCGGGGGTCGCGGTGACGACGGCGCCGACGGCCGCCAGAGCAAGCATGGTCTTTTTCATTGGAACATTCCCTCGTGATGGCCCCTGATGGCCTGGAATGTTCCTCCTGCACCCTGAAGCCGCCGCCTCTGTCTCGCCGCCATGAAGCCGGCGCGGGCCGCGTGAATCAGGATGGCTCCAGCGATTAGGGTGGATTTCGTGCTGGAGGATTGCCGCTTTGTGAGTAACTGTTGCCGCAGCAGGCCGCCGCGCCACTCGGCGGGAAAATGCGAAGACGCGCAGTGCGGCGGAGGAGAGGCCGATGACGTGGGCTTTTCGAATCCTGGCGACCCTGGATATCGTCCTGCTCGGGGCGGCCTTCTTCTACCAGTCGCCGGGCGAGGATCCGGCGGGTGCCGGGATGCGCCTGGGCTTCGCCGTGGTCTTCGCCATCCTGCTTGCCGGGGCGCTGCTGCTCTACCGCTTCGCGGCAACGCCGTGGGTGCGGGTGCCGGTGCTGCTCGTGCTCGCCCTGCCCGTCCTGTCCCTGGTCTACGGGGCCTGGCTCGCGATGTGAGCGGCGCGGCGTCAGTCCGCCCGCCAGCGCTGCATCGCCGCTTCGTAGCTGTCGCGGGCGCGTTCCAGCCGGGCGTCGAGACGCTCGGCCTCGCGGCGATGACGGGCGTTGAGCGCCTTGCGCTGCTTCAGCAGTTCCGCCTCGCGCCGGTCGAGCTCGGCCCGCTCGCCGGCCGCTTTCGCCTCGAAGCTCCGGATTTCGGCCTCGGCGCGATCCACCCGGCTGCGGCTCGGGCGCGGCTTGGGCTTGGTCGGACGCCGGGGCCGCTCTTCCGGCGCAGCACGCGGCCCCGGGGCCGGACGGTCCTTGGCCCCGGCGGCAGCCCGACCCGCCCTGGCCGTGCCCTGCCTGGCCCTCCCCCGACCTGCGGCGCGCAGATGCTCGTCGACCGTGCCGCGCGGCAACCTGATCACCTCGCCGGGCGACGCCAGCGGCGCTTTCGTCAGCGCGGGGTCGGTGACCAGTTCGGCGCTGCCCGAGGCGAAGAGGTCCTTGGCCGCGCCCCAGGCCTGAAGCGCCGCCTTGCGGCTGGTCGCGGCGACATAGGCGTCATGGAAGCCGATCGGGGTGCGAAAGACCTTGAGAGCTCCCTGGCGCGCCATGCGACCTCAACGGGGCGGGATGGCGAGGGTTCCGCGAGCGCGGCCGGACGAGATTGAAGCGGCGGGGCTTTGGGCGGTTGCCAGGGCCCGCGCGATCGTCGATGGTCGCGCTAACAACGCGGGAGCATGCGATGCATAGAGGTGTTCTGGCGGCCGGGATCGGGGCCGCCCTTGGTCTGACTTCAGTTCCGGCGGCGGCGGCCAGGGGCCGCGCGCCTGCGGCCCGTCCGGCAGTGCTCGTCTTCACCAAGGCGGCCGGCTTCGTCCACAAGTCGATCGTCCCGGGGACCGAGGCGATCCGCAAGCTCGGCGCCGAGAACGGCTTCACCGTCGACGCGACGGCGGACCCCACAGCCTTCACGCCGGAGAACCTCGCCAGGTACAAGGCCGTGATCTTCCTGAGCACGACCGGCAACGTCCTGCCGGGCGATGCCCAGCGCGCGGCGCTGGAAGGCTATATCCGCGGCGGGGGCGGCTATTTCGGGATCCACGCCGCCTCGGACATGGGCGGCGTGGCGCAGAGCTGGCCGTTCTACCTCGGCCTCGTCGGCGCGGCGTTCAAGGGCCATACCAATGCGCGGCTCTACACCGACAATGCCCTGCCGAACCGGCCCGGGCTGACCTATGGCGGCAAGCTGGCCCAGGCGCCCGCCGACGCCGACCAGGCCGCGCCGGGCATGAAGGCCAGTTCGAGCGAGCCGGCGCGAGTCGTGGTCGAGGACCGCGCCTCGCCGCTGACACGCGGCTGGGGCGGCGCGGTCACCCTGACCGACGAGTGGTACGGCTTCGCCAGCAATCCGCGGCCCCACGTCCACGTGATCGCCAGGGTCGACGAGGCGACCTACACCCCCGGGCCCGGCCAGATGGGCGCGGATCATCCGGTGGCCTGGTGCCGCGCCTACGAGGGCGGCCGCTCGGTCTACACCGCGCTCGGCCATCCGATCGGCGCCTGGAGCGATCCCCGCGTCCTGAGCCACGTGCTCGGCGGAATCAGGCTGGCGGCGGGAATCGTTCCGTTCAGGTGCTGAGCTAGCGTTTCCGCTCAGTCCGGGTTCTTGTCGGCCAGCGCGCCGCCGTCTTCCTCTTCCTCGAACAGCAGGGCCGACTGGCCGCTGGCCGAGAGGCGCACCTGATTGCCGTCGACCGCCGCGATCAGGCCCTGGGCGATGTAGTGGTGGTGGTCCTGGTGACTGCCGCTGTCGGCCTTGGTCAGCTTGATCCGGTCGCCTTCGACCTTGTCGACCGTGCCGAGATGCACGCCGTCGGCGCCGATGACTTCCATGTGTTCGGTGATCTGCGAGAGGTCGGCCATGGTGGTGTCTCCTTGCTGGCCAAATGGGCTTGGCGAAGGGGACAACGCGGCTCGGCGCGATTGGATGCAGCGCCCATGGCGAAGGCCGGGCCGCCCGTCGTTCAGGTCGTGCGCATTACGGGATAAGCCGTTGAGCTTGCAGGCTTGGCCACGGATACGAGCGCGCGTTCGGCCATTCTTCAAAGTGCAGCCGCGCCCCTCGACGGCTGCGACAGGAGAGTTGCCATGAACCAGCAGAACCAGGACCAGAACCGCCAGCGTCAACCCCAGCAGAGCCAGTCGGGCCAGCAGGGCCAACAGGGCGGCCAGAGCGGTCAGCAGGGTGGCCAATCGGGCGGCCAGGCCGGCCAGGACCAGCAGAACCAGCAAGGCGGCCAGTCCGGCCAGCAGGGTGGCCAGAGCGGCCAGGGCCAGCAGAACCAGCAGTCCGGCCAGTCGCGCCAAGCCGGCGGGCAGTCGGGCTCCAGCCAGCAGCGCTGATCGCGCTGCCAACCAAGCGAACGGCCGTCCCTCGGGGCGGCCGTTTTCGTTTCAGGAACCGCGCAGCACCGCGGTGCCGGCATTGCGCTGGGCAGCGAGCTCGCGCTTCAGCGTCTCGGGGCTGCGCGCCCAGAGGAAGCTGAAGCTCACGCCGCCCTCCTTGCCAAGCGTGGCGTGGTGCAGCTTGTGGGCCTGGACCAGGCGCTTGGCATAGCCGCGCTTGGGCACCCAGCGGAACCAGCGCTGATGGACCAGCCCGTCGTGGATCAGGGTATAGATCAGTCCGTAGACCAGGACCCCTAGTCCGAGCCAGGTCGCCGGCCACCAGGCCCCCTCGCCCATGACCAAGGGCGAGCCGAGCGAGAACAACCCGATGCTCAGCGCCGCGCCGAACAGGGCGAAGCGGTCGTTCTTCTCCAGCAGGTTGTCGTGCGGCTCGTGATGGTCGCGGTGCCAGCTCCAGGCGAAGCCGTGCATCACATATTTGTGGCTGGCCCAGGCGACCCATTCCATCGCCCCGACCGTTCCCAAAACGAGCAATGAACACACGATCAAGGAACTGGTCAGGTCGGCCATGGCAATCCTCATACCGCAGTCCGGCACGGCTGAATACCTTGGGAAAGGCCAAGGTAGGTGAACCCTAGATGAAGGGGAACACAATGCCGTTCCGGGGTTTTCTGCCGAGGTCAATGAGGAGACGACCCATGAAGAAGATCACCGCCCTCACCATGTCCGCCCTGATGGCCGCGACCGCGCTCGGCGCCGTCGCGATCCCCGCGGCGGCCAACGCCCAGGTCACGATCCGCTTCGGCGCGCCGGGCTATTGGACGCCCGAACGCTCCAATGCGATCCGCCAGCAGATCTGGCGCCTCGACCGCGATATCGACCGCGCCGCGCAGCGCGGCACGATCAGCCGCCGCGAGGCGTTCAGCCTGCGCCGCGACGTCCAGTGGCTGCGCAACCAGTACAACGCCTACAGCCGCAACGGCCTGAGCTTCCAGGAAGTCCGCACGCTGCAGAACCGCGTGAACCAGGTCCGTACCCGCCTGCGCCTCGAGCGCGCCGATTGGGACCGCGAGGATTACTGGCGCGGCGACCGCTGGCAGCGCGACCGCGACGGCGACGGCATCCCCAACCGGATGGATCCGCGTCCGAACCGCCCGTACTAAGCTACGCGGCAACGTGACGGAGGGGCGCCCGCCAGCCGCGGGCGCCCCTTCACTATTGTAAATGGGCCTCAGGCTTTCTAGGTCGCGCGCATGTCCGATACTCCGCGCACCCTCTACGAAAAGATCTGGGACGCCCATGTCGTCGCCCGCCAGGACGACGACACCTGCCTGATCTACATCGACCGCCACCTGGTCCATGAAGTGACCAGCCCGCAGGCCTTCGAGGGTCTGCGCACGGCCGGTCGCAAGGTCCGCCGGCCGGACCTCACCCTCGCCGTGCCCGATCACAACCTGCCGACCACGCCGCGGCTCGACGCGGCGGGCAACCGCCTGCCGATCGCCGATCCGGAGAGCGCCAACCAGCTCGCCACCCTGGCGAAGAACGCGCCCGAATTCGGCATCCGCTATATCTCGGAGATCGACCGCGAGCAGGGCATCGTCCACGTCGTCGGCCCCGAGCAGGGCTTTTCGGTGCCCGGCGCGACGATCGTCTGCGGCGACAGCCACACCTCGTGCCACGGCGGCCTGGGAGCCCTGGCCTTCGGCATCGGCACGACCGAGGTCGAGCATGTCCTGGCGACCCAGACCCTGCTGCTCAAGCCCTCGAAGACCTTCGAGGTCCGCGTCGAAGGCAAGCTCGCGCCGGGCATCACGCCCAAGGACGTCGTGCTGCATGTCATCGGCGTGATCGGCACGGCGGGCGGCACCGGCCACGTCATCGAGTTCTGCGGCAACGTCTTCGAGGAAATGTCCATCGAGGGCCGCCTGACCGTCTGCAACATGAGCATCGAGGGCGGCGCCCGCGCCGGCCTGATCGCGCCCGACGAAAAGACCTTCGCCTATCTGAAGGGCCGCCCCTACGCGCCTAGGGGCGCCGCCTGGGACGAGGCCGTGGCCTGGTGGAAGAGCCTGGCGACCGATCCGGGCGCCAGGTTCGACAAGTCGGTCCACATCCGCGCCGAGGACATCCAGCCGACCGTGACCTGGGGCACCAGCCCCGAGGACGTCGTGCCGATCGGCGGCGTCGTGCCCGAACCCAGCAGCTTCGCCGATCCGTCGAAGCAGCAGGCGGCCCAGGTCAGCCTGGACTACATGGGCCTGACCCCGGGCACCAAGATGACCGACGTCGAGATTCAGAACGTCTTCATCGGCTCCTGCACCAACAGCCGCATCGAGGACATCCGTGCCGCCGCCGAAGTGCTGCGCGGCCGTCACAAGGCGCCTGGCGTCAAGTGGGCGATCGTGGTGCCCGGCTCGGGCCTGGTGAAGGCCCAGGCCGAGGCCGAGGGGCTGGACAAGATCATCGTCGAGGCGGGCCTCGAATGGCGGGAGCCCGGCTGCTCGGCCTGCCTGGCGATGAACCCCGACAAGGTCCCGCCGGGCGAGCGCTGCGCCTCGACCAGCAACCGCAACTTCACCGGCCGCCAGGGCCCGGGCGCGCGGACGCATCTGGTCTCCCCGGCGATGGCCGCGGCGGCGGCGGTCACGGGCAAGCTGACCGATGTGCGGGAGCTGGTCGGATAGGTATATCCCATTGACATATCCCAGGCGGAGGCGCATTTTTTCGCAATGAATGCTTCTGCAAAGACGTCACTGTTCAAATCCAATCGGTCGCAGGCGATGCGGATACCGAAGGATTTTGCCTTTCCTGACAGTGTAAAGAGCGTGATCGTTCGCAAGGTCGGGAAATCCTTGGTCGTCACGCCGGAGGAAAGCTTCTGGGACGACTTTTTCAGTCAGCCAGGCTGTCCCGATTTTCCGGATCGTCCTCCCCAGGGCGACTATGAAGTACGCGACAGTTTCGATGGTTGAGGTGATGCTGGATGCGAATGCTTGTATCCGCATCATCAGGGGACGCCCACAGTCGACCGGTGAGCGGTTCAAGCGTCACGCCGGCGCGATCGCCATGTCTTCGATCGTTTTCTACGAGCTGAGCTTCGGGGCAGCCAATTCGGAGAAGCCCGATCTGCATCGGGAAAAGTTGGAAGACTTTGCTTCAGGCGTCCAGGTTCTGGTCTTTGATGACCTTGCCGCGGATCATGCCGCCGATATCCGTCTCGACCTGTCCAGGAAAGGCAAAAT
Source organism: Novosphingobium sp. (assembly GCA_051955585.1). GTDB lineage: Bacteria > Pseudomonadota > Alphaproteobacteria > Sphingomonadales > Sphingomonadaceae > Novosphingobium. The sequence continues at coordinate 10,010 of JBQCGM010000133.1, forward strand.
CATCGGGCCGATGGACATTCTCATCGCCGGCCATGCACGCAGCCTCAACGCCAAGCTGATTACCGGAAATCTGCGCGAGTTCTCGCGCGTCGAGGGCCTGCGTTGCGAAGACTGGCTCTGACCCGCAAGTCCGCCTTCGCCCCGGTCGTCGCCCCCGCAGCGCGCATCCTGATCCTCGGCAGCCTGCCGGGCGAGGCTTCGCTCGCCGCGCAGCGGTATTATGCGCATCCGCAGAACCAGTTCTGGCGGCTGACCGGCGCGGTGATCGGGCGGGAGGATTTGCCCTCGCTCGACTACGACGCCCGGCTCGAAACGCTTATCGCCGCGGGCATCGGCCTGTGGGACACGGTCGCCTCGGCAACTCGCGAGGGCAGTCTCGACGCCGCGATCCGCGCGGCGGAGCACGCCCCGCTGGCCGAACTCGTGGCCAGGTTGCCCCACCTTCGCGCCGTCGGGTTCAACGGCAAGACCTCAGCCAGGATCGGCCGCGCGCAGCTGGCAGGCTCCTCGCTGGCGCTGGTCGATCTGCCTTCCAGCAGCCCGGCCTATGCCTCGCTCGCCTTCGCCTCCAAGCGCGAACTGTGGCTTCAGCTCAAACAATTCCTCGCTTGAGGCTTGAAACGTGGCGCCGCTGCCCCTTAGTGGGAGGCATGACCGACAAGACCGAAAAAACCGACTGGGCCGGAAAGGCCGCTCTCGCCGGGGCCGCGATCGGCTCGGCGGCGCTGGCCGCGGCGCTGCTCTATGCCTCGCGCCGCAAGGAACAGGACAAGAAGCCTGCCCCGCCGCCCGCGGACGTGCCGGAAACCGACTGATGCAGCCGATCAACCAGGTCGACGGCCGGGCGATTCCGTTCGGCCGCAAGAACGTCGACACCGACGTGGTCATCCCCGCGCACTGGCTCAAGACCGTGACCCGCGAAGGCCTCGGCAAGGGCGCCTTCGAGGCGGTCAAGCAGGAGCCGGGCAACGTCTTCACCGACCCGCAGTATGCCGGGGCGCCGATCCTGATCGCCGGCGACAACTTCGGCTGCGGCTCCAGCCGCGAACACGCCGCCTGGGCCCTGCTCGACATGGGCGTGACCTGCGTGATCGCGCCGAGCTTCTCGGACATCTTCTCGGGCAATGCCTTCAAGAACGGCATCCTCGCCGTGGTCCTGCCGCAGGAGAACGTCGACCGGCTGCTGGTAGTCGCGCAAACCGATCCGATCCACGTCGACCTGGAGCACCAGACGGTCACCACCCCGTTCCAGGACCGCTTCACCTTCGAGATCGATCCGTTCCGCAAGCACTGCCTGCTCAACGGGCTCGATGAGGTCGGCCTGACCATGGCCCGCGGCAATGCGATCGCCGACTACGAGCGCCACGCCAGGGCGGACCTGCCGTTCCTCTCGGGCGAACTGCACGCGGCCTGACGCTTGCCGCTGGCTGCCCCACCCTTCGTCATTGCGAGGAGCGCAGCGACGAAGCAATCCAGAGCCCCGCGCACCGCCGCCCTGGATTGCCGCGGGGCTTCAGCCCCTCGCAATGACGAAGGAGAGGCGAAAGGGCCGATGACCAGCAGCAGCGTCCTGCTCGACACGATCTGCTTTGAGCGTTAACTCCCACCCCACGCACCCGAGGGAACCCCAGATGACCGATTTCAACGACCGCGAGCGCGCCGAGGAAGCCAAGTTCGCGCTCGACGCCGATACGCTGTTCCGCATCACCGCGCGCCGCAACCGGCTGCTCGGAACCTGGGCGGCCGAGCGCATGGGCCTCAGCCAGGCCGAGACCGACGCCTATGCCAAGGCCGTCGTCCAAGCCGATTTCGAGGAAGCCGGCGACGAGGACGTGGTCCGCAAGCTGCTCGGCGATCTGGTTTCGGCCGGAGTAGACGCCGACGAGGCCCAGGTCCGCGCTGCGCTGCAGGAAAAGGCCGTCGAGGCCCGCCGCGCACTGATCGGCGAAGCCTGATGGGCATGGCCGCCCAGGAGATCGAGGACCTGATCCGCGCGGCGATTCCCGACGCGGAGGTGACGATCACCGACCTTGCCGGCGATGGCGATCACTATTCCGCCCACGTCGTCTCCGCGAGCTTCGCGGGACGCCCACGCGTCGCCCAGCACAAGGCGGTCTACGCCGCGCTGGGCGGGCGGATGGGCGGCCAGCTCCACGCCTTGCAACTGACCACCGCCGTTCCCAACTGAGGGACGTATTCTTCGAATTCTGGCCGAGGCTCCGTAACCCCATGTCCGACAGCAACACCCGCATCGCCGAAATCGTCAACGGCAACGACGTCGTCCTGTTCATGAAGGGCACCGCGCTCTTTCCACAGTGCGGTTTCTCCAGCCGCGCGGTGGCGATTCTCGACCACCTCGGCGTTCAGTACGAAACGGTCGACGTCCTGCAGGACATGGAGATCCGCCAGGGCATCAAGGCCTATTCGGACTGGCCGACGATCCCCCAGCTCTACGTCAAGGGCGAGTTCGTCGGCGGCAGCGACATCATGATGGAAATGTACGAAGCCGGCGAGCTGCAGCAACTGCTGGCGAGCTCGGGAGCCGCCGCGGCGCAGTAGCGCCGGGCTGGGCGCGGCCTGCCCTGGATTGCCGCGTCGCTATGCTCCTCGCAATGACGAGGAAATGCATGAGCCGATAGGGCCAACATTCGTCACTGCGAGCCACTAAGTCGCGCCCCACTCGTCAGACGCCCCCTTTTACTTTCGTCATTGCGAGGGCGCAGCCCGCGGCAATCCAGGGCCAAGCGCACAGCGTCGATCGTCGCGCGGTTCGCCTGCAGAGCTGAATGGGTCAACCGAGGGCTCGGGGAGGCGGGGTCCGGGAGACTGAGTGGACCCCGCCTCTAATCGAGACTGCTTTCGGGTACAGGATATATAGCACGAGCCGTGCCAGTTTCGGAAAATGGGGGAAAATCAACGAAAATCCTTGGAAGCACCACTTCCCGTGCGCGCCGAGTGTAAAGCATGCCGACAGATTTCGGTGAATCCGCCGGTAATCCTGTTTTCGCTTGCCTCGCCGCGAGCACGTCGCAAGGAACAGGCATGTCCGAAACGCTCACCTACGTCCCCGCCGCCACCGTAGTGATCTTCCGCCGCGCGCAAGCCGGCGGCGCGCCCGAGCTGCTGATGGTCCAGCGCGCCAAGGAGATGCGCTTCGCTGGCGGCGCGGCGGTCTTCCCGGGCGGACGCATCGAGGCGGCCGACCGCGTGCTCGCCGCCGCCCTCGCGCCCCAGGCCGACCTCGAGGAAACCGCGGCGCGAATTGCCGCCGTGCGCGAGACCTTGGAGGAAACCGGCCTGGCCATCGCTGTCACCCAGAAGGTTCCGGCCGAAGAGGCCCGCGCGGCGCGCGCGCTCTTGCTCGATCAGGGCTCGCTCGCGCCCGTCCTCGAGCGGTTCGCCTGGGAACTTGACCTCGCCGCACTGGTGCCCTTCGCGCGGTGGTGCCCGCAGTGGGACGGCGCCTTCGACACGCGGTTCTTCCTGGCTGATCTCGGCACCGGGGCGGTAGAAGTCGCGGTCGACGCGACCGAGAACACCCGCCTGTTCTGGGCCAGCGCTGCGCAGGCGCTCGAAATGGCCGACAGCGGCGAGACCAGCGTGATCTTCCCGACCCGCCGCAACCTCGAGCGGCTGGCCCAGTTCGCCAGCTTCGCCGAGGCGCGGGACCATGCTGCCGCGACCCCGATCGCCACGATCTCCCCCCAGCGGCAGGAGCGCGGCGGCGAGATGTTCCTGACGATTCCGGAAGGACTCGGCTATCCGGTCACCGCCCAGCCGATGAGCACGGTCAGGCGGGGCTGAATTCGGCCCGCCGCCCGCTCGCCGCATAGAGCGCGAGCAGCGCGGCGGCCGCGAAGAACAGCGCCATGGCGGTCAGCGCGGGCGCATAGGAACCCGTCGCGCCGTAGACCCCCGCCGAACCGACGATCGCCGCGCCGACGAAGGGCAGCGTGATCACGTTGTTGAGGCCATAGCCGCGGCTGAAGCTCGCCTGGCCGAACAGTTCGGCGATGGCACGGCCCAGCCCGGGAATCGCGCCGGCCCCGTGCATGCCGATCAGGCCCATGATCAGCATCGTCGCGAGGTAGGGCGGCTGGAGCAGGAGCAGCGCCCAGAGCACCGCGCAATCGAAGGCGATCAGCGCGAGGGTCCGTGCCCCGCCGAGCTTGTCGACCACCCAGCCGAACAGCACCGATCCGGGAATCCCGACCGCGGCCATGACCGATTGGATCAGCGCCGCCTCGCCCCGGGTGAAGCCCCAGGAGGTGCCCATCGGCAGCATCAGCGTGCCGAGCGTGACCGAACTCGCCATCGACGCCGTGGCCGCGATGCAGATCGCCCAGAACCTGGGCTTGGCGAGCAGTTGGGCGACGGTGAGGGACCTGTCGGCGGTGCGCTTGTCCGCGGCCTCGGGCGCCGGGGTCTCGCCGCCGGGAGGATGGTCCACGATCAGCAGGGTCAGCGGCACCAGCACCACGGCGGTGACCAGCGCCAGGACCATGTACGAGGCAACCGCGCCGCTGCTCCCGACGAACCAGTTGAGCGCCACGGGCAGGACCGCGATGACGATCGGCAGGTGGACCAGGCCCAGGGCCAGGCCGCGGTTGCGGGTGAACCACCGCGTCACCAGCGTCGCCGGGCTGATCGAGCCGGTCAGGCTGATCGCCGGACCGAGGAACAGGCCATAGGCCAGCAGGTAGAGCGGGAAGCTCTCGGTCAGGCCGAGCAGCGCGAAGCCGCAGGCGGTCAGCACCGCGCCGAGCACCATGATCCAGCGCAGCGAATATTTGCCCAGCAGGACGCCGACCAGCGGCGCGCTGATGGAAGAGCCCAGTAGAACCAGGGGCATGCCCAGCGCGGCCTGCTCGCCGCCGATCCCGAGCCGCGCCTCGGCCGAGGCCAGCATCACGCTGAAATGGCCCATGATCAGGCCGATGATGATGTTGTGCGACAATCCCGCGATCACGCCCATGCGGATCGCCAGCGGGTGGTTCGGCGCGCCCTCGGGCGCGGCCGCATCGGCCTGGATCATTCCCGTCCTCTCGTCTCGGTATCGGCCTTGCGGCTCCTTATGAGATAGACTGTCGCATAGCCGCGACAAGATAGCCAGCCCGAATGCGGGCGTAACCGAACTGCCGCACAAGCGTCACATCCGCGCAACCGTCATGGGCTAGACCGATCGCATCAAGGCACCAGCCAAGGACGCAGCCATGCTGTTCGACGAAGCCGATCTGCTTTCGAAAAAGCCAATTCTGCCAGCCCCTTCGGGCAAGATTCCCGACTGGCTCTCGCTCCCCGATCCCAAGGGCTTCCGCCCCAAGCGCAAGTACCGCACCGTCTGGATCTCCGACGTCCACCTCGGCACTCGCGGCTGCAATGCCGCGATGCTCGTCGATTTCCTCCGCTCGATAGAATGCGAGACCCTCTACCTGGTCGGTGACATCGTCGACGGCTGGCGCCTGCGCAAGGGCTGGTACTGGCCAGACGCTCACAACGAAGTGATCCGCCGCGTGCTCAAGATGGCGCACCGCGGGACCCGGGTCGTCTTCGTCGCGGGCAACCACGACGAGATGCTCCGCGACTATGCCGGTCTCACCTTCGGCGGGGTCGAACTGGTGCTCGAGGCGATCCACACCACGGCCGACAATCGCCGCCTGCTGGTCACCCATGGCGACAGCTTCGACGGCGTGGTGCTCTATGCCAAGTGGCTCGCCTTCCTCGGCGACAAGGCCTACGGCCTGCTGCTACGCTCCAACATCTGGGTCAACGCGATCCGCCGCCGGCTGCGCCTGCCTTATTGGTCGCTCTCCTCCTACATGAAGAAGCGCGTGAAGAACGCGGTGCAATACGTTTGTTCCTATGAGGAAGCCGTCGCCCGCGAGGCGCTGGAACGCGGGCTCGACGGCATCGTCTGCGGCCACATCCACTGCGCCGAGATCCGCCAGATCGGCGACATCACCTACTACAACGACGGCGACTGGGTGGAGAGCTGCACGGCCCTGACCGAGGACGCCCAGGGTCACATGGCGCTGCTCGACTGGGCCGCCGAGACCGCCGCGGCGGCCAAGACCGCGCAGCCCGCCGAACTCGAACACGCCTGATCTAACGCGCGCAAGCAGCTGGAGCCGAACATGAAAATCGCGATCGCCACCGACGCCTGGTATCCGCAGGTCAACGGCGTGGTCCGCACCCTCGCCGCAACCGTCGCCGAGCTCGACCGCCGCGGCTACGAGGTCGAGCTGATCACGCCCGAACGCTTCACTACGGTCCCGATGCCCGGCTACTCGACGATCCGCCTGGCGCTCGCCCCGCGGTTCAGCGCGCGCAAGATGCTCGACGCCTTCGCCCCCGACATCGTCCACATCCCGACCGAGGGGCCGATCGGCTGGTCGGCGCGCTCGTGGTGCCTGGCGCGCGGGGTGCCCTTCACCACCGCCTTCCACACCCATTTCCCCGACTATGCCGCGCTGCGCACCGGGATCAGCGCCGAGCGGTTCTGGCCGATCATGCGCCGCTTCCACGCCGCGAGCCGCGCGGTTCTGGTCGCAACGGATACGCTGGCGCGGACCCTCGCCGAGCGCGGGATCGAGCGCACCCGCCGCTGGAGCCGCGGCATCGACCGCTGGATCTTCCGTCCCGATGGCGCCAGTCACCCTGATCTGGCCCAACTACCCCGTCCGATCCTGCTGAACGTCGGCCGAGTCTCGCTCGAGAAGAACCTCGAGGCGTTCCTCGACGCCGACGTGCCGGGCAGCAAGGTCGTGGTGGGGGACGGCCCCGCACTCGAAGATCTCAAGCGCCGCTATCCCGCCGCCCATTTCATGGGCGCGTTGTCGGGTGAGGAACTGGCCAGCGCCTATCGTGCCGCCGATTCCTTCGTCTTCCCGAGCAAGACCGATACCTTCGGCCTTGTGGTAATCGAGGCACTGGCCTGCGGCGTGCCGGTCGCGGCCCTTCCCGTACCGGGCCCGCTCGACATCCTCGGCGCGTGTGGACGGGGTGCGGGCGGGGATTTTCCGGCGACCGTCGGCGCGCTCGATGACGACATTGCCGTGGCGATCCAGCGCTCGCTCCAACTTGACCGCCAGGCTGCGGCGATCTTCGGCGCCCGGTTCTCTTGGGCGGCGGCGACCGATCAATTCCTTGCTGCGATCCACGGCGCGACCGAGGGGCGGGACAAGCGGGCGCCGGAACTGCAACCCGCTTAGCGACCCAACGCAACCGTCGCTTGCCGCAAAGGCGCGCTGAGCAGGGCATGGACCTGCCCGGCCACGATCCCCGCCGACACGATCCCGGCTGCGGCAATGATCAGCCAGTTGAACCGGTGCGACCAGCGCCGGCTCCGCGCCGCGAGCTCCGCTGGCGTCGGCTTCGGCGGTCCGGCGACGGCGTCGCGGACGAACGCGCGCCGATCGATTTTGACGTCTCCTCCCATGGCGGGAGATTCGGCGAGAACCGAGACCATGTCGATCCGATCCTGCGTGCGAACGCCGATGCGCTGATCGCGCGACCAACGCACCTGGCCCACGATCGTCACCCCACCTTTGCGCAGTTCAATGAATGCCCCTTTGGGCGGTGGGTCGCTGCATCGCGCCATGAGCCCATGGTCGGACAGATTGCAGATCGTCACGTCGGACCACCCGCTGTCACCCCGCAACCGGCAGGTAACGAAGACCGACCGGCGCTGTTCGCGAGGCTTCGGCTCACCCATACAGCGTGATTAACCCCGCCACGCCTAACGGTCTGGCACCGGCCCTTCTGTATTGACCCTTAAGGGTTAACCGCAAGGAATTGGCGCGCCTGGCAGGACTCGAACCTGCAACTCCAAGCGTAGAAGGCTCGTGCTCTATCCAGTTGAACTACAGGCGCGCGCTGGGCTCCCCTTAAGCACGACTTGCCACCCGCGCAAAGGGCGCTAGGCATTCATCCCCATGGATCAGCCGCTTTCCCGCATCGACGGCAGCACCGGCGCCCGCCGGCACTTCCGCTATTTCGACTATGTGATGGCGGCCTTCGTCGCGATCCTGCTGCTGTCCAACCTGATCGGCGCCGCCAAGCTGGCCACGGTCGGGGGCTTCACCTTCGGCGCGGGCATCCTGTTCTTCCCCGTGTCCTACGTGATCGGCGACGTGCTGACCGAGGTCTATGGTTATTCCAACGCGCGGCGCTGCGTGTGGATGGGCTTCTTCGCCCTGCTGTTCATGGCCTTCATGAGCTTCGTCGTGGTCGCCATGCCGGCCGATCCGAACTGGGGCTGCGCCTCGAGCGCGGACCCGCTCTTCGCCGGCCTCGTCAAGGCCACCGACGCGGGCACCGTCTGCCAATCGACCTACGTCTCGGTCTTCGGCAGCACCTGGCGGATCGTCGCCGCCTCGACGATCGCGTTCTGGGCCGGCGAATTCGTCAACGCCTTCATCCTCGCCAAGATGAAGATCTGGACCCGAGGGAAGTACCTGTGGAGCCGGACGATCGGCTCGACCGTGTTCGGCCAGGCTGCCGACAGCGCGCTGTTCTATCCGATCGCCTTCCTGGGCGTGTGGGAAACGAAATCCGTCCTCACGGTGATGGTCACCAACTGGGCGCTAAAGGTGCTGTGGGAGGTCGTGCTGACCCCAGTGACCTATGCCGTGGTCGGCTGGCTCAAGGCCCGCGAAGGCGTCGACGTGTTCGACGAAGGCATCGAGTTCTCGCCCTTCGCCAAGACGGATGCGGTTTGAAACCGATCCCGGCCAGGGGGCGTTGGGGGGGGGGGCGGGGGCACCCCCCCCCCCCCCCCGGGGGGGGGGGCGGGGGGGGGCGCCCCCCCCCGCCCCGGGGGGGGGGTGGGGCCCCAGGCCGCGCCCCGGCGCTGTCGGCGAAGAGCCGGTCCATCGCCGGGGTCAGCCAGCCGACGCTGAGCCATTCGCCGAGACTGACCGCGGAAACCTCGGCCGAATTGACCGAGACGATCCGCCGCCCCGGCCGCTCGGGCGATA
>JBQCGM010000134.1:0-13519 GCA_051955585.1 Novosphingobium sp.
CGGCGCTCGCCGTGGTGCTCGTCGCGCCGACCCTCGCCTATCTGACCGCGGATCCGAACGGAGCCCCCACGAGGCTGTTCGCGGCCTCGTGGAAGAGCTGGTTGCAAATCCAGATCCTGGAAATCTTGCCCTTCCTCCTGCCACTTTGGAGCACCGCCTGGCGCAGCGGCAATATCCCGGGCGACCGCTCCACGGGCACATTGCTGGTAGTCACGACCTCGCTGCTGGCGATCCCGTTCCTGCAGGTGGGCCAGTCCGTCGACATGATGATGCGCGGTTCGATCCCGGCCCTTGCCGTCCTGGCCTTTCTGGTTGTCGAGGAAATCGTCAGCCCAGGATCGGCATGGCGAAAGTGGCTCTTTCTCGTCCTGGCGATCGGCGCCGTCACGCCCGCCTTCGAGCTGGCCCGATCGCTGCGCAATGCAGCCGCGCCTCGGGTGGACTGCACGATGTTCGAAGCATGGGACGTCGGCCCCAAGCTCTACGACATGCCCACCCTCAGTAAAGGCACCTATCTGGCGAGGCTCGATCGCACTCCATCCTACATCGCTCCCGATCGTCCAACCACGGTTCCCGCCTATTCCGGAAGGCGCTGCTGGACCGGCCATTGGCATAACCCGATTGCCCCCCGCCCGGCCGTTCGCCCCTCCGCCAGCCCTCATGATTAGCGAAGTATAAACTTTAAAGTTCAATAAGAGCGCGATTGTGAGCTGGTCATTCAGCAGCATTTCTGAACCGGGATTTGCAGAGATGAGTGCTTTCGGGCGTAAGAACGGCATTGGCGGGATGGGACCGGGCGCGCGGCCGCAGTTTGGCGTGGCTCGGCCGATGAAGGGCGGGATCGATCCCACCGGCCGCCCCGTCCCTCCCGCCCCGCCCTCCATCGGCGGCGAGCAGTTTCCGCCGATTCCGCCTGCCGAGGACTTCGCCGCACCGCCGCAGGGCGCCGCCGGCCCCAATGCCGATGCCCTCGCCCGTCTGGCCGACCGCGCCAACGGCGTCGTCGATCATACCTACGAGGCCCAGGGCTTCGAGGCCTCGGTTCACAAGATCAAGGAACAGGTCCTCCCGCGCCTGCTCGAGCGCGTCGATCCAGAGGCGGCGGCGACCCTGACCAAGGACGAACTGTCCGAGGAATTCCGCCCGATCATCATGGAAGTGCTGGCCGAGCTCAAGGTCACGCTCAACCGCCGCGAGCAGTTCGCGCTCGAGAAGGTACTGATCGACGAACTGCTCGGCTTCGGGCCGCTCGAAGAGCTGCTCAACGATCCCGACGTGTCGGACATCATGGTCAACGGCCCGGCCCAGACCTACATCGAAAAGAAGGGCAAGCTGCAGCTCGCCCCGATCTCGTTCCGCGACGAGCAGCACCTGTTCCAGATCGCCCAGCGCATCGTGAACCAGGTCGGCCGCCGCGTCGACCAGACCACGCCGCTGGCCGACGCCCGCCTCAAGGACGGCAGCCGTGTCAACGTGATCGTCCCGCCGCTCAGCTTGCGCGGCACGGCAATCTCGATCCGCAAGTTCTCCGAGAAGCCGATCACCATCGACATGCTCGCCGGCTTCGGCTCGATGAGCGACAAGATGGCGACCGCGCTGAAGATCGCCGGCGCCTGCCGGATGAATATCGTCATCTCGGGCGGCACCGGCTCGGGCAAGACCACCATGCTCAACGCCCTGTCGAAGATGATCGACCCGGGCGAGCGCGTGCTGACGATCGAGGACGCGGCGGAACTGCGCCTCCAGCAGCCGCACTGGCTGCCGCTCGAAACCCGTCCGCCGAACCTGGAGGGCCAGGGCGCGATCACCATCGGCGACCTCGTCAAGAACGCCCTGCGCATGCGTCCCGACCGGATCATCCTGGGCGAAATCCGCGGCGCGGAGTGTTTCGACCTGCTCGCCGCGATGAACACGGGCCACGACGGCTCGATGTGTACGCTCCACGCCAATAGCCCGCGCGAATGCCTGGGACGTATGGAAAACATGATCCTGATGGGCGACATCAAGATTCCGAAGGAAGCCATCTCGCGCCAGATCGCCGAATCGGTCGACCTGATCGTCCAGGTCAAGCGCCTGCGCGACGGTTCGCGGCGCACGACCAACATCACCGAGGTGATCGGGATGGAAGGCGACGTGATCGTGACCCAGGAACTCTTCAAGTTCGAGTACCTGGACGAGAGCGAGGACGGCAAGATCATCGGCGAATTCCGCGCCTCGGGCCTGCGTCCCTATACGCTGGAAAAGGCCCGTCAGTTCGGCTTCGACCAGGCCTACCTGGAGGCGTGCCTCTAAGCTCCTCGCCGGGGAGCGGCGGAATTTCGTCGCTCCAGAATGACGCGAAATCATGGCCGAAACTCTGTGACCTTTCGCAGATCTCGTCCGCGTCCGGCGGATCGAAGCCGAGCAGGGCGAGATGGCCGAGAAGCGCGGTATTGTCGGCTTTCTCCATCGTCCCGACGTGCCGCCCCTGGTAGATCACGGGCTTGAGCAGGCCGAGCAGCGCGCGCCGCCGGCGTTCCGCACTTGTGACCTTCCGTTTCCCATCCCCTCGCCCCAGCACCGCGTCCCAGGCGGCGGCAAAACTTGCCGCGCCTGGCTTGCGGCGCAGGCGATAGGCGGTCTCGCGCGCCATCTTCACTTTCCGCGCCGCCGCACTGACCGAGCGGGTGATCGCGAGATGGGCGAGAAAAGCGGCCTGGCGTGCCGGGGTCCAGCCGTCGGCGCGCTCGCGCATCGGTGCGGGGGAGAAAGCCGGCACGCGCGGATGGCGGGCCAGGCGGCGGTTCTTGCGGGGATAGGTTTTCATCGGAGAGGATAAGGCAGATTTCGCCGATGTAGGAAAATGGAAATGCCCCACAGGCGAGCGCAGCTCAACCGGAGAGAGCGGCGTCCGGACTTCCGTTAGGTCACCCCATCTCAATTTGCCGAATATATTTGCGAATGCATCGCAATAGCCATACTCTGGCTTTCCCGGCCAGGACCGGGAGATTCGCTCCTCAAAACGCAAGGTCCCCTCGTGTACGCCTTTGTCGATCAACCCGTCGAACGCCTGACCAACGGCGGCCGCTTCCTGCTCTGGGCCATGCGCGGCTGGGCGCAGGCGACCGCAGCCAAGCAGTGCCCGCCGGTCGCCCTCTGCCGCGGCTTCGCCAGCGTGAGGGCCCTGCCCGCGCTCGGCACGTTTCACACGGCGATGGCGCTGCTCAACCGGGAGGCGGCCGCGCAGGTCAAGCTCGCGCCGATGGGCTGCGCCGCAGTGGCCGAGGACGAGGCGATCCTGCTCGGCCTATGGCACGGACTTGCCCTCGGCCGTGTCGATCGGACCCGCGAAACGCTAGAGCTGATCGTTGGCGACGAGGCCGCAACCCCGATTGTGACGGCCATGACCCTGTCCGCGGCCGAGATCACCGCCGCCGGCTTCGAGCTGTCCGATCTCGCCCCCGCCGCGCTTCAGGAAGAGAAGTGATGAGCGACCGTATCGCCGAATCCGCCGGCCTGCCGCCGTCCGCCGCTCTGACCCCCGAGACCGTCCTCTCGGTCCGCCACTGGAACGAGCATCTGTTCAGCTTCGCGATCAGTCGGCCGCCCTCGTTCCGCTTCCGCTCGGGCGAGTTCGTAATGATCGGCCTGCCGGGAGACGGGCGCCCCTTGCTGCGCGCCTATTCGATCGCCAGCCCGGCCTATTCGGACGAGCTGGAATTTCTCTCGATCAAGGTGCCCCGCGGCCCGCTGACCTCGCGCCTCCAGCTGATCCAGCCAGGCGACCAGGTCTATCTCGGCCGCAAGCCGACCGGCACGCTCGTCGCCGACGCACTGCTGCCCGGCAAGCGGCTGTTCCTGCTGTCGACCGGCACCGGCCTCGCCCCGTTCCTTAGCCTGGTCCGCGATCCCGACATCTACGACCGCTTCAGCCAGATCATCCTGGTCCACTGCGCGCGCCGGGTGGACGACCTCGCCTACCGCGAGGACCTGGAGAGCCAGCTGGCCGGCGATCCGCTGGTCCAGGATCAGGCCCTGCTGCAGTTCCACTATCTGCCCACCGTCACGCGGGAGCCGTTCCGCACCACCGGGCGGATCACCACGCTGATCGACAGCGGCGAACTGGTCGCGGCCGCGCGCGGCGGCGGGGAGGCGCTCTCCCCCAAGACCGACCGCGTGATGATGTGCGGCTCGATGGCGATGATCCGCGACCTCCAGGCCAAGCTGGAGACTTTGGGCTTCAAGGAAGGTTCGAACGCGGCCCCGGGCGATTTCGTGATCGAGCGGGCTTTCGTGGGCTGACGACCCCGGCCAGAGCAGACTCCGTCATTGCGAGCGGCGAAGCCGCGCGACAATCCAGGGCCGGCGCGCATTGAACTCTGGATTGCTTCGCTTCGCTACGCTTCGCGACGAGCAAAGGCGGGCGGTTCGAGAACTCGCCTTGCCCCCGCGCCCCGCTCCGCTAAAGCGCCGCCGTGCCCCGTACCGACCGTCCGCTCTACGCCCTGGCCCTCCGGCTCGCCGGGATCGCCCTGATCGCCACGATGTTCCTGTTGGTCAAGCTGGCCGGCGAAAGCGGCGTCGCGCTGCCCGAGGTGATGTTCTGGCGCCAGGCGGTGACAGTGCCGGTCCTGCTGGGCTGGCTCGCCCTCTCGCGCCGGACCGAAACGCTGCGGACTCAGCGGATCGGGGCCCATGCCCGCCGCGCCGGGGTCGGCATGTTCGGCATGGTCTGCAACTTCGGTGGGGCGACACTGCTGCCGCTCGCCGAGGCGACCACGCTGGGCTTCACCACGCCGCTGTTCGCGGTGATCATCGGCGCCGTGGTCCTGCGGGAGGCGATCGGGCCATGGCGCTGGGCCGCCGTGGCCCTGGGCTTTGCCGGCGTCCTGGTGATCGCCCAGCCCGGGCACGAGATGGTCTCGCCGCTCGGTGCCGCCGCGGGCCTCGGGGCCGGCCTGATGGTCGCCGTCATCTCCTACCAGATCCGCGACCTGGGACGGACCGAGGCGCCGATCGCGACGGTGTTCTACTTCGCCCTGTTCGGCTCGCTGATCATGGCGCCGTTCCTGCCCTTCGTGATGACCCCGCACACGCTGCAGCAGTGGGCGATCCTGATCGGGGTCGGCCTCGTCGGCACCTTCGGCCAGTTGCTCATTACCAGTGCCCTGCGTCACGGCCCCGTCGCGAGCGTGATCGTGATGGACTACTCGTCGCTGATCTGGGCGCTGCTGTTCGGCTGGGCGGTGTGGGGCCAGCTCCCGGTCGCCGCGACCTGGCTCGGTGCACCGCTGATCGTGACCGCCGGGCTTATCGTCCTGTGGCGCGAGCGGCTTCACGCCCATCGGCCCAGCCCCACGGCGGCGGTAGAGGGCGATTGAACGAAAACGGCTGGAACCTGCGGCGTGGAGGTGGCGTTGAGCGGACGCAACCCTTTCGAAAGGATAGACCCATGCGCCGCAAGTTCCAAATCGCCCGCAAGCTGAGCCTCGTCCTGGTCGCGGGCAGCCTCGCCCTCGCCGCCTCGGCCTGCAACACCGTCAAGGGCGCGGGTGAAGACCTCAAGTCGGCCAGCCAGTCTACCGAGGATGCGATCAACGGACGTTAAGTTCGGCTAATTCCCTGCGTCCCCGGCGAAGGCAGGGACCTCTTGCCAGCAGGCTGAGGCCGCCGCCTTCGCGGGGCGCAATGGAACCCGGAGGACGTCAAGAACCGCCGATCTCGCTGAGCGAAGGCTCACCGGCAGGCAATTGATGCCCTTTCCAGGTGAGCACCGGTTTCCGCGCCGCCAACGTCTCGTCGAGACGGCGGCGCGGCGCCAATTGCGGCGCGGACTTGAGTGACGTGTCGCCGGCCTTGGCCCGCTCGGCCAGGCTCCGGAGCGAACCGATCAGACGGTCCAGCCCAGCTTTGCTCTCGGTCTCGGTCGGTTCGACCAGCATGGCGCCATGGACGACCAGCGGGAAATAGACCGTCATCGGGTGGAAGCCCTCGTCGATCAGCCCCTTGGCGATGTCGAGCGTCGAGAAGCCCTCCGGCAATCCGTCGTCGCTGAACAGCACCTCGTGCATGCACGGTCCGCTCTTGCCGAACGGCGCATCGAACGCGCCCTCGAGGCTGCGCAGCACGTAATTGGCATTGAGCACCGCATCCTCGGCAACCTGGCGGAGACCGTCGGCGCCATGGCTGAGGATATAGGTCAGCGCGCGGGTGAACATGCCCATCTGGCCATGGAACGCGGTCATCCGGCCGAAACTCTGGGGATGCTCGGCCGCGGCGTCCTCCTCCTCGATCAGGCGCAGCGAGCCGTCAGCCTGGCGGGCGGTGAACGGCAGCGGGCCGAACGGCGCCAGCGCTTCCGACAGCACCACCGGGCCCGAACCCGGCCCGCCGCCGCCGTGCGGGGTCGAGAAGGTCTTGTGCAGATTGATGTGCATGGCATCGACACCGAGGTCGCCGGGCCGGACCTTGCCGACGATCGCGTTGAAATTGGCTCCGTCGCAATAGACATAGCCGCCGGCCGCGTGGACCGCGTCCGAGATCGCCTTCATCTCCGGCTCGAACAGGCCGCAGGTGTTGGGGTTGGTGATCATGACCCCCGCCACGTCAGGGCCCAGGCGGGCGGTCAGCGCCGCCAGATCGACACGCCCGGCAGGCGTGGCGGGGACGTTCTCGACCCTGAAGCCGCAGAAGGCCGCCGTGGCGGGATTGGTGCCGTGGGCGCTTTCGGGCACCAGGATCACCGGGCGGTCCTCGCCCTTCGCCTCGATCGCCGCCTTGATGCAAAGCAGCCCGCAGAGCTCGCCGTGGGCACCGGCCTTGGGGGTCATCGCCACGCCGTGCATGCCGGTCAGCTCGATCAGCCAATGCGCCAGCTCGTTGATCGCCCCGAGCGCGCCCTGGACGGTCGAGACCGGCTGAAGCGGATGCAGGTCGGCAAAGCCGGGCAGCCGCGCGACCTTTTCGTTGAGGCGCGGATTGTGCTTCATCGTACACGAGCCAAGCGGAAACGGCCCGAGGTCGATCGCATAGTTCTGGCGCGACAGGCGGGTGTAGTGGCGCACCGTCTCCGGCTCGGTCAGGCCGGGCAGCGCGACCGGCGCCGCGCGCAGGTGCTTGCCGAGCGAGGCCACGACGTCACCTTCGACGGCTTCGAAGTCCACCCCGCACTTGTCCGGCCCGCCGATCTCGAAGATCAGCGGCTCCTCGAGCATCAGCCCGCGATCGCCGCTCGCGGTCTGGACCGTCGATCCCCCGGCGGCGCCGAGTTCGGGCCGCCAGCCGGAAGCGTTGGGCGTGCTCATGCCAGCACCTCCGTCAGGGCCTGGGCGAACTCGGCGATGTCCGCCTCTGTCGTGCATTCGGTTGCGGTCACCAGCAGGCCGCGGTGCAGGCCCTCCGCGTCGGGATAGAGCCGGCCGAGCGAGATGCCGCCAAGGATCTGCCGATCGGCCAGTTCGCGCACAACCGCGCGTGCGTCGCGCGGGAGGAGGAGCGTGACCTCGTTGAAGAAGGCGTCGTTCAGCACCGAGACGGCCGGCACCTTGCCCAGCGCATCGACCAGTTGCCGCGCGCGCAGGTGGTTGGTCCGCGCCAGCCTGGCCAGCCCTTCCCCGCCGAGCAGCGTCATGTGAATGCTGAAAGCTAGGGCGCAAAGCCCTGAATTGGTGCAGATGTTGCTCGTCGCCTTCTCTCGGCGGATATGCTGCTCGCGCGTCGACAGGGTCAGGACGAAGCCGCGCTTGCCGTCGGCGTCGAGGGTCTGGCCGCAGAGCCGCCCGGGCATCTGCCGCACGAACTTCTCGCGGCAGCCGAACAGGCCGAGGTAGGGACCGCCGAACTGCAGGCCGACGCCGAGCGACTGCCCCTCGCCGACGACGACGTCGGCGCCGAGCTCGCCCGGCGAGGCGATCAGGCCCAGCGCCACGGGCTCGGTCACCACCGCGATCAGCAGCGCCCCCTTGGCCTGGGCGGCGGCGGCGATGGCGGGCAGGTCGGGAATGCGGCCGAGGATGTCCGGATACTGGACGACCACGCATGAAGTGGCGTCATCGATTGCCGCAATAACCGCCTGATCATCGGCGACTTCTTCCAGCACGGGCAGGCGCGCATCGATCACGTCGCCAGTGAACTTGGCCATTGTCCGGATCGTCGAAACATAGTGCGGATGAAGGCCGCCAGAGAGCACCGCGCGCTTCTTGCGGGTGATCCGGCCCGCCATGGCGATCGCTTCCCAGCAGGCGGTCGAACCGTCGTACATCGAGGCATTGGCGACCTCGGTGCCGAGCAGCCGGGCGACCTGGGTCTGGAATTCGAACAGCACCTGCAGCGTGCCCTGCGCGATCTCGGGCTGGTAGGGCGTATAGGCGGTCAGGAACTCGCCGCGCTGGATCAGGTGGTCGACCGAGGCCGGGATATGGTGGCGATAGGCCCCTGCCCCAAGGAAGAACGGCACCGATCCCGCGCTGACGTTCCGTGCCGCCAGGGCGGTCATGTGCCGCTCGACCGCCATCTCGCTGGCATGGCGCGACAGGCCGGGCACCGGCCCCGGCAGGCGAGCGAAGGCGGGAACGTCGGCGAACAGGTCCTCGACCGAACCCGCCCCGATCACGGAGAGCATCTCCGCGCGGTCGGCGGCGGTCAGCGGCAGGTAGCGCATGGTCTCAGAGCCCGGCGACGTAGGCGTCGTAGGCCGCCTTATCCATCAGCTCGCCGAGCTCGCCGAGGTTGGCGAGGCTCAGGCGGAAGAGCCAGCCGCCCTTCTCGGCATCGTTGTTGACCAGCTCCGGCTCGCCCTCCAGCGCGCCGTTCGCGTCGCTGATCGTGCCGCTCACCGGGGTGTAGACATCCGAGGCGGCCTTGACCGAATCGACCACGGCGACGCTCTCGGCCTTCTCGACCAGGCGGCCGATCTCGGGCAGCTCGACGAAGGTGATGTCGCCGAGCTGGCCCTGGGCATAGTCGGTGATGCCGACCGTGCCGGTCTCGCCCTCGACGTCGATCCACTCGTGATCCTTGGTGAAGAAACGGCTCACTGCGGGGCTCCTCGATGATAGCGGTGGGGGACGAAAGGCATGGGCACGACCCTGGCGGAGAGACGCCGGCCGCGGTTGTCGAGTTCCACGGCGGTGCCGGGCGCCGCGAACTCCGCCTCGACATAAGCCATGGCGATCGGCGCCTGGAGGCTGGGCGAGAATCCGCCCGAGGTGACCTGGCCGACCTGCCGCTCGCCGAAGAAGACCCCCGCCCCCTCACGCGCGGCCATCCGGCCTTCGAGCGCCAAGCCGACCCGCGCGGTCGGCGCGCCTTCGGCCAGCAGGCCCAGCACGCGCGCCGCGCCGGGGAAGCCGCCTTCGGCGCGGCGGCGCTTGGAGACGGCGAAGCCCAGGCCAGCGCTGATCGGGTCGGTCTGCTCGGTCAGGTCATGGCCGTAGAGCGGCAGCCCGGCCTCCAACCGCAGCGAATCGCGCGCGCCGAGGCCGATCGGTCTGACCTCCGGCTGGACGCAGAGCGCGTCGGCCAGGGCGGCGATGTCCCCGCCCCGCACCGAGATCTCGAAGCCGTCCTCGCCGGTATAGCCCGAGCGGCTGACGCCGAGCGGACGCCCCGCCCACAGGAACGGCCCGGCCTGCATGAACTTGAGCTCGGCAAGCTGCGGCATTCCGGGGAAGGCCGGCTCCAGCCCGAGCCGAGCGAGCGCCGCGGCGGCCTTCGGCCCCTGCAGGGCAAGCAGGCCGTGCTCGTCGAGGTGGTTCAGCGCGATCTCATCGGGCAGGTGCTCGCGCAGGTGGCCGATGTCATCCCACTTGGTCGCCCCGTTGACGACGAGGTAGAAATGGTCGCCGCGATTGGTGACCATCAGGTCGTCGAGGATTCCGCCCGCTTCGTTGAGCAGCAGCGAATAACGCAGCCGCCCTGGCTGCAGGGCCGAAATGTCCCCAGGCAGCAGCATTTCCAGGGCCAAGGCAGCGCCTTCACCGCTAATTTCTAGCTGGCCCATGTGGCTGACGTCGAAGAGCCCGGCGTTCTCGCGCGTCCAGAGGTGCTCGGCAATGATGCCCCCGCCTTCGCCGGTATATTGCACGGGCATCTGGTAGCCGGCGAAATCGACCATCCGTGCGCCCCGCGCACGGTGCCAGGCATCGAGCGGGAGAACCAAGGGCTCGATCGGGTCCGAAGTGTCTTCGTCGTCAAGTTCGGGGGTCTGGCTCACGCCGAAATGCTCCTGGGGAAGGCTTCCCCACAGGACCTTTCCCGGCGCCGGAGTCAACCGTGCAGCGGCAGTAATCCCCGCCGGGCCGCCCGCTTCAGCATGTCGCCCTCGTGGACGAAGCGCCCGCCGGCCTTCTCCTTCGCCAGGCCGAGGATCGCCTGGACCAGCATATCCGCCTTGATCGAACGAAACCGCGCCACGCGCCCCAGCATCAGCCGGTCGGCGATCGGGCTCACCAGCATGGCCAGCCGCTCGAGCGGACGGCGCTCCGCGCGGCGGCCGACCAGCAGGCCGGGGCGCAGGATGTCGAGCCGCTTGAGATGGAGCTTGATCAGCGCCTCCTCGGTCTCGGCCTTGACCCGCAGGTAGCGGCTGCGCGCGTGCCGGTTGGCCCCGGCCGAGGAAACCAGGATCAAGTGAGGAATGCCCGCCGCCTTGGCTGCCTTGGCGCATTCGAGCACGAGGTCGTGATCCACCGCGCGGAACGCCGCTTCGTCCTTGCCGGCATTGCGCCAGGTCGTTCCGAGCGCGCAGACCATGACCTTGGCATTGGTCGCGGCGACGGCATCGGCCCAGCCCAAGGTGTCGGCCACCAGCACCTCCATCCGCGCGCCCTTGGGCAGTGGCACCTCGCGCCGGGCGACGGCGACCAGCCGCACGTCGTGCCGACCAACCGCCGCGGCAATCAGGCGCGAGCCGATCAGGCCCGTCGCGCCGACGAGGCAGATGCGAGTTGGTGGCGTCAAGGTGTCTCCTCTCCCCTCGAGCGGGCGTTAGCGGGCCGGGCCGCTGCTGTCGACGCCCTCCCTGGAAGGGGAGAGGCTTGACCTCACACGTTCTGCAGGCCCTCGGGCGTGCGGCCGTAGATCCTGGCGTGAGCGGCGATGGCATAGCGGTCGGTCATGCCGGCGATGAAATCGGCGATGTGGCGGCTGCGCTGGGGCTCGGCGGAAGGGAGGCGCCGGGCCCACCCCTCGCCCATCAGCGCAGGGTCGTTCGCATAGGCGGCGAACAACGCGGCGGTGACTTGGCGGGCGCGCTCCGCGGTCTCGATCTGCTCGGGGTGGTAGTAGAGCTTGGCATACATGAACCGCTTCAGCCGGCGCTCCTGATCGGCCAGCTCGGAAGAGAACGCCGCGCGGGGTCCTGAGGCGCCGCGGACCTGCTCGACGCTTTCCAAGCCCACTGTCCGCGCCCGGGTTTCCTCGATCAGATCGTTGACCATCAGCCCGATCTGGCTGCGGACCAGCTCGCGCAATTGCCGGTCGCGCGGGGCACCGGGGAAACGACGCTCGACCGCGCGCCACTGCTCGGCGACGAAGTCCAGTTCGAGCAGTTCGTCCAATTGAAGGAAACCGGCGCGCAAACCGTCATCGATGTCGTGGTTGTCGTAGGCGATGTCGTCCGCCAGCGCGGCGACCTGCGCCTCAAGCGATGGCCAGCGGCCGAGATCCAGCGGCCAGGCGGCGTCGAGCTCGGCCAGGGCCCAGTTGGGGGCCTCCACCGGGCCATTGTGCTTGGCCAGGCCATCGAGCAACTCCCAGGTCAGGTTCAGTCCGTCGTGCTCGCAATAGGGTGATTCCAGCCGCATCAGCGTCCGCAGGCAATGGGCGTTGTGGTCGAAGCCGCCCTGCTCCCTGAGCGCTTCGTTCAGCGCGTCCTCGCCGGCGTGACCGAAGGGCGGATGGCCGATGTCGTGGGCCAGGCACAGCGCCTCGGTCAGGTCCTCGTCCAGCCCGAGCGCGCGGGCGACGACCCGGCCGATCTGCGCGACCTCCAGGCTGTGGGTCAGGCGGACGCGGTAGTGATCGCCGTCGGGGGCGACGAAGACCTGGGTCTTGTGACGCAGGCGGCGGAACGCGATCGAATGGATGATCCGGTCGCGGTCGCGCTGGTAGTCGTTGCGGGGCCCGCGGGCCAGCGCCCCTTCCAGCGCGAACTCGCGCCCGCGGGTCTGGGCTGGATCGGAAGCGAAGGGCGCGCGCTTCACGCCGAACGGCTCATTCGCCCAGTATCCAGTCCGCGGCGGCCTCGGCGTGGATGCGGGTGCAGTCGAAGATCGGTAGCACGTTGGCATCGACGTCGACGATCATCTCCAGCTCGGTGCAGCCAAGCACGATCGCCTGGGCGCCGTCCTGCGCCAGGTTGGTGATGATCGTCTTGAGCACACGCTCGGACTGGCGGCTCGCCTTGCCCTTGATGAGCTCGTCGTAGATGATCTTGTCCAGCGCCTCGACGTCGGGCATCTTAGGCGGCAGCAGCTCGATGTCGCGGGCGATCAGCTTCTGGCGGTAGAAGCTTTCCAGCATGACGTTGCGGGTGCCGAGCAGCGCCGCCTTCCTGACCTTCTTGCCGACCATCCGCTCGCCCACGCAATCGGCGATATGCAGCACCGGCACCGAGACCGCTCCAGCGACCTCATCGTAAACCTTGTGCATCGAATTGGTGCCAATGACGATCGCGCCGGCGCCGGCCTGCTCGAGCCGCTTGGCGCTATCGGTCAGCACGCCGGCGGCACGCGCCCAGTCCTCGGGCGTCGAGAGCCGGATGAGCTCGCGGAAATCGAGATTCTCGATCAGCATCGGCGCTGAGGCCGGGCTGCCGGCGCGCTTTTCCACCAGCTTGTTGATGTGCTCGTAATAGGTGCGGGTCGACAGCCAGCTCATGCCGCCGATCAAGCCGAGTTTGCGCAAAAGCGATCCTTCCGAGGAAATGGCGATGAAATGCCCCCGTTCGGCGGTGGCTTATTCAAGCCTGCCCGCGAGGTCCAGCGCCGCGCCCTACGTTTTACCGCCTATCGCACAAAACCCGTCGCACAAACCGCGCCCGCTGCGGCGGTAACCTTGAACACCTCCGCGTCCCCGACGCGGCGCACCGCGGCGACATAGTCCATTACCGAGCGCTTCTCGCCCTGCAGCGCCTGGGGCTTGCGGAGCTGCGAGATCGTCAGTTGATCGACCATCCGCCGCGCCATGCAGTCCGACACCGGCCGCGACAGCCCGGCATCGACGAGCGCGGCGCGAACCTTGTGCTCGGCGATCTTCTCCACGCAGCCCGACAGGGCGAGCGCGAGACCCAAGGCCAACGCCCCCCCTCGCTTCGTCATTGCGAGGGGCGCAGCCCCGCGGCAATCCAGGACGGCAGTGCGCCGGGCCCTGGATTGCCGCGCTACGCTCGCAATGACGAATCCTTGGTCGGATCGCCTCATCAGTGCGCCAACGCTTTAACGATGTCCTCGACCATCTTCTTGGCGTCGGCCAGCAGCATCATGGTCTGATCCATGTAGAACACGTCGTTGTCGACGCCGGCATAGCCCACGCCGCCCAT
>JBQCGM010000135.1:0-81597 GCA_051955585.1 Novosphingobium sp.
CGTCGCCGGGGTCAAGAAGATCATCGTCGTCATGGAGCACACCGCCAAGGACGGCAGCGCCAAGTTCATCCCCCACTGCACCCTGCCCCTCACCGGCAAGAACGTCATCGACATGATCATCACCGACCTCGCCGTCTTCCAGCGAAGCGACCACGCCTCGCCCTTCAAGCTCATCGAACTCGCCCCTGGCGTGACCCCCGACGAAGTCCGCGCTAAGACTACCGCACACTATGCGGAATGACCGCGGATGACGAAGGCCCCACGTGCGGTTGTGCCCCGTACGGGTGCGACATGCGCTCGCCGGTAGACTCAGGCAAATTTCAATACCATTCGTTCCGTTACTGCGCATGCCGGGTCTCTGCCGGGGGTAGCGATAGCCGGAGCATTCGGCGACAAGCTCAAACTTACGCCCATGCTTGGTGCTACGCTTGACGCGATCTCAGCAAGCTGACATGTAGATAAAACTAAACGCATCGGATCGTATTTAGCGATGTGCGACGTTCGTCGTGGTACCCTTGGGAGCATGGAAACGAGCCATGAGCAAAGTCATCATTACCTGCGCGATCACCGGCGGCGCGCATACGCCCTCGATGTCGCCGCATCTGCCCGTCACCCCCGACGAGATCGCCGATCACTCGATCGCCGCAATCGAAGCCGGCGCGGCCATCGTGCATTTGCATGCCCGTAATCCCGAGGATGGCCGGCCGACGGGCGACCCCGCGGTGTTCCAGCGCTTTCTTCAGCGCATCAAGGGCGCGACCGATGCGGTCATCAACATTTCGACGGGCGGCGGGGGGCCCGGCGTTCCCGTCCCCGAGCGAGCCCTGGCGGCCCAGGTGCTGAAGCCGGAAATGGCCTCGCTCAACATGGGCTCGATCAACCTCAACCTGTCCGAGCTGGCCCTGCGCGACCGCCAATGGAAGTTCGAGTGGGAGCAGCCTTTCCTGGCGGCGACCGCCGACCTGATCTTCCGCAATACGTTCAAGGATATCGAGTGGATCATCACCGAGGTGGGCCACAAGGGCGGCACCCGCTTCGAATTCGAATGCTATGACATCGGCCACCTCTATTCGCTGCAATATTTCGCGGAGCGTGGGCTGGTGAAGCCGCCATTCTTCATCCAGTCGGTCTTCGGCCTGCGCGGCGCGATCGGCCCCCACCCGGAAGACCTCATGCACATGAAGCGGACCGCGGACCGGCTGTTCGGCAACGATTACCGGTGGTCCATTCTCGCGGCGGGCGTGCACCAGATGCGCCTGGCGGCGATGGGCGCCCTGATGGGCGCCAATGTGCGCGTGGGCCTCGAAGACAGCCTCTATATCGGCAAGGGCAAGCTGGCGACGTCGAACGCCGAACAAGTCGCCAAGGTCCGCCGGATACTGGACGAGTTCGGCCTCGAAATCGCCACTCCGGACGAAGCCCGCGAGATGCTGGGCCTCAAGGGCGCCGGGGAAGTCGGCTTCTGATCAGCCCCCGCCGCGAGGGTGCTCGCGGCGGGGCGGCCCGGCCGTTCAGCGGACGCGGGACCACTCGTCGTTGAAATCGAAGTACCAGCCGCCGGTAACGCCCGGATGCGCGAACTCGCCGGCGATCCAGTTGTCGTCGATCTGGTCCATGTCGGCGCCGAGCTCGAAAGCCCCGCCCATCGGCGTCTTGAAGTACCAATACCAGTTCGAACCAAGTTCGAACCGCCCCGGCCCCCGCGCCGTTTCGAACCCCGCATGGCGCAGCTTGTAGCCTCCGGCAAACACATCCTGCACTCCGCCGAAGGTGAATTCCGCATGCTGAAAGCCCGGCGGCGCGTCGGGCTGGAAGTGACGCATCAGGAACAGGCTGTGATGATCCGAATGGCCTTG
Source organism: Novosphingobium sp. (assembly GCA_051955585.1). Taxonomy (GTDB): domain Bacteria; phylum Pseudomonadota; class Alphaproteobacteria; order Sphingomonadales; family Sphingomonadaceae; genus Novosphingobium. The sequence continues at coordinate 1,857 of JBQCGM010000135.1, forward strand.
CGCGCGGGCGAACACGCCCATGTTGTCGATGAATGAATCGGTGATCCGGAACCCCAAACGATCGCGATAGAACTTGATCGCCTCCTTCGGGTCGTGCGTCCAGTAGACGACATGCCCCATCTGCCGGGCCGGGCCGGGCTCGTCGAAATCCACGCGGGTATTGAAGCGGGGTGAACTGTGGCCCGCAATATTCGTATCGAAACCAGGCGCGGAATAGGGGCGGCGACGAGAGACGCGGAAGAATAGCGCATTCCCGTCGTCGTCCGCGGACTGCACCATGCCGTCCTCCCACGTGACCTTGCGATCCTTGCCCAGTTCCTCCGCGATGGCATCCAGATCGGCCGGTGCCTTCACTCCCCAGATCGAAGCCCGCAGGGTCGGACCCTTGACGTTCGCGGCGGGAAGCGACGGATCGTCGAGCAAGCGCAGTTCGACGCCGCTGCCGTCGAGCGCCTCGAACGACGCGCCCTTGCGGCCGAAATCGAGCTCCTTCAGTCCGTACAGGTTGAGGAAACGGCGGGATTCCGCCAGGTCGTCGACCCCCATGAGCAGCCCTTCGGGCCCCGTAATGTTCATTGCCGCAACTCCGTCGATCAGGCGAATCCAATTTTAGAAACGCGTCGTTCCGTAAATAACTCCCGCCTGGGTCTCAGCGCAAGGGGCAAACCGCCACCTGCCGCATGCCGAGCGGGCGAAGTCGTTTCGCGAAGAATGATTGCCCAAGTCGCCGCGTATTCAGAGAGGGCACGGCATTGCCATACGCATCGTATCCGATACTCCTTCTCGGTCAGGCCGGCCGTGGTAGACAAGGCGAGGCGTCGTGCCTAGAAATGAGCTTCAGGCAGTGGCAGGCCCCGGGGGGATGCACCAAAACTGCAAGGGACGGGTAGCGGATGTCTGCATGAGCAGTCTGGACTTCCTCAGCTACGTCCTCTCCTTCCTGCGGGTCAACTCGTCCTCGCTGTTCATTTTCGACCTGACCGAACCCTTCGGCATCGAAACGGCAGAGGTTGTCGTGCCGATCAGCCTGACCGTCACGGAAGGCCGCTTGTGGCTGGTAGTCCCCGAGCGGGAGCCCATACTCCTCGAAAGCGGCGATACCATTCTCCTGCCCCGAGGAACCTATGGGAAGAACCATGCGCTGCTGTCTTCGCCGGAGGAACGCGCGGAAGACGTCGCGCCGCTCCTGACCAAGCTCAACGTCAAGAACATGGCGCCCGGCGTGATAATGGAGCGCCCCATTTTCGTCAGCGCGGGAGGCGGAGGCGGTCTCACCCGAATCGTCTCGGCAACGTTCGGTTTCGACGTCCACCGCCTCGGTCCGCTGATGGCGGCGCTTCCGGAACTGATGGTGGTCCGCTGCACCGAGAAGGAACGCGTCTTCACCGACGCCATCCTGGCCAATCTTCTCGACATGGACCCGGAACTGCCCGGCTTCGCGGCAATGGCCGCGCAGACCGCCCAGCTCTTGCTGACCCATGTCGTCAGAGCCTTCGCGCTGACCGGCAGAACCGACGACATCGGCTGGCTCGCCGGGCTCGCCGATCCGCGAATTGCCCGGGCACTCACCTCGATCCATCAATCGCCCGGAAGAAGCTGGAACGTCGCCCAACTGGCCCGGATCGCAGGCCTTTCGCGATCCGGCTTCGCCGAGAAATTCCACGAGCGGCTCGGACAGACCCCGATGCATTACCTCCGGTCGTGGCGCATGCATCTGGCGCAGGAGGCTCTGGCGTCGAGCGACGTGACCGTCACCTCGCTAACCCAGAATCTGGGCTATCAGTCGGAAGCGGCATTCCGCGAAGCATTTCGGCAGGCGACCGGCCAAACTCCCAAGGACTTTCGCCGCCGCCACCCTTCGCGGGTGCGGCAACGGCGCTCGCGTTGAGCGCGCCTTCCCCTACCGCGAAGCGCATCGCGGGCGGCAGGCCTCAGAGCGCTGCCATCGCCTCGCGGGTCACGATGGTCTGGACGTTGGTATATTCGCTCAGGCCATCGAGCGCGTTCTCGATGCCGATGCCCGATTGCTTGTGGCCACCGAAAGCGACGTGGGGAGAGAAGCTGTGGATCTCGTTGATCCACACCGTGCCGGCCTGGATCTGCTCCGCAATGGCGCGCGCCTTGGCTATATCCTTGCCCCAGACCGAGGCCGCCAGGCCATATTCGGTATCGTTCGCGCGGCGGATCACGTCGTCCGGATCCGAGAACTTCAACAGGGGCAGGATCGGTCCGAAGGCCTCCTCGGTCACCACGCGGCTGTCCTCGGGCGGATTGTCGACGATCGTGACGGGGACGAAATAGCCCGGCCCACCGCCGATCTCGCCGCCCAGCAGGACCTTCTGCCCATTCGCCTTCACGTCGGCGAAGAGGTCCTTGAGCTTCTCGAACTGCATCCTGTTCTGGATCGGCCCCAGCTGGCTACCCTGCTGGGAACCATCGCCGACGACGACCGTGCTGGCGAACCGGACGAGCGCCTGCGACAGGTCGTCATAGATATCCTCGTGGATATAGAGCCGCTTGGCCGCCACGCAGAATTGCGCGCTGTTCTGGAACGCGGCCCAGAAGAGCTGCTTGGCGGTCTCCTCGACATCGACATCGGACAGAACGATCGCAGGATCGTTCCCCCCGAGTTCGAGCGTGACGCGCTTGAGATTGCCCGAGGCACTTTCCATGATGCGCCGCCCAGTGGCGGTCGATCCGGTGAAGCTGATCTTGTTGACGCCGGGATGCTTCACCAGCCGCTCGCCAAGCTCGTTGCCGCCCGAGACGATGTTGAGCACTCCGGCCGGCAGAACGCCCCGCAACAGTTCGCCCAGCTTGAGCGTGCATAGCGAGGTCCAGGGCGAAGGCTTGAGCACCATCGTGTTCCCCGCGACCAATGCCGGGGCGATTTTCCATATCGCCAGCAGAACCGGAAAGTTCCACGGGGTGATGCCCCCCACCACCCCAAGCGGTACCCGGCGCGTCTCGACGGTGCGGCCCTCGGCCTGCTCGACCACTTCATTGGGAAGCGATTGCGTGGCGATCTCCCGGCACCAGATAACCGATCCGAAGATTTCCCATTCGGCGCCCGCGCGCGGCTTGCCCTGTTCCTTGGTGAGCAGGTGCATGAAGTCCTCGGCATGCGCCTCGATCACGTCGCCGATGCGCGCGACCAGGGCCTGACGCTCCTCGATCGGCCGCGCCGACCAGGCGGGAAAGGCCCGCCGTGCGGCCGCGACGGCATCTTCCAGCTGCCCGGTGGTGGCATCGGGGACCTGTGCGATGATCTCTTCGGTGGCCGGGTTGTAGGCGGCAAAGCTCGATAGTGCGTCAACCGCGCGGCCATCGATGGTGAGGGTATAGCCGGAATCGAACGAGGTAGTCATGGCAAGGTCCTTTCGACCTGGGTTTTCAGTTCGCGGCGCATGATCTTGCCGGTGCTGGTCTTGGGCAGATCCTCGACGAAATGGATGACGCGGGGGACCTTGTAGGCGGCAAGCCGTGCGCGGCAGTGGGCGAGGATTTCCCCTGCGTCGGTTTCGACCCGAGGCAGCAGCACGATATGCGCCACCGGCACTTCGCCCTTCTCGTCGTCCGGAATGCCCGCCACCGCGGCCATCGCGACCGCAGGATGCTGGGCGATGACCTGTTCGAGTTCGGCCGGATAGATATTGTAACCGGCCGTGAGGATCATGTCCTTCTTACGGTCGACGATGAACAGGTAACCGTCCCCGTCGCGGATCGCCACGTCTCCGGTCGCCAGCCAACCATCCGCGTCGATGGCCTCGGCGGTGGCTTCGCTCCGATTCCAGTATCCCTGCATAACCAGTGGCCCGCGGACCATCAGCTCGCCGGCCCGGCCGTTGGCTGCATCTCGGCCCGGATCGTCGGGATCGGCGATGCGTGCCTCCATTCCGGGAAAGGGCAAGCCGATCGAGCCGTGCCGCGCAGGCCAGTACGGCGAATGGGTGGTTGCCGGGCCGCCAAGCTCGGTCATGCCCCATAGTTCCAACGCGGGGCAACCGAAGCGGCGGACGATCGCTTCCAGCTTCGCGGCGGGGATGGTCTGCCCGCCCACGGTGCAGCGCGACACAGTGCCGAAATCCGCCTCGCCCAGCGCCGGATGCGCCAGCATCTGATAGTACATCGTTGGCACGCCCTCGAAGAGCGTGATGCCGCGCTCGCCGATCGCCGCCAGCGCCTCCCCGGCATCGAACCGTACCGGCGCCGTCAGGTGCGCGCCGGTCAGGAAGCAGCAGTTCATCACGACATTGCCGTAGACGTGCGGAAACGGCAGGGCCGAATAGACCCGATCTGCGTGTGTGCGCACGTGGGCTGTCGCGGTCATGGCCACGCTGGCGAAGATGTTGCCATGCGTCAGCATTGCGCCCTTGGGCCTTCCGGTCGTTCCGGAAGTGTAGCCGATCGTGAAGAGCGCGTCGGGTGCGACCTCTTCCGGTGCGCGCCACTCCGCCGCGAGCAGGCTGTCGAACGCCGTAGCGCCCACCGCTTCGTCCACGGCGATCACGATCGAAGGACAAGCTATGGCCGCCAGCCGGTCGGCCGGCGCGATCAGGGCCTTCGCCCCGGCATCAGCCACCATGTACGACACTTCCGCCGGACTGTTCAGGATATTCGCCGGAACGACAACGCAGCCAAGCCGCGCGATCGCGTGATAGGCTACGATCCACTGCCAGGAATTGGGCAGGTGCAACAGGATATGATCGCCTGGCGCGATACCCAGCGCGGCCAGCCCACCGGCAAACCGGCCCGCCAGCACCTCCACTTCATCGAAGCGCAGCGCGCGGACGCCTGGAAAGTCAATGGCCGGTGCGCTTGCGAACCGGCGGGCGCCGTGAGCCACCAAATCGGCAATTACCGGACGCATGCCATGCCTTCGAAGTCTCTCTCCGCCTCCGCCGCATCGGCCTGCCCTGCGGCGAATTCCCAAGACCCGAGTAAGAGCAGCTTTTGCCGGCCAGCAGAAGATCGCCGGGCCAGCCTTGGACGAAACCGTCGGCATGGCAGACGCGCCGGGCGGTTCAACCGGAAGTGCAAGTGTTAAGCACCGCCAGCCGGCGAGAAGCGCCCGGACGAGACATCGAAACAGGAGAGGTGACCTTGGGCTACAATCGCAAGCCGATCCCGCGCAGTGTCCTGATCTTCGGAGCCGGCGATCACATCGGTGGTCCGCTGGCGGAATATTTGGGTCGAGAAGCTCCCTCGATCCGCTTGCGGCTGGCGTCGCGAAAGGAAGAAACCGCGGCGAGCCTGCGGCAACGCTTCCCATCCGCGGAAGTCGTTTGCGCGGACTTCACCGACCGGGAAGCGCTGTTTGCCGCAGTCGACGGCATGGAGGGCATTTTCTTCATTGCCCCCGGAGGGATCGACGAGCAGATCTGCACGACCAACATGGTCGATGCGGTGAAGGCATCGGGCTGTCTGGTCCACATGCTCCGCTCGATGGGACTGCAGCCGGAAGCGAACCCCCACCGGATTCCCGCCGAATTGCGTGCCTCGCGTTGGGGGCTGGAAATCCAGAACCCGATCGCCAAGCGGATCCTGGACGACAGCGGGCTACCGGTCACGTACCTGAACTTCGGCGCAACCTTCATGGACAATTTCATGCGGTTGGGACTCGGCACCAGCGTCCGCCGCGAACGCAAGCTGATCTGGCCCGAGCGCCTGGTGCCATGGATCGATCCGCGCGACATCGCCGAAGTCGCGGGCAAGCTGTTCCTGTCCGACAATCACCGCCACATTGGGCAGTTCCACACCCTGAACAACGGCCATGATCTCCTGCGCTTCCAAGAAGTCGCCGCGATGATGAGCGAACTTTATGGCGAGCCGATCGGCTATGACGGCTCAAGGGAAGCCTTCTACGCTGAATATTCCTTCATGGGCCCGATGCGGGACCAGCTATGGAACTTCTTTCAGTATGAGCAAGACAACGAGGTGGTCTGGGCCCGCAACGACTTCGTCGAGCGCACGCTCGGCCGCAAACCCGTCACCCTCCGTCAGTGGCTCGTCGAACATCGCGACGTGGTGCTGGGAACGGACGCGGGGCAAATTCCTTCCTGATCCAGGGGCGCCCGGGAAAGGTCACCTCGGTTTTGACAGCATCCGGCGGAACACGGGCGCGAACCACGGGTGGAACAGAATGCGCTTGGCGACCGGGAATATCCTGGCTTCCTTGGGCGGCTCCACTCGGGTGTAAGTCGGCGAATCCGAAAGGTTGCGCGGGTCGAACAAGGTCTTGGTCCGGCGCATCCAATTCTGGACGTTGCCATGGCTTGGTCCGAAAAGATCGGCGCCCTCGCCCTGCATGAAGGCGGCAAGCCCCACCGAATCCTTCTCAGACTGGAAGAAGGAGCGAAGCAGGAAATAGACCCCGGCCCCGAAGCTTCTGGGGTTGTCGCGCCGGACTACGGGATTGTTCTCGCTCCACAGGTGCCGGCCTTCGCTCAGCCACATCCAGTTCTGTTCGGTATCCGCTTCCAGGAACGGTCCGCCCGGCTTCGACTGATCGCCGATCAGTTCGTCCGTCTGCCGCATCAGCTTGGGTAGCAGATCGATCGAATCGACCACACCCAAGCTGATCGTCGCGGAACTGCCCATGCGCAGGAAGCGTGCAACGTAGATCGACGTCAGCAGGTTCGCGGCCAGCAGCTCGCGATGCTCCTCCGCGATGGCGAGCTCGCGTCCGCCGGTCGCCCGCAGGACGTCGCCGAGCACCCCCTGCTTCCAGGCCAGTTCGGCCGGCGACCAGCCCATCAGGATCACCGACCAACCGCATTCCCCGTCCTTGCGAGCGATCGGCGGCAGGGTTCCGCCGGCTTTCGCCTCGTAATAGGCGCGATTGGTCGGGGTTATCATCATCCCCACGCCCACCGGCGGGGTGCGCGTGATGATCATCGGAACACGGGCCGCCGTCAATTTCTGAGTGGCCTCGGTCATGGCTTCGAACGTGGGCCAATCCAGCTGGTGGAACGAGAAGTTCTCCGGGAGCCTAACGCCGCGTTCGGGATGCTGTCCGGTCCATTCCAGCTTGGCCGGTCCGGCCCAGGGGTAGAGTTTGTAGCCGATGCGGGTAAAGATGCCGAGACCGCCGGAAGTGCCGGTTATGCCGCGGATCATGCCGCGGAACCCCGGACCCGGTCCGTCTCCGGTGAACCAGCCGGCCTCGCTGGCCGAGCTGCCGATCCGGACGATTTCTCCCTCGGGCGTGACCCATTCGAGCGACAGGAGGTTGCGCGCGTTGTTGCCGGTGTGGTTGCCCGGAACACCCACCCCCATGAAGGCCGCGGCCGAGGCCAGCGGCGAGTGGATCGGCCCGGCGCCGATGATGTGGCACATGAGGTTGTGTCGCATCGCCTCGGCCAGCAGTTCGCCGGCGGTGACATAGGGCTCGATGATCGCCATGCGGTTTTCGGCGTCGATCTCCAGGCGGTTCATCCGGCGCAGATCGACCGCGAGCGAACCCGCGGTGGCCACGCCCGAAGCCCCGCCGAAGCCGGTGCTGTGGGCCTTGAAGGGCAATCCATGGCGATTGCACGCCTTGACGACCGCCGCCACTTCCTCGGTCGAGCCCGGCATGATCACCGCGCCCGGCAGCTTGCCCTGCAGGACCAGCGGCGTTCCGCCCAGGTCGTGCCAATCATGGCTGGCAAGGAACGCCGGATCGTCGCTGATGTTTTCCTCGCCGACGATGGCGGCGAGGTCGGCGTATACGTGAGTGGGGATCTTCTGCATGACCGGCCCCGTCAGATCGCGTTGGCAAGGAATTCGAAGATGCCGCGCACCTCGATGTCGACCGAATGGCGGGCCGCAGTGGCGGCGAGGTGCCGCTGGCACCCTCCGCAGGCGGTAACGACACAGGACGCCCCGGTCTTGCGAGCTTCGTCGAGACGGCTGAGGGCTGCCTTGTCACCCATCGCCGGATAGGCCTCCGCCACGCCCGAGCCCGCCCCGCAGCAATAGGCGAACTCGCGGCTCCGCTCCATTTCGACCAACTCGAGGCCTTCGACGTGCCGGAGCAACCGCCTGGGCGCATCGTATTGCCCTTTGACCCCGAACCGTACCGGACGGGTGCTGTCGGGAACGGTCAGGATGTTGAGGACGTCGATCATCTTGCCGGACCAGGGCTCGACGGGCTCGCTCAACCGGCCAAGGCGGCACGGGTCGTGGTAGGTCGCGGTGAGCGCCGCCGACGCCTTCAGCGCGAGCCGCCCGCTTTCCAGCAGTTCGGCCACGAACTCGGTCGAATGGACGATCCTGACGCCGTCCAGCCCGATCCCAAGACGCGGATAATGCCCGCGGAAGGCCGCATAGGCGCCCGCGCCGGCACAGAGCAGGATCGAGGCGCCGGACTGCCTCAACAGCCTCTGCTGGTGCCGGGCAAGCTCGCGCGCATCGTCCTGAAAGCCGAGATCGTAGGCAAAGCCGCCGGAATCGCTTTCCGCGTCGTAGGTGATGCCGAAATCCACGGCGGCGGCCTGCAGCATGCGGACCAGCGCCCTGAGCTGCGGCCACTGGGCACGGTCGAAGGCGTTCTCGCCGTCGACATGGAGGAGAACGTCCACCCGCTCGGCAATCGCATCCTTGAGGCCCAGCCCTTCCGCCCAGAAGCTGCGTTCCGCGCGGGGCCCCAGGTGCGTTCCTTCATGCCGAAGGGCGTCGACCATCCGCGCCAGTGCCTCGGGTGCCGCCCCCTCGCGGACCACATGCGCGCGAAGCTCGTAGAGCGAGTCGAGCGGCTCCACCTCCTCGCCCATGTTCGCCTTGCAGGCCACGTCGCAGCCGCCGCACATCGTGCAGGCGTAAACGCTTTCAACGACCTTCGGCGTGATCTCCGCCACCCCGCTGTGCAGCGCATAGCTGGTAATGACCTTGCCCCCGCCGCTGAAGGCATGGAACTGGCCATGGTCGATGCTCGGGCAGATGCTGGAAAATTCGCGGCTGGCCGGCACCGGGACGAACTTGCACTGCGAACAGCGAGTGCAGGCTTCGAGGTAGGCGATGCGGTCTTCGAGGCTCATGTCTTCTGTCTCCGGGATCTCGGTCGGTCGGGACGGCTGTCAGAAGCAAAGCCGGCCCGGATTGAGCACCGCGGCGGGGTCGAACATTCCCTTGGCCTTGCGGAGGTAGGGCACGATGCCGGGGTCGCGGCGGTAAGCGACCTCCGACCATTCGCCATAGGGACGGCTCAGGAAGCCCCCGGCGTCGGCGAGGCGCTCCGCCATATGGCGATCCAGCGCGGCGGCCTCGGCGGCCAACCGCGGAGGGTGGAACAGCGTGAAATCGACATGGCAGCTTGCGCCCTGCACCGTGGGTTGGACATAGATGCCAACTGCGATCCCGCCATCGGTCTGTTCGGTTGCCCGTTCGATCAGGGGCCCTACCGCGACAAGCAAGGTCTCGACCCGGTTCAGTTGGGATAGGCAGAAGACCTCACGATGGCTGCCGCTCGGCGCATCCTTGTAGGGCGTCGCCGGCAAATCCTGAATCCGGTGCGCGAGCGTTGCAGCGCTGATCGCGGTCTCGTCGGCCAAGCGGACGCCGGCCTGCGCCGCCAGGGCGCTCACTTCCGCACGCTTCCAGGCCATGCAGTCATCCGGACGCGCATCGGGCGCCGCGATACCGACATAGACCAGCCATCTCGGGGCCGCGCTCGCAGCCGCTTGGGCGAAATCGCTGCCCATCAACCCGGCCGCGGCGGCGGCTTGCGTCCGGTCGAGAATGAAACAGTGTGTCCACACTTGCCGCAAGGCCAGGTTGCGCACGAAATCGCTGGCCCGGGCAAAATCGTCGACCTCGTAGAACAACGCCTCTTCGCGGGCCGGAATGCGCTCGCAATAGATCGAAGCCCAATGGACTATGCCGAGCGTCCCCTGCGACCCCAAAAGAAGTCGCGTGTAATCGGTGCCGGCAGGCCCCAGCGACATCATCTGGCGGTTGCCGCGCTGCAGATTGGTTTCGAGCGGCCCCGGGATGGACGCGCCGCCGGTGCGGAACGGTTCCCCATTACCGAAAGTGAAGCTGAGCGCCGCCAGCGGATCGGAGGTATCCCAGTGGTCCTGCGGCGAAACCATGGGCTCTCGCTCGAGGTAGGTCGCAAGCACGGACTTGCTGCGGCGGGGCAATAGCGGCTTGAACGAACGCAAGCCGTGCGGGCGGAGCACCCTGTCTAGGTCGGGAAAAGTGACGCCAGGCTCGATGACCGCGATCGCGTCCCGGCCACTCGCATGGATCACACCAGCCATTCCCGAAAGATCGACGACCAGTGCCGGCGTACCGATCGCGGTGTCGCCCCGCCGACGCGGTCCGCCCGGCGAACTCACGGTGACGAGCGGCACCGCGGTCCCGTTCGCCCAGCGGACCAGGCTTTCGATCTGGGCCTCGTCGCGCGGCCGGACTATGCCCAGCGGCAGCGCACAGGGCCCGGCGTGAGATCTGGCGAACTGTTCGCGAGCCGCAAGGCCGGTATCGATCGCAACACCTGCGGGCGTGCTTTTGGGCAAGGATTGTATAGTCATCGGATAGGCATTTCCCGCCGGGCGTCAGCACGTTGCGAAGTGCGGCCGCGTCTTCGTGGTGTCTCCCTTTCCGATAGCAGGACAGAGGAGAACGAACTGCCGAACGCGTCTCTAAAAGCAACGGAATCGTCCAGGCAACCGGTGCGGCGTCGCTTCGCGCTCTATGGCTGGTACAACTCTGTGCCCGACCAGCAGCATGCCAAGCCGGCTTGGTGCCAGAATACCTATTTGCGCGACACGGGCGCGCAATCGCCAACTGATCGCGAAGTCGTCTCTCCGTCGTCCAGTTTTACATCTGCTCGATCCAGCTCATCGCCGGGCTTGCCGTGCGAGATCGATCAATAGGTGCCCTTGTTCGGTGCCTTCTGCGAACCGATCAGGCGCTCAGCTATCGGGCATATCAATCGTCAGCGCCGGCCAATATCGCGCGACTGCTCACGCGAAGGAGGCAGTGACGACCGATAGACGGATGCACAGGGCGCGAATCCTTCGGCAAGGAAAGTCAGAACCGCCTTCATCTCCCGCAGCCACGAGCGCGAAGAAGAATCTCTAATATCCATCTCCGACCTCTCCCAAAGGCCGCTGGATCTAACGCCCAGCAACCTCAAGCCGATGATTTTGCGTCGGGCGGGGGAGCCGTTGCCAAGCCGGCTTTCCACCTCGACTCGACGATACGATGCGTATCGTTACAAGGCAACACCCGACGTGGGCTTCGACACCCGGGATATATTTATCACAATAAATATCTTGATTTGCTTATCATGATAATCTAACCAGCCTCGTGACCATGCGGGCGATCCGAGCCGGCGAACCGGGAGATATGAAATGGCTTCTATGCGCGACCTGGCCCTTGGCGTGGTCGATCGGATGGCTCAGTCGAACGGTGACGGCACTCTCGGCCATTTCATTGCCGGGCGGAATACAGTGGGCCAAGGCGCCCCTTTCGACGTTCTCGATCCTTCCACGGGCACCACGCTGGGACAGGTCCGGGATGCGACCGAAGCCGAAGTCGAGGCGGCCGTCGCCGCCGCGCGGGACTCCTTTGCCGAGTGGAGTGGCACTGCGCCCGAAACCCGGCGCAGGATCCTCAATCGCGTGGCCGACCTGATCGTCGCACGCGCCGACGAGATCGCCGCGGTCGAGTGCCTCGATTCGGGCCAGGCGTGGCGCTTCATGTCGAAGGCGGCGCTGCGCGGCGCTGAGAACTTCCGCTTCTTCGCCGACCGTGCTCCGGCTGCGGCGGACGGCCAAGCCCTGCCCACCGCCGAGCACCTCAACTACACTTCGCGCAAGGCGATCGGGCCGGTGGCGGTGATAACGCCGTGGAACACGCCGTTCATGCTCTCGACCTGGAAGATCGCGCCGGCGCTCGCTGCGGGCTGCACCGTGGTCCACAAGCCGGCCGAATGGTCGCCCTATTCGGCGCGCCTGCTGGTCGAGATCGCGCACGAGGCCGGCGTGCCCGCGGGTGTGTTCAACGCCGTCAATGGCCTTGGCGAGACTACCGGCCGCCGCCTGACCGAGCACAAGGACATCAAGGCGATCGCCTTCGTCGGCGAGTCCTCGACCGGTTCGGCCATCATGCGCCAGGGCGCCGCCACGCTGAAGCGCGTTCATTTCGAACTCGGCGGCAAGAACCCGGTCGTGGTGTTCGACGATGCCGACCTCGCCCGCGCGGTCGATGCCGCGGTGTTCATGATCTACTCGCTCAACGGGCAGCGCTGCACCTCGTCGTCGCGGCTCCTGGTCCAGAGCTCGATCTACGACAGCTTCGTCGCCAAGGTCGCCGAGCGCGCGCGCAACCTGAAGGTGGGGGATCCATTCGACCCGGCAACCGAAGTCGGCCCGCTGATCCACCCCAAGCACTTCGCCAAGGTCGAAAGCTACATGGAAATCGCCCGCGTCGAAGGTGCGACGATCGCGGCGGGCGGTGCCCCGGTAGAGGGAAGCTCCGGGTTCTTCTTCCAGCCGACCCTGTTCACCGGCGCCCAGCAGACGATGCGGATCGCCCAGGAAGAGATCTTCGGCCCGGTACTGACGGCGATCCCGTTCGACGACGAGGCCGATGCCATCGCCAAGGCCAATGCCGTCGAATACGGTCTGGCCGGCTATCTGTGGACCGGCGACGTCGGCCGCGCGATCCGCGTTTCCGATGCGCTCGACGTCGGCATGGTCTGGGTCAACAGCGAGAACGTGCGGCATCTGCCCACGCCCTTCGGCGGCACCAAGGCCAGCGGCATCGGCCGCGACGGCGGGGACTGGAGCTTCGACTTCTACATGGAGACGAAGAACGTCGCCCTGGCCAGGGGAACGCACAAGATCCAGCGCCTGGGCGCTTGAGCATCGTGCGCCCCGGCTTATCCTTCGTCGGAGCCGCCTTCTCCCGCATCGGACGGGGCGAAGCGCGACAGCGCTGCGGCCAGGGCCGCCGCTTCGAGGACGAAGCGGTCCAGACGTTCGGGGCCGAACGCCTCGCCATAGGCAACGAGCATCCGAGCGGTCCGTGCGGCCGTGCGGCCCACGAGTTCGCGCCCAACCGGCGTGATCTCGATCACCGAGCGGCGACGATCGCTTTCGCTCGTCGCCCGACTGAGCAGTCCACGATCGACCAGCTCGCGCACGATCCGCGTGACGCTGGGAGCGTAGAGCAGCGCGCTCTCGGCAATGCCGCTGGCGTCGAGCGGACCGCCATCGGCCAGCACCCGCAGGACCCGCCATTGCTGGTCGGTGACGCCCGCCTCGCGCAGCAGTGGCCGGATCGGCGCCATCACCGCCTCCCGCGCCGCCAGCAGGGTTCCGGCAAGCGACCGGGGATAGGGCGGAAGGTCGGTGGTGTCGGACATTCGCCGGTGTTGGCACAAGCCAGCAGGCATGACAAACTTAACGTGATAACGATGCAGGAGCACGCCGCGCCGTGACACTCGCAGGAAATATCTACGGCGTCGTGCTGAACGACACGCCCGAACGCGCGGCGCTGGCTTCGCAGTTCGACGAGAAGCCCTATGCCGCCCCGCCGCGCGCGCCGGTCGTCTACATGAAGCCGCTGGCCAGCGTGGCGACCGGACCGGTCACCGTGCCGGCCGGCGGGCTGGTCGCCTCCGCGACGCTGGCCCTGCTGGTGGCCCGCGACACGACGCTCGTGACCGAGCCCGACGCGTTCTCCTGCCTGGGCGGTGCGGCGCTGGTGCTCGACCTGTCGCTGCCGGCCTCGAGCTACTACCGGCCCGCGGTTGCGCAGAAGAACGGCGACGGCCGCATCGCCCTGGGGGCCTTCGCGGCGCCGACCCTGCCCAAAAGCATCCGCCTTCTAGCGGACGGGGCGGTCATCCACGAATGGCCGCTGGACCGGCTGCACCGCCGGCCCGGCACGCTGATCGCCGACCTGGGCCAGTTTCTCACGCTGAAGGCCGGCGACCTGCTGATGATCGGCCTGCCGGGCGATGCCCCGCTGGTGCAAGCCGGCCAAACCCTGCGGATCGAGGCGGAAGGCCTGCCGCCGCTGGATGTGACGACGACGGGAGAACGGCCGTGAAGCGTGCGCGGATCTACCATCGCGGCCGCGAGGCCTGGGCCGAGGTCGTCGATGGGGATACCGCCCTGCGCCTGCCCGGCGGCGCCACGATCCCGGTCTCCGAGGCGCAGTGGCTGCCGCCGGTGCAACGCGGCGCGGCGGTCTATGCGCTGGGGCTCAATTTCGCCGACCATAACAAGGAACTGGGCTTCGCGCCGAAGCAGGAAACCCCGCTGGTCTTCATGAAAGGCGACAATTGCTTCGTCGGTCATCAGGGCGACAGCCCGCGTCCGGCCGATGGCAACCAGATGCACGCCGAGAACGAGCTGGTGGCGGTGATCGGACGCCCAGCCCGGAATGTCGGCGCGAACGAGGCGCTGGACTACGTCTCGGGCTATACGGTCGCCAACGACTATGCGATTCGGGAATTCCTGGAGAACTACTACCGCCCCAACGCCCGGGTGAAGAACCGCGACGCGACGACGCCGATCGGGCCGTGGATCGTCGATGCCGCCGAGGTGCCCGATCCGCAGGCCTTGGCCATGCGGACGACGGTGAACGGCACAGTGGTGCAGGACGGTTCGACCGCGGACATGATCATGAGCGTGGCCGAGCTTGTCGCCTATCTCTCCTCGGTCACGACGCTGATGCCTGGCGACATGATCCTGACCGGTACGCCGCAAGGGGTGCATTTCTGCATGGCCGGCGACGAGGTGGTCTGCGAGATCGAAGGCGTGGGCCGGCTGGTCAATCACCTGGTAGCGGCGCCATGAGCCTCTATCAGCTCTCGAAGCTGCTCTACACCCTCAACCGCGACGATGCGGCCAAGGCGCAATGGCGCGAGGACCCCGCGGCGCTGGCCGCCGGTTTCGCACTGACCGAGGAAGAGCGCGGCGCCCTGCTGCAGCACGACATCGGGCTGCTCTACGTGCTCGGCGTCAACGGCCAGATCCTGATGCATTTCGCCGCGCTCTGCGGCATCGCCTGGGCGGACTATCTCCAGCTGATGCGCGACGGGGTGCAAAAGTACGGCCCGGTCCGCGCCGGCCTCTATGCCATGACGACCGAATTCGACGAGAAGGTGGCTGGACTATGACCCTGGTCTATACCGGCATCTGCAGCCACGCCCCGGGCATCACCGCCCGCCGCGACCTGGCCGATCCGGCGGTGAGCGAACCGTTCTACGCCGCGCTCGAACAGATGCGGCAGGAGATCGCGGAGGCTCGCCCCGACGCGCTGATGATCATCGCGGCCGAGCACTTCGCCAACTTCTTCATGAACAACATGCCGGCCTACGCAGTCGGCATGGGCGAGAGCTACAAGGGACCGATCGAGGATCCCGACTGGCTCAAGATCCCCCTGCGCGAGCAGCGGGGCGATCCCGATCTCGGCCGCCGGCTGGTGGGCGAAATGCTCCAGACGGTCGACGTCGCCTATGCCGAGGAATGGCAGTTCGACCACGGCATCATCGTGCCGCTGCACTTCCTCGATCCGGCGAACGAGATGAAGGTCGTGCCCGTCAACATCAATTGCCAGGGCCCTCCCCTCACCCCGCTGCACCGCGCCTGGGCCTTCGGCGAGGCGATCCGCCGCGCCGCCGACGCCGTGCCCGAGCGGATCGCCCTGATCGCGACCGGCGGCATCTCGCACTGGCCGGCGACGCCTGACAGCGGCAAGATCAACGAGGCCTGGGACCGCGACTTCCTCGGCCGCTGGGCCGCCAACGATCGCGAGCGGCTGCTGGCCTATACCGATGCCGAAACCTACCGCGACGCCGGCCAGGGCGGTTTCGAGATCCGCACCTTCATCGCCGCCGCCGCCGCCGCCCGGGGCAAGGGTACCATCCGGTTCATGGCGCCGATCCCGGTCTTCGCGGTAAGCTGCACGGTTGGCCGGATGGAGATCGTCTGATGGCCCACGTCACCATCGAATGGAGCGCCAACCTCGAAGGGGAGTTCGACCTGCCCGGCTTGCTGCGGCTCGTGGCCGAGGACATGCGGCTCAATGCCGACGGAGTCTTTCCGGTCGGCGGCATCCGCGTGCGCGCTTATCGCGCCGACGAATACGTCATCGCCGACGGCGCCGGACCGGACGACGCCTTCATCAACCTTGACGTCAAGATGGGCGTGGGCCGCAGCGAAGAGTTCCGCCGAACCTATTTCGACGCGCTGTTCGCCCGCATCCGGGGCTTCCTGGGCGACCTGTTCGACCGGCGGCCGCTGGCGCTGTCGCTCTACGTCGCCGAAGTCGACGGCTGGAAGCACAACTCGATCCACCAGCGACTGAAAGGCTGACCCGACGATGCCCCTGATCCCTGCCGTCATCGAAGAACTGGCCGAGCGTCTGGAAGTCGCCGAGACCACCCGCACTCAAACCGGCCAGTTCTCGCTCGAGCATCCAGGCATGACCTTGGAGGACGGCTATGCCGTCAGCCGCGCCTGGGTGAAGCGCAAGCTGGCCGCCGGGCGCAAGGTCGTCGGCCACAAGATCGGCCTCACCAGCCGGGCGATGCAGCGCTCGTCGAATGTGAACGAGCCCGACTTCGGCACCCTGCTCGACGACATGCTGTTTCCCAACGGACAGGACATCCCCTGCGACCGCTTCATCGAGCCGCGGGTGGAAACGGAGCTCGCCTTCATCCTGCGCGAGCCGCTGAAGGGGCCGAACTGTACGATCTACGACGTGCTACGCGCCACCGACTACGTCACCCCAGCGATCGAGATCATCGACGCGCGGATCGAGCGGATCGATCGGGCCAGCGGCGTGACGCGCAAGGTCCAGGACACGATTTCCGACAATGCCGCCAATGCCGGGATCGTGCTCGGTGGCCGCCCGGTGAAGCCCGACGCGGTCGACCTGCGCTGGGTTTCCGCCCTGCTTCACCGCAACGGGGTGATCGAGGAATCGGGGGTCGCCGCCGCCGTGCTCAACCATCCGGCCAACGGCGTGGCCTGGCTCGCCAACAAGCTGGCGCCGCACGGCGAGTGGCTCGAGCCCGGGCAGATCGTGCTGGGCGGCAGCTTCACCGCCCCGGTCTTCGCGCGGCCGGGCGACAACTTCCATGTCGACTACGGCCCGCTGGGTTCGATCTCGGTGCGCTTCGTATGACGGCTTTCAAGGACAGGCTCGCCGCCGGCTCGCCGCTGCTCGGTCTCTGGCAATCGCTCGCCTCGCCCTACACCGCGGAAATCTGCGCGCGGGTCGGCTTCGACTGGCTGCTGTTCGACGGAGAGCATGCCCCGAACACGCTGCAGACCCTGCTGGGCCAGCTACAGGCCGCCGCACCTTTTCCCGTCGAGGCGATCGCCCGCGTTCCTTCGGGCGAGGCCGTGGCGATCAAGCACTATCTCGATCTCGGCTTCGCCACGCTGCTGGTGCCGATGATCGACAGCGCCGACCATGCCCGCACCGTGGTCGCCGCGACCCGCTATCCGCCGCACGGGGTGCGCGGCGTGGCCAGCGCGGTGAGCCGGGCCGCAGGCTTCGGCACCAAGCCCGACTATCTCGCCACGGCGCACCTGGGCCTGACGGTCATCGTCCAGATCGAGAGCCGCGCGGGGCTGGAGGCGATCGACGAAATCGCCGCGGTCGAGGGTGTGGATGCCCTGTTCGTCGGCCCCGCCGACCTTGCTGCCTCGCTCGGTCATCTCGGCAATCCCGGCCATCCCGAGGTCCAGCTGGCGATCGCTCAGGCCAAGGCCCGGATCGACGCGGCCGGCAAGCCGGCGGGGATCTTCGCGACCTCGCCGGAAGACGCCCGCCGCCGCGGCGAAGATGGTTTCAGCTTCATCTCGATCGGCACCGACATCGGCCTGCTCGCGCGCGGCGCGGCGACCCTGCTCGGTTCGGTCAGGAGCTAGTTTCCCGGCCGATCCGTTCCTCGCGCCAGGCGCGCGGGCTCTGCCCGGTCATGGCGCGGAAGCCGCGGGCGAAATGGGCGGGATCGGAATGCCCCAACAGTTCCGCGATCTCGCCGATACCGAGCGCAGTGAACAGCAGGAGCCGCTTGGCCTCCTGGACCTGGCGGCGGCGAACCACCTCGGAGGCGCGCAGGCCGAGCCCGATGCGGCAAGCCCGGTTCAGCAGATAGGGCGTGGTCCCGAGCTCGCTGGCCAGCTCATCGATCCCGGGGCGGTTCCCGAACCGCATCTCGACCAGGGCCATGAAGCGCGTCAGAAGCGGGGTTTCAGCACTGCTAGATTGCCCCTGTGCACGCGTGCCGTAGCCGAGGCGCAACATCTCGGTGAGCGCCAGCCGGGCAAGAGCTCCGATCGCATCGAGCTGGCCGGCGGCGGCGAAACGGTACTCGCGCTCCATGCGCAGGAACAGGGCATGCTCCCACTCGAATGCCTCGTCCGGCAGCTGGCCGATCGCGCATTCGCGTATCGGCCTGAGCCCCGTCATGCCGGATAGCCCGCCGAGTTGCTCCCGCGCAAAATCCTCCGACATCGACAGGACGATCGCTTCGCTTTCCGGTTCGACCCGGAAGCCATGGACGACGCCGGCGGGCATCCAGCAGATCGTCCCGGGTCGGATCTGCTCCCGGCGCTCGTCGGCGACGTAGAGGCCTCGTCCCGTCATCCACAGCGTCAACTGATGCAGATGCGGATGGGCGTGTTCCTCGACATGGCCGGCGTGGAGCCGCCAGCGGTCGCCGATGCGTTCGACGTGGCAGAACCTCGGCTCGACCAGTTCGGCGGCCTGGCCGAAGAGCGAATAGGCTGGGATGATGTGATCCAGCGGCATGGCCCCTCCCTTAGCCGATTTTGAGAGAATGGCCAAAGTTTTTGAACGCCTCGTATCGGATATACGCCTCGAACAGTGCTATCGGGGATCCAACGACAAGGGAGATCCGACGATGTTCATCCGCAACGCCTGGTATGCCAGCGCCTGGGGCAGCGAGCTGACGACCGACAACATGGTCGCGCGCAAGATATTGGGCCAGAGCCTGCTGTTCTTCCGCACTGCCGACGGCGAAATCGCGGTCATTCGCGACCGGTGCAGCCACCGCTTCGCGCCGCTTTCGCTCGGCCGCCGCGAAGGCGACTGCGTGCGCTGCATGTATCATGGCCTGGTCTTCGACGCTCAGGGCAAGTGCGTCGAGGAACCCGGCCGGAAGGGCGTGAGCCCCAATACCGACGTGCCGCGCTATCCGGCAGTGGAGCGCCACAAGCTGGTCTGGGTGTGGATGGGCGAAGCGGCCAAGGCGGACCCCGCCCTGATCCCCGACTGCCACCAGCACGACCGTGAGAACGGCTGGGCCAGCGAGCCACGCTATGCCCACTTCAAGGCCGAATACCGGCTGGTGCTCGATAACCTCCTCGATTTCTCGCACCTCTCCTTCGTCCACGAGAACACGCTGGGCGGTTCGAAGACCATCGCCGAGATCAAGCCGAAGGTGGAACAGACCAACAGCGGCGTGAAGCTGACCCGCTGGTATCTGAACGAGCCGGAGTTCGCACCCTACCTACACGGCTACGAACGCTTCGAAGGCCCGGTGGACCGCTGGAACATCTACCACCTGTCGACCCTGTCGAACCACTTCTCGATGTCGTCGGGAAGCGCGCCGGCTAATACCGGCGCCCCGGAAGGCCGGCTGGCCCCCGAGACGATGCAATTCCATTCGAACCAGCTGATCACGCCCGAGGACGAGCGAAATACGCACTATTTCTGGACCTACGGCCACAACTTCGCGCTCGACGACGCCGAGTTGACCCATGCCCTGGCGGAACGCGTCGGTGCCGGCTTCCTCGAGGACCGCGAGATGATCGAAGCCCAGCAACTGATCATCGACGAGGCCGAGCCGGAGGCCAAGATGGCCTTCATCCTGGCCGACAACGGCCTGACTCTGGGCCGGCGGCTGATCGACCAGAAACTGGTGGAGGAAGCCGCGGCGTGACCCCGCCGGGCCTGAATTCAGGCCTAACCAGTACCGCGAGCGCCAAGATCCAAGCCGGCCGCACTTCGAGATCAAAGGTTGGCCGCCCCTGTCCAACGCGAAGCGGCCCAGTCATAACCATGTTGCATGCGGTGACCGAGGCAACGATCAGGCGCAGGCCTCATCATGTGGGTTCCGGGCGGCCTCTTCCACGCCGGTGCGGCGCTGATGTTGCTCGGGCATTACCTAGACCCTGCGCGTGCGCGAGGTCGGCAGGCGGCAGATCGCGCTAGATCCGCAAGCGGCACCCCGCACAGGATCGATGTCCACCTTGAATAGGTCTTGCTGGTGGGAACCACCGCTCGCACGCTCGGTTCAACAGATGAACGAGTATCTATCGTTGAGGGTTATGCCGAGAGACTTGCCAGATGGCGTGCATGTTTTGGCCGACGAGGTCGGCGCCGTCCTCAAATCCGCAAAAAGTCGGAATTGGCAGATCGCGACTGCCGAGAGTTGCACCGGCGGATTGATCGCCTCCTTGCTGACCGACGTTTCGGGATACGGTCGCTGCTTCGATCGCGGTTTCGTTGCCTATTCCGATGAAGCCAAGTGCTTCATGCTGGGAATCGAACGCGAAGACCTTGCGAACTACGGCGCCGTCAGCGCGGTTACCGCCCGACGAATGGCCGATGGCGCCTTGGCTCGATGCAAGGCTGATCTTGCAATTGCAGTGACCGGATTTGCAGGCCCTGCTGGTCCAGACGACGAAGTGGGCTTGGTATATCTCGCCACCATCGATCGATCCGGCAAGGTGATCGAACGGGAGTGCCATTTCGGCGATGTCGGCCGAGAACGAACTCGCCTCCTGACGGCCGGGACAGCGCTGGAAATGATGATGGAAGCCCTGATGGACGGAAACAAGCCCGGGGAGTGACCTGCAGAGGGCGCGGCAAAAGGTATTCGCCCCCGAGGCCCGCAGGCCCGAGATGGCTGCCCGATAGGTGGAAATCAGGCGGCCAGTATTCGGCGGTAAAGCGCGATGTATTCGTCGGCCATCCGTTCCACCGAAAAGCGGCGCGCGACGGTTTCTGACGTCAGTCGGCGGTCGATCGCCCCGATACGATCTATGGCGACTCTTGCCTCGTCGATACTGTCGACCAAAAATCCGGTGCGTCCGTGCTCGACGATTTCCGGCATCGACCCCCGCCGCATGGCGATCACCGGGGTACCGCAGGCCATCGCTTCGATCACCGAAAGACCGAACGGCTCGTCGAAGTCGATGAGGTGGAGCAGAGCATACGCGCTTCCAAGCGCCTTTATTCGCGCTGCGCCGCCGACCGCACCATGATAGATCACCTTTACGCCATCGACGTGCGGCAAGACGGCACGCTGATAATAGTCTTCGTCCTGGATCACCCCGTAAATGTGCAAACGTCGACCCACCGCCTGCGCGGTCGCGATTGCTTCCCGAGTTCCCTTGTGCGGGTGGATGCGCCCGAAATAGAGCAGATCGTCGCTGCCGGCAGGATCAAGCGGGAAATTGCTCACGGGAATGCCGTGATGGATCGTTGCAGCATAACGCAGGTCCGGATGACGGTCCGCATTGCTGATCGCGACGTAGTGGATGCGTTCTTCGAACGGCTTGTACATCGGCAGAATGCGCTCGGAAGAGAAGCCGTGGATCGTGGTCACCATCGGAGTACGGATGAGGCCTGAAAAAGCGTGGGCGGGGAAATCGGCCTGGTTGTGGATGAGGTCGAATTCGTCGGCACGCTCGAAGGCATAGGCAAGATGGCGATATTCCCAGACTTTCGCATCGATCTCCGGGTCTTCGTTATAGGGCGCGCGAACTACCCCGGCGAGCGTACCGGCCGTTGCGCTGTCCAGCGTGGCAAAGAGCGTCACGTCGATGCCGCGCGTCACGAGCGCCTCGGTGAGAAGGCTGGTCACGAGCTCCCACGGTCCATAATGCCGGGGCGGCGTGCGCCAAGCGATCGGCGCGAGCATGGCGATACGCATCAGTTCAGCCGCCCTCCAGCCGCAACACGGCGCCCTCGCCGGGTGCCAAGACGCCATCGTACGGCCGCTCGCCTGCCGTCGAAACCAACAGCCGAGCGGTCGCGCCACGGGGCAGCAGCACCTGCCTTTCCCGCGCACCGAAGTTGAGCGCGACCAGCAGCCGTTGAACGCCATGGCGGCGCTCGTACTGCAAGACCTCGTCTTCGGCAGGCACCAGCAAAAAGCCCCCGGAACTGAGCTCTGCATGCTTGCGGCGCAAGGCCAGCAACCTGCGATAGAGCGCCAACATCGAGCCTGGGTCGGCGTCCTGCGCGACGACGTTGCGGGCCGGCCAATCGTCGTTGAGCGGCAGCCAGGGCTCGGCGGAACTGAAGCCAGCGAAAGCGCTGCCGTCCCATGGCATCGGAGTACGCGCACCGTCGCGGCCCAGGCCCTTGCCCGGCTGACGCAGGTCCTGCGGATCGCGGATGCGACCGGGGGGAATCACGACCCTGCCGATGCCGAGCTCGTCCCCCTGATAGAGCGTCGGCGTGCCGCGCAAGGTGAGCAGCAACATCGCCGCGACTCGCGCCTGTTCCTCGCCGATCCGCCCGGCGAGGCGCGGCGCGTCGTGGCTACCGAGCACCCAATTGGGCCAGCCCCCCGGTGGCAGCGCGGCCTCGTACTCGGCAATGATTTCGCCGATCACGGCCGCGTCCCACGGCGCTGCGAATAGTTGGAAATTGAACGGCAGATGCACCCCAGGCGCTTCCGGGGTGCCATAATAGGTCATCAGCTGGTCCAGCGGCAGGCAGATCTCGCCGACGAGCAGGCGGTCCCCGTAGCCATCCGCGAGGCTGCGGAAGGCATGAGCGAGCTGGTGGATCTCAGGCTGGTGCGCCGAATGGTGCTGCAGCACCTTCAGCTTTTCGCCCATCTCGGGGGTGAAGGCGGGGTTGAGCGGATTGTCGCGCAGGTCTTCGGCCTTGATGCAATGCCACAGCACGTCGATGCGGAACCCGTCGACCCCGCGGTCGAACCAAAAGCGCAGAACCTCGGTCATGGCCTGCCGGACTTCTGGATTTCGCCAGTTGAGGTCGGCCTGCTCCTTCAGGAAGGTATGCAGGTAATACTGCCCGCTTCCGGGATCGAATTCCCAGGCAGGCCCCCCCATGTCGCTGGTCCAATTGTTCGGTGGGCCGCCACCCGGAGCCGGATCGCGCCAGAAATACCAGTCACGCTTCGGACTGTCCCGCGAAGATCGGCTTTCGATGAACCACGGATGCTCGGTCGAGCTATGGTTGGGTACGAAATCCAGCAGCAGCTTGAGGCCCCGCGCATGGGTTTCGGCCAGCAGGGCATCGAACTGCGCGAGATCGCCGAACATCTCGGCCACGCCGAAATAGTCGGAAACGTCGTAACCGAAGTCTGCCATCGGCGAGGGGAAGATCGGCGACAGCCACACCGCATCGACGCCGAGCCCCGCCACATAGTCCAACCGCCGGCGGATGCCCTCGAGATCGCCGATCCCGTCGCCGTTGCTGTCCTGGAACGAGCGCGGATAGATCTGATAGATCACCCCCGTTTCCCACCACGGCCGCTTCGCGGATCGTCCTGACGGTTGACCACCCATGACCATGCCAACGCACGTCTCGGGCAAAGGTTCTAACCCAGGTGGACGTCCGAACGACAATGGGAACGGTCCGGGCGCCCTGCGGTTGATTGTCCAGGAGGATCGCGATGACCGATCGGAACGACCGCAGCACCGGCGTCCCAACACGCCCGGCCCCTCAGCCCGACGCGGAGTTGGAGCGCGAGCGGCTCGAACCTGGCCCCAACACGGCCGGCATCGGCGACGTCGGCGCCGATCCCGCCCGGCCGCCCCGGCCGGAAAACAGCAACACCTGACTCAACCAAGGACACCGTTATGGACCGCGATCCGTCCGCCAACCAAATCGACCCCGTCGAACGTGAGACCCCTTCGACCGGAGAGAACGATACCGGCGAAGTCGGCGGCGAGGCCGCGCGGATCATGAAAGGACGCCGCAAGAAAGGCACCGAGACCGAAGACGCGCATCAGCCGATCCAGGCAAAAGCCGCACCGGCCCCCTGATCGGCGGCCGAGATTCGGTTGGGGTGGGAACACGCCAACCGATCACCTGTTTTGCAAGCATCGGGTCTTTTCCGATAGTCCCAGGAGACAACCCCATGTCATTCATCGATAAAGTCATCGCCGCAGTGACGCCGCCCGAAAGCGCGGAAGCCCGTGCCGATGCCCGCCGCGCGGCCCAGGCTGTCGCAACGCCGGGCGATTGGCTTTCCCAGGTTCTGGATCAACACGTGGCCATCGAAAGAGCCTTCGCCACAGTTAAGGAGGGTCGGTCCGCGGCCGAACGCCAGGCGGCGCTCAAGCAACTCGCCGTGCTCCTTACCGGACACTCCAATGCCGAGGAATCCGTCCTTTATCCGGCCCTCGCCGACGAGGGAGAAAAGGCGCATGCCGGTACGGGCTACGAAGAACAGGCGATGGTAAAGATCCAAATGGCCTTGCTCGAAAAGCTCGATCCGATGAGCCAAGACTTCATCGACAAGCTCGAGCACATCGAAGGCGCGGTCTCACATCATATGTATGCCGAGGAAGGCAACTGGTTCATTGATCTCAGGGAAAGAGCCCCGGCTGCCGACCAAGCAAGGATGACCGCGCGGTTCACCGAAGAATTCCAGCGATATGTCGGGACCGTACCCGCCTAAGGGCACTGCCGCAGCTTGTATAGGTGCCCCCGGTCCCGAGCGTTCTACCCCTCGGGACCGGCGCCGCAACTTCAATTCTTGGCAGAGCCCGGTTCCGCCAGCTGGCGGTGCATATCGGCAAGAATGCCTGGAGGCGCCACGTGCGCCGCGGCGGCCTGGAGCTTGTTCTTCACGCCAGAGACGATGTAGGCATCGCCCTTCATCACCGCATCCCAGCCATCGCGCGCGACCTTGGCCGGATCGTCCTTCTGGTCAGAAGCTCCGACCGCCGTGTCCAGCATGTCGGCGCGAGCGAAGAACTCGGTGTCCGTCGCCCCGGGCATCAGGGTGGTCAGGGTGACGCCGTCGACATCCTTGAGCTCGTTGCGCAGCGCATCGGTGAAGTTGTCGAGGAAGGCCTTGGAAGCATTGTAAACGGCGTGGAACGGACCGGGGACAAACCCGGCGATCGAGCCGGTCACCAGCACCTTACCGTCGTTTCGCGCCACCATTTCGCGCAGAACCCGCTGCAGCAGATAGACCGTGCCGGTGATGTTGGTGTCGATCACCTTGCGCCAACCGGCCACGTCCTGCTCCAAGAACGCGCGACCTAGGCCGCGGCCGGCATTCGCGCAAAGCAGGTCGATTTTCCGTCCGCTCGTGGCCTTGAGCAGGCGATCGACGCCCTCCAGCGTCGACAGGTCCGCCTCGACCGATCGAACCTGGATGCCATGTTGTCGAAAGTCCGCCGCGGCGGCGTCGATCAGCGGTTCATCGGCAACCACCAGCAGGTCGTATCCGTTTTCCGCAGCGACGCTGGCCAGCTCGAACCCGATGCCAGTGGAGGCCCCCGTAACGATCGCAAATTTGTCGGCCATCTCGATCGTCTCTAGGCCGCCAGCGCCATGCCGGGCTTCAGAGCGATCTTGGTGTAGACATTCTGCTCGTCGTGGAACTTCTGGTAACCGGTAGGGCCCGCCTCGAGCGGAAGGCGATGGCTGATCAGAAAGGTGGAGTCGATCTTGCCCTCGGCGATCGCGGTATAGAGCGGCCGCAGGTACTTCTGGACGTGGGTTTGCCCCGTCTTGAGCGCCAGCCCCTTCTGCATGAAGGCCCCCAGGGGAAACTTGTCGACGAAGCCGCCATAGACCGCCGGCATCGAGATGCGCCCGCCCTTGCGTGTCGCCAGGATCACCTGGCGGATCGCATGGATACGGTCGGTACCCATGAAGGTCGAGACCTTGACTTGATCGATGAGGTTGTCGGCGAAGGCGCCGTGCGCCTCCAGACCGACGCAGTCGATCGAGGCGTCGGGGCCGATCCCGCCCGTCATGTCCCAAAGCGCCTCATAGACCTTACTGTCCTCGAAATTGATCGTCTCAGCCCCGAACTGCCGTGCCAGTTCGAGCCGATGCGGGAAGTGGTCGATCGCGATCACCCGGTCCGCACCCATTAGAAAAGCCGCTTGCACCGCGAACAACCCGACCGGGCCGCACCCCCAGACGGCAACGGTATCGCCCGGTTCGATGTCGGCGTTCTCCGCGCCCATCCAGCCGGTCGGCAAAATATCGGTGAGGAACAGGACCTTGTCATCGTCGATCGAATCGTCGGGGATGACCAGCGGCCCGACATCGGAGAACGGCACGCGGACATATTCCGCCTGGCCGCCAGAGTAGCCGCCGGTCATGTGGCTATAGCCGAACAGACCCGCCATCGGCGTGCCGTAAGCTTCGCGGCTGATGTCCATGTTGTCGGCGGGCAAGCTGTTCTCGCAGCCCGAATACTGCTGCTTGGAGCAGTGATAGCAGGCCCCGCACGAGATCGTGAAAGGTACCACTACGCGCTGTCCGGGCCGCAACGTGCTGTTCGCCCCTACCTCGACGACCTCGCCCATGAATTCGTGGCCCAGGACGTCGCCCTTCTGCATCGTCGGGATATAGCCATCGTAAAGATGCAAGTCCGATCCGCAGATCGCGGTCGAGGTGATCTTGACGATCGCATCGCGCGGATTGAGGATTTCGGGGTCATCGACCGTTTCGTAGCGAACGTCGTGCTTGCCATGCCAAGTAATCGCTTTCATCGGCCTATTCTCCCTTGCGCTCGGCGAGTTCGCGCCGATTACGCGCGCCGGTGGCGACTTCGCCGGCCTCCATCAGCTGCTTGAAACGGTGCAGGTCGCGCCGCGCCTGGATGCGGGGCTCGCGCTGGAATAGCTTGGCCACCAGTGCGCCGATCTTTCCACCCGGCGGATCGTAGGCGATGGTGGCGCGCACCACCGTGCCGCGCGCGCCGGCATCGCGGAATTCGACCCGCCCGCTGTTGGCGACATCGGCGCCCTCGGCGGATTGCCAGGTGATCTCTTGGCCGGGAACGTCCTTGATGATCACCGATTCCCAGCTGACGCTGCCATCAGCAGGGGCTTTCACCGTCCAGCGCGAGCGGATTTCATCGATCGGTTCGATCGAGAGGATATTGTCCATGACCTGGACCAAGTTCTCCGGGCTGCGCCAAAAGTCGTAGAGCTCTTGCGCCGGACGGTTGATCGTCACGACCTCGGCAAGAAGCCTGCGATCGGGATGTGCGGTCTTGGAGGCGGTGACCGGCGCATCGTCGTGCTCCGCCATGTATTGTTGCTGCTGCACTGGACGGTCGGACATGGCCTGCTCCTACTGCGATGTCCGGCCAACAATTCATCGGCTTGGGCTGTTCCCGGTCGAAATGCGCCAGACGGTTTCCCGCGACGGAACGCTCCATCGGCACGACGATCGGGCTTCGCTCCAGCCGAAGCTACCAGGAAGCCTATCCGGCGCCTCGATCGCTGCCGGACCAGCGCGGCGAACGGCTCTATCCATCTGCGCGTTCCCCATGGGCGTGAGGTCTCGCATGGCCCTCGCCGCGCAGATATCTCCGGTCGATGCCTTGCAGGATCTCCTCGCCCCTGTCCCCCGCCTGGATGCGGATCAGGGCGTCGATCTTGGCCTCCATACGATCGTCATTCTCTTTCGAGCTCGGAGAGCCGACATAGAGAAAGTAGGCGAGACCGAGAACCTGCCATAACAGTTGCAGAAACTCGGACTGCCAATTCTCGAAGGTGTCGCGCAGCATCTCGTCGACATAGTCGGCGACCGCCGGCAACTGGCCATGGTCCTGCGCCTCGCCGACGAATGAGCGCCACCCGAAGAACCAGTGCAAGATCAGGGATCCCAGAAAGAAGGCCAGGGTCAGCCAACCATAAGCATATTTGCCCCAGATTCCGTGCCTTGCGGCTTTGCTTTCCTGCCTGGCCGACATCGTTGCCTCCTCGCAAAGAGTGGATGATCGCTCTCGTAGTGTTCACCAACGCGACCTCGCTTGGGCAGTTCCAGCCGTGCAACAACGGGGTGCCGCACTCGCTAAGCCCAGAACCCGATCCGGATCGGAAGGGCGACTTGCGCATTCCACAGCCATTCTGGAGACTGGCTATGCTTTATCCCCTCATGAACATCGTTGGCCCGATCCTGCTACTGGCGGTCATCACCTGGGCCGTCATCTATACGAAAGGCCGTTCGCGCCGCGAGGATCGTGCAACCGACAAGAGCGCACGCCGATTGCGAGAGGAGCTTAACGAGGAAGACACGGCGGGGCGCAGCCGCGATTAGCTTTTGCGTCTCTTCGGATCGCGCCCCTTTTTGACCGGGTCGATCGCGGAGAGGCACGCCCGCGCTTCGACTATCATTCCGAGCCTACGCTAGCGTCTAACGAGGTCGGCTCGATCGAATGGCGGCTTCGTCGAGACCACAGGCGATGGGGGCCTGCGCATCCGATCGCCCCCCGCGCCGCCGAGGCAGCCTAGATCAAGAGCCGGTATCCCACTCCAGGTTCGTTCTTGATGATCGAAGTCGCCCCAGGGTCTTCGAGCAATTTCTTGCGAACGCCGCGGGCCGCGACCCGCAAGTATTCGACGTCGCTTTCGTGGCCTGCTCCCCAGACCGAGCGCAGCAATTGCGCATGGGTCACGACTTTGCCCGGATGCTTCGCGAGCTGGGCGAGGAAGCCATATTCCTTGGGAGTCAAGTGGACCTCGATGCCGGCCTTGCGGACCAGCCGCGAGGCAAGATCGATCTCCAGTTCGCCGAATTGTACGATGGGCACGGCAACCTCGCTCGACAGACGGTGGCGCAGCGCGGTGCGGACGCGGGCCAGGACTTCCTCGGTGTCGAATGGCTTGGTGACGTAATCGTCCGCGCCGAGATCGAGCGCCGCGACTTTCTGATCGGTCCCATCCCGAGCGGAAATGACCAGCACGGCGGTCCCCGTCGGCTTGATCAGCGGGATCAGTTCGAGGCCGTCGCGATCAGGCAAGCCCAGGTCCAGCATGACCGCGTCGGGCTTGTCGATATGCACCGAGGCAAGTGCCTCGCGTGCCGTGCCCGCCTCGATCACGCGATAGCCGGCACGGTTCAGGCTGGTGCCGAGCAAGCGACGGATAGGCGGCTCGTCGTCGACAACAAGGATGGTGATCGGTGGGGTCATCCGGCATCTCCGCCGGTCTTCAGGTGAGCCTCGGTGAAATGCACCGTGAAGCAGGCGCCCGGCTTGTCCGCGCGGTTTGCGGCATCGACCGTAAGGCCCATGGCCTTGGCGAAGCCGCTGACGATGGCAAGGCCCAGGCCGGTTCCGCCTTTGCGATCCGACCCATCCAGCCGGGCGAACATCTCGAAGATGCGCTCCTCCTCGCCTGGCGGGAGACCGGGACCTTCGTCCATGACCTCCAACCGCAAGCCCTCGGGTCGCCGGCGCGCCGCGACCGTGATCGCCGTGCCGGGGCTGCCATATTTGGCCGCGTTCTCGATCAGATTGATCAGACAATGATGGAACAGCTGCGGATCGACCAGAACGAACGGCAATTCCGGCGAGATGTCGAGCGTGACCGAGTGCGTCCCGATCGAACGACGCAGGTCGTGCGCCGCGGAAGCCACCGCTTCGGCAAGATCGACGGGCTCGATCGACTGATGTAACGCGCCGGCCTCGATCCGGACCATGTCGAGCAAGTTCGCGACGAAGCGACGCAGGCGTTCCGCCTCGGCGCGGGCGGAGCCGATCTGCTGTGCCTGTTCGGGTGACGCAGCCTCGATCTGGCCCAACATGCCGAGGATAGTCGTCAGTGGTGTGCGCAGATCGTGACTGACCGACGAAAGAAGCGCCGCGCGCAGACGATCGCGTTCCTTGAGTTGAGTGATGTCGGCCATCTCGGCTTCGAGCGCGATCCGTTCGAGCGCAAGGCCGGACTGGTCGAGGAAGCTTAGCAGCAACGGCAGTTGGTCGGACCGGATCGGATCGCGGGCGTCCGACCGGGCCACGCCGAAGACAGCAAGCACCTGCCCCCCCGCAGCGATCGGCTGGAACAGCCATTCCGACGCAGTCAGCGTATCCGATCCGCGGCCGGCCGGCCGATTGTTCTCGAAAGCCCAGCGGGCAGCGGCTTGCTCCAAGGCTTCCAATCTGTCCTCCGGTGGGAACGCCGCCTGCACCGTCAGATCGTTTTCCTGAAGCAGCAGCAGGACCGTATTGACTTCGAGCAGCCGGGCGATCTCCACGCAGAGCAACTGGCCCAACTCGTCGGGCTGGCTGATTCCGGTCAGAAGCCGGGCGAAACCCGCAAGCATCGAGTTCTGGGCTGCGCTGTGCTGGGCGAGCAGCGCCTGTTCCCGCACCCGCGCGGCAAGCTGGCTGCTGACCACCGCCACGCCCATCAATACCAGGACGGTGATGATATTCTGCGGATCTTCGACCGTGAAAGTGTGGGTCGGCGGGATAAAGAAAAAGTTATAGGCAAGCGACGAGACCAAGCCGGTCGCTATCCCCGTGCGCAAGCCGTAGCGCGTGGCCGCGACCATCACCGGCAACAGGTAGAGCAAGCCGATGTTGGTGATGCTCTCGCCGGCAAAGATCGCAATGCCCAGGACCGTGACCAGCGTGGTCAGACCCAACGAAACGAAATAGCCGCCAGGCTTTCCCCACGACCCCGGCTGGCGCTGCGGTGTGCCGGCGGCGCTGTCATCGGTCATCGGCAGCACGTGGACCGCCACACCGGGGGTTTCGCGCACCAGCCGGTCGACCACCGATCCGTGGCGGAACTCGAACCAGCGCGAGCGGGATGACTTGCCGACGATCAGCTGGGTCGCGCGCGCATCGGCGGTGAATCGCTTCAGGCCGTCGATCACCGTCTCGGCAGGCACCGTTGCGACTTGGGCACCCAGTTGGGCAGCGAGGTGCAGCGTCTCGGACAGTCTGGCCGTGTCGGCATCGGACAGTGTCGTGCTGCGTGGGGTCTCTATGTTTACCGCGACCCATGGCGCGCGTAGGGCCTCGGCGAGCCGCTTGGCGGCGCGGACCAATTCGGCCGAACCGGGCAGCTCGCTGACCGCGACGACGAGCCGATCCCCCGCAGCCCAGGTTCCAGCCAGAGCGTGAGCGCGAACGTAGTCGAGCATCTGCGCATCGACCGTCTGCGCCGCATAACGGAGCGCCATCTCGCGCAGCGCCGATAGGTTGGACTTCGAGAAGAAGTGCCCGAGCGCGCGGGTCGCTTCCTCGGGCACGTAGACCTTGCCGTCCTTGAGGCGCTCGATCAGCTCGTCGGGCGGGATGTCGACGATCTCGATCTCGGCGCTTTCCAGCACCCGGTCGGGCAAGGTTTCGCGCACCCGGACCCGGGTGAACGAGGCGACGACATCGTTGAGGCTTTCGAGGTGCTGGATGTTGAGCGTCGAATAGACGTCTATCCCGGCCGTCAGCAGTTCCTCGACATCTTGGTAGCGCTTGTCGTGGCGACTGCCCGGCGCATTGGTATGGGCGAGTTCGTCGACGAGCACGAGCTGGGGACGCCGCGCGAGGATGGCGTCGATGTCCATTTCGTCGAAGGCGCGGTTCTGGTGCCCGACCGAGCGGCGGGCGACGACCTCGAAGCCGTGCACCTTGGCCTCGGTTTCGCGTCGGCCGTGAGTTTCGACCACACCGATCACTACGTCGATGCCCGCCGCCAGCCGGGCCGCGCCGTCGGCCAACATCTCGTAAGTCTTGCCGACCCCGGGCGCTGCGCCGAGGAACACTTTTAG
Organism: Novosphingobium sp.; assembly: GCA_051955585.1. Classification (GTDB taxonomy): domain Bacteria; phylum Pseudomonadota; class Alphaproteobacteria; order Sphingomonadales; family Sphingomonadaceae; genus Novosphingobium. The sequence goes on from JBQCGM010000135.1 coordinate 33,588, forward strand.
CCGGCCGCGGCCTTCCTGCGAGGCGGCACGCAACAGGGCCTGAGGATCGGGACGAGCGTCGTTCACTGCGCGCTTATTGCGCTCTTTGCGGCCTTCCTGTCGAGCGCACGGTTTAGTTCGAGCACGTTGACGCGCGGTTCGCCGATGAAACCTGCCAACGGCGTCTGGGTGTAAGCATCGATCAGATCGTGCACGGCCAGTTCGGTCAGGCCCCTTGCGTTCGCCACGCGTTGAGCTTGGAAAGCCGCCGCTTCGGGACTGATATGAGGGTCGAGCCCCGACGCGGACATGGTCGCCAGATCGGGCGGAACGGGTCGGCCCGCTGGCGTGGGGCGAAGCACGGCGATGTCCGCGTTGACCCGATCGATCAGCGCCTGACTGGCGGGACCAAGGTTCGATCCGGCCGAGGCCGCCGGGTCGTAGCCCTTTCCTGCGGCGGAGGGCCGTCCATGGAAATAGCCGGGACCGGTGAACCGCTGACCGATCAGGCTCGAACCGATAATCCGGTCGCCGTCGCGCAACAGACTCCCATTTGCCTGCACCGGGAAGAGGACTTGCCCGATTCCCGTCAGCGCTGCGGGATAGGCCAGGCCAAGCAGACCCGCGAAGAGCACGGTGAGCACCAGGGCAGGGCGGATGGCGGAAGCGAGGTCCTTGAGCATTGCTAGTGTCCTCACGCCAGGTTGAGACCGGCGACAGCCAGGTCGATCAGTTTGATTCCGACGAACGGCGCGAGCAGGCCGCCGAGCCCGTAGACCGCGAGGTTGCGGGCCAGCAGCGGGCCGGCCCCCATCGGCTTGTAGGCCACCCCCCGCAGCGCCAGCGGGACGAGCAGCGGGATGATCAGCGCATTGAAGATGATCGCCGACAGGATCGCGCTGTTGGGCGATCCCAGCCGCATCACATTGAGCACGCCAAGGCCCGGATAGAGCACGACGAACATCGCCGGGATGATCGCAAAATACTTCGCGACGTCGTTTGCCACCGAGAACGTCGTCAGTGCGCCCCGGGTCATCAACAGCTGCTTTCCGAGGCCAACGATCTCGATGAGCTTGGTCGGATCGCTGTCGAGGTCGACCATGTTGCCCGCCTCCCGCGCAGCCTGGGTGCCGGTATTCATTGCCACGCCGACGTCGGCCTGGGCCAGGGCCGGGGCATCGTTCGTGCCGTCGCCGCACATCGCGACCAGCCTGCCGCCCTGCTGCTCGCGGCGGATTAGCTCGAGCTTGTCCTCAGGCGTCGCTTCGGCGAGGAAATCGTCGACCCCGGCCTCGGCGGCGATCGCAGCCGCGGTCAGGGGATTGTCGCCGGTAATCATCACCGTGCGGATTCCCATGCGCCGCAGCTCGGCGAAGCGCTCGCGCACTCCAGCCTTGATGACGTCGCTAAGCGCAATGATCCCGAGCAGGCGCCCGTCCTGAGCGACCGCCAGCGGGGTCTGGCCGGATCGGGCAATCTCCTCGGTGACCCGACGCAGTTCCACGGCAGCGTGGGTCTTGGCGGCCTCGGGGTTGGCACGGAGGATGGCATCGACCGCACCTTTCTGGGTCGATTGCCCTGCCACCGTCACGCCCGACAAACGGGTCTGGGCGGTGAAAGGGATGACCTCGGCCTCTACCGGCAAGCCGCTAGCGGCGATGCCGAACTTTTCGCGGGCGAGGAGAACGATCGAGCGGCCCTCCGGGGTCTCGTCCGCCAGGCTGGCGAGCGAAGCGGCCGCCGCCAGCTCACCTATGGCGACGCCGCTGACGGGACGGAACTCGCTCGCCGCTCGGTCGCCGATCGTGATGGTGCCGGTCTTGTCGAGCAGCAGGACATCGACGTCACCTGCCGCCTCGACCGCGCGGCCCGATTTGGCGAGGACGTTGAAGCGCACCAGCCGGTCCATTCCAGCAATTCCGATCGCGGAAAGCAGCGCGGCGATGGTGGTCGGGATCAGGGTAATCAGCAGAGCCGCGAGCACCGCGACCGGCACGGTACCTCCGGCGTAGGCAGCGAAGCCCGGAATGGTGGCAACGGCGATCAGGAAGATGATCGTCAGGCCGACAAGCAAGATGGTCAGGGCGATCTCGTTGGGAGTTTTCTGACGCTCCGCTCCTTCGACCAGCGCGATCATCCTATCCAGGAAGCCCCGACCGGGGTCTTGGGTGACGCGAACCTTGATGACGTCGGAAATGACCCGGGTACCGGCGGTGACAGCCGAACGGTCACCGCCGGCCTCGCGGATCACCGGCGCGCTCTCGCCGGTGATCGCAGCCTCGTTTACCGAAGCCGCGCCCTCGATCACCTCGCCGTCGGCGGGGATGAGCTCTCCGGTTTCCACCAGGACGATAGCGCCGCGTTTCAGCTGCGAAGCCGGGACGATCCTGCCGTCCGCTAGCTTCGCCGTCAGCTCGGATTTGGCGGCGCGGAGGGACGCTGCCTGAGCGCGTCCGCGTCCCTCTGCCAGCGCCTCGGCGAAAGTACCGAACAGCACTGTCAGCCACAGCCAGACGATCAGCTGCGCCTGGAAGAAAACCGACAGCCCACTGCCGCCGATTACCAGCAGGACGGTCAGCAGGGTGGCGACCACCGCAGTGGTGAAGAGAACCGGATTCCTGATCAGCTGCGCGGGATCGAGCTTGCGAAAGGCGTCGCCGATCGCGGGAACAACCAGTTTGGCCGAGAACATCGAGGTTGCTGTGGTCACGGTGATGCCTCTTCAGAAAAGCTGGCCGGAGGCGGCCGCGAGATGATCGGCGATGGGGCCGAGGGCGAGGCCGGGAAGGAAGGTCAGCCCACCGACAATCAGGATGATCCCCACGAGGAGGCCGATCCATAGCGGTCCGGTGGTCGGGAACGAGCCCGCGGTTTCCGGAGTGTATTTCTTGGCCGCGAGGCTGCCCGCGATGGCGAGGGTCGGCACGATTACGAAGAACCGCCCGATCCACATCGCGATCCCAAGCAGGCCGTTGTAGAACGGCGTCCCCGCGGTCAGACCGGCGAAGGCCGAGCCGTTGTTCCCGGTAGCTGAGCTATAGGCATAGAGAATCTCGGTGAACCCATGGGGCCCCTTGTTGAGCGGACCTGCCAAGCCCGCCGGCAGGACTGCACTGAAGGCGGTTAGGCCAAGGATGCAGAGCGGCAGTACGGCTATCGCCAGGACGGCGAGCTTCACCTCGCGCGCCTCGATCTTCTTGCCGACATATTCGGGCGTGCGGCCGACCATCAAGCCGGCGATGAACACCGCCAGCAGGGCGAACAGCAGGAAGCCGTAGATCCCCGCGCCGACCCCACCGACAACGATCTCGCCAAGCTGCATGTTGAACAGGGGGATCATCCCGCCTAGCGCGGTGAAGCTGTCGTGCATCGCATTCACCGCACCGCACGAGGCGGCGGTGGTGACCACCGCGAACAGCGCACTGGCGGCCAGGCCGAAGCGGACTTCCTTGCCCTCCAGGTTGCCACCGGCGACGCCCAGGCGATGCAGCGCGGGATTGCCGGCTGCTTCCTGCCAATAGACCACCGCGGACCCCGCCAGAAACAGCACCATCATGGCGATCAGGATTGCCCAACCCTGGCGCGTGTTGCCCACCGCCTTGCCGAAGCACCAGGTCAGCCCGCCCCCGATCAGGAAGATCGAGAGCATCTGGACGAGGTTCGTCAGCGCAGTGGGGTTTTCAAAGGGATGCGCCGAATTGGCGTTGAAGAAGCCGCCGCCGTTGGTGCCGAGCATCTTGATCGCTTCCTGGCCCGCGACCGGCCCCAGCACGATCGTTTGCCTTGCGCCTTCCAGCGTCGTCGCGTCGACCGAACTGGCGAAGGTCTGCGGCACGCCACTGGCGATCAGGAACACCGCGTAGATCACGCAAGCCGGCAGCAGGACGTAGAGCGTGATCCGGGTGCAATCGGCCCAGAAGTTGCCCACGGTTGCCACCTCGCGGCGCGCGAAGCCGCGGAACAGGGCGAAAGCGATGGCGATCCCGGTTGCAGCCGAAAGGAAGTTGTGGATCGTCAGGCCTAGCATCTGGCTGAGATTGGAAAGCGCAGCCTCGCCCGAATACCATTGCCAGTTGGTGTTGGTGGTAAAGCTGATCGCGGTATTCATCGCGCCGTCCGCCCCCATGCCGGCAAGCCCCCGAGGATTCATCGGCAGGAAGCCCTGCAAGCGCAGCACCGCGTAGGTGAACAGCAACAATGCAAGCTGAAACAGCAGCATGTGCACAGCGTAGCGCCGCCAGCTCTGCTCCGCGGCCGGATCGATTCCCGCCAGCTTGTAAAACCCGCTCTCGACCGGGGCGAGCACCGGATGAAGGAAGGTCCGTCGCCCTTCGTAGACGGCGAAGAGCCACAGTCCCATCGGCTTGGCGAGCGCGACGACGGCGGCGGTGAAGACGAGGATCAGCGTCCAGCCCTGGATGGTCATGTCGGGCTCCTCAGAACCGCTCGGGCCGCACCAGCGCGACCACGAGGTAGATGAGGAGGCCAAGCACGGTGAAGCCGGCGAGGGTCAGCGGCACGGTCATTTCGCAAGGTCTCCTCAAGCCCGATCGCACAGGCGGATGTAGGCAAGCGTGAGCAAGAACAGGCCGCCCAGGGCGGCAAGCCAGGCCAAGTCGGTCATTGTTGGTTCCATTTCATGGCAGGAGTGCGCGAGGCGGCCGGGGCAGCAGGCGGAACAGGCCAGGGCCTTCCAACAGAAGCGCCAGGCCAGTCGTCAGGCAGATGAAGCCTGCCGTTGCGACTGCAAACTCGGCAGGGGTGGCATGGTGCGGGGGAGCGGTCCGAACCATGCGCAGCAGCCATAGCATGGCGAGACGGCACGCTCCGAACAGGACGAGACCGGAGACGCGCAGCATGACCTCTGCGGCCCAGATCCGCTCGCCTCGTTCCATTCGATCAAGGATCGTCTTCACGGCCATTCCAACGTCGTTGCGACATGGCCCATGTGGCAAAGGCGGACGTTAAGGTTCCACGGGGAATTCGGCCGGGACCATAAAGAATCCATAAAGTTTGTGGCGACACGGCAGGCGCATGAATAGATGCTTGGGATGGCCGAAACCCATTCCCAGCACGCCCATCACGATACGCTGCCCGCACTTGCGATCAGCGCGATCGGAGTCGTCTTCGGAGACATCGGCACTTCTCCGCTTTATGCGCTGAAGGAAAGCTTCGTCGGACATCACCCGCTGGCGGTCGACCGGCCCCACATCTTCGGGGTGCTTTCGTTGATCTTCTGGACGATGATGCTGATCGTCACGCTGAAATACGTGCTGGTGATCCTGCGCGCCGACAACAAGGGCGAAGGGGGCAGCCTGGCGCTGCTCGCGCTGATCGGGCGCAAGCTGGGCGAAACCCGCTGGAGCGGCGCGATGGTGATACTGGGCGTGATAGCCACGGCCCTGTTCTACGGCGACGCCATCATAACGCCGGCGATCTCCGTGCTGTCCGCGGTAGAGGGGCTTGCCGTGGTCCACGAGGGCATGACCGGCTGGGTTCTGCCGATCGCGGTTGTGATCCTGATCGCTCTGTTCGCGATCCAGTCGCGCGGCACGGCGACGATGGGGAAGCTCTTCGGGCCGGTGATGATCGTCTACTTCGTCGTGCTGGCAGTGCTCGGCGCCATCGGCATCAGCCAGGCCCCGGAAGTGCTCTGGGCCCTCAGTCCGCACCATGCCCTGGAATTCTTTTGGATCGATCCGGGAATGGCCTTCCTTGCGCTCGGATCGGTGGTGCTTGCCGTGACCGGGGCCGAAGCGCTCTATGCCGACATGGGCCATTTTGGACGCAGGGCGATCATGGTCTCGTGGCTCTACGTGGCGTTCCCCTGCCTCCTGATCAACTATTTCGGGCAATCGGCCTTGCTGCTCAACAATCCCGCCGCAGTGGAAAACCCCTTCTTCCTGCTCGCGCCCGAGTGGGCCCGCCTACCGCTGGTGATCCTGGCGACGCTGGCCACCGTCATCGCCAGCCAAGCGGTGATCTCGGGCGCTTATTCGGTTTCCCAACAGGCCGTTCAGCTGGGCTTCCTGCCGCGCATCCGCATCCTTCACACCAGCGCGAAGGCGGCGGGGCAGATTTACGTCCCCTTTGTGAACTGGGGTTTGCTGATCCTCGTGCTGCTACTCGTTCTGGGCTTCGAGAGTTCGAGCAACCTCGCTGCCGCCTACGGCATCGCGGTGACCGGCACGATGTTCATCACCGCCTGCATGTTGGGCGTCATGACCTTCGCGGTCTGGAAATGGCACCCGCTACTCGCGGCGCTGGTGACCGGAGCGTTCCTGGTGATCGACGGGCTCTACTTCGCCTCGAATATTACCAAAATTCCCGATGGCGGCTGGTTCCCCTTGCTCGTTGCGGCAGTCGCCTTCCTGTTACTGACGACCTGGGCCGGCGGGCGAAGGTTGGTCCGCGACCGGCTGCTGGAAGACGCCATGCCCGCGGACCTGTTCATCCGCTCCACCGCCGACAAGGTACGACGTGTCGCGGGCACTTCGGTATTCCTGACCTCCGCTGCCGAGGGTGTGCCACCGTCCCTGCTACATAACCTGAAGCACAACCATGTGCTCCACGAACGCGTGGTCCTGCTGACGGTCGAGACCGAGCCCGTTCCCCATCTCATGCCGGAAAACCGGATGGACGTGACCGACCTCGGCCATGGCTTCTACCGCATCGTCCTCCACTACGGCTTCATGGATGAGGTCGACATTCCGGCCGAGCTCGCGACCGCTTCTGCCGCGGGGGGGCCCTTCAAGTCGATGGAGACCAGCTACTTCCTTGCCCGGCAAACTCTGATCCCCTCGTCACGCCCCGGCATGGCGATTTGGCGCGAAAAATTGTTCGCATGGATGGTTCGCAACGCCGAAAGCGCGATGGAGTTCTTCAAGCTGCCCTCGAACCGCGTGATCGAGCTTGGCAGCCAGGTCGAGATTTGAGGCCCTGCCGGATCAATTTTCCGGAAGATCCTTGCGCTTCGCTTCGACGTCGGCAAGCAACGGCAGGATCTTCGCATCGGCGAGGATGGTGCAGTAGTACTCGTTCACCTGCTTGATCAGACCGCCGACCATAGTGAACACCATGCAGTACTGGTTGCAATATGCCTCGCCATTGGCAAGCGTCGCATTGCCCTCAAACTCGACCACCACTCGTTCGCCTTCGGCGGTGACGGAGAGAAACCGGGGCCGCAAGCCCGTGGGAATGGTCTCCTTGAACGCTGCCGTAGTCGCGACGACCAGGTCGTAAGGACGCGGCCCGGAAAGTTTGCCGAAGCCCTTGGCGACGGTCCGCGCATCCGGCGCCAGATAGATCTTGGCCGTCTCCGCATCCCCATCGCTGAATGCCTCGATGAACTTGACCACGACCGCCTTATTTTGCTCGCTCATGTCTTTTCTCCCGGATTTTCGTCAAGCGGCCGCTGAGCTCCCGCCGAACAGCCGGCGCAGCCACGCGATCAGCCGAGCAATTTGCGAGCCTCGAACGGCAGCGTCCGGCAGAACCACCGCAGCCCCCTCGGGCGTCATCGCCTGCTCGACTTCGGCCTTGAACTGCTCGGCGAAAGTGCGGGCGAACTGGGGTAGCAGCGGTTTGCCCATCGCTTCCCACATCGGCGCCATCGGCCCGGACCCGATAACGGTGACGCCCAGGGCGATTTCCGTTTGTTGCGGATTTACCGACCGGGCGCGGTATGTGCCGGCGCCCTGAACCGGATCCCCTTTCACGGAATAGGTGAAATCGACCTCCCCCGGCGCGGCCCACCGATCGACATGGACCGACACGGTCACCGTGCGGACCAGCGCCCCCACGCCGACCTTCAGCGTCCACCGGGAATCATCACCGTTGAGAATCTCGCAGTCCTGCAGACCGGGCATGAGCTTGGCCCAGGCAGCGATATCATCGGCGTAGCGCCAGACGGCCCCGATCGGTGCGTCGATGACGATCGTCTGTTCAGTCTCGATCATGCTGCGGCACCACCGCGCGCCAGCTCCAGCCGCGTGCTCGGTCGTCCCCCGGCATGCAGCCCGGCGAGCCAGCCCTGGGTCATGCCGCGCGCGTTCGACATTCCGCTCTGCATCACCGCGCCCATGTCGAGCCGCGCGACCGAAGCGCCGGCAGCGTAGAGGCCCTCGATTGGGCTATCGTCCCAACCCATGACCCGGCTGTTGGCATCCGTGACGAGGCCCGTCCCGGTGATCCCGCCGCCGCCCATCACCTTGAGCTCGACGGCATAGAACGGACCCTGTTCCACCGTGCCGAGATTAGGATTGGGCTTGTGCCTGAGATCGCCGCACATCGCATGGCCCCACGGGAACGTGCCTCGCCCGAAATCGGGATCCTGGCCAGCCCTGGCATGCTGATTGAAGGCTGCAATCGTTGCCACCAAGGCACCGGCGTCGATATCGATTTTCTGGGCGAGCTCTGTCAGGGTGTCGGCTCTGACGCCCAGGCCATCCGGCATTTCCTCGCCCGGCATAGCCGATCCGAACGGATATTTGGCGCGCGCCTGACCGTCGAGGATGATCCAGCACGGCAGGTTGGGATAGGTCTGGGTCGCTCCGTCTATATGTTCTACGGCGTAGTAGACCGACCGATAGAACGCCTCGTTGCAGAACCGTTTGCCGGCACGGTTGACCATAAGCGAATGCGGTAGCCCCATGAAGGCGATGGCCCCGCGCCACAAGGGGGTTCCGTTGTCGTGTTCTTCACCCGGAATCTGCAGGCCTAGGGCCGGCGGATCGGGCACCCGAGCAACGCGGGCCCCGAGAGGCCCCGCTAGCCGCAATGCCGCGCCATCGACGGTTGCCATCACCATCGATCCCGCATCGAGCATCGTCGATAGCGTCCTGTTATACTCAGGATTGCGCTCGAAACTGCTCACTGCGAGTACCACTCCTCGATTGGCCTTGATGAACAGGTCATTCCCATCCTTCACCACGCGCACGCCAACCACCCGGCCCTTATCCGTAATCAGCTCTTCGGCGCCGGTGCCGGTGTGCAACGGAATGCCGCGGCCCAGCGCGCCTTTGACGAAATAGGCAGCCAGGCCGGGCCCCAGGCACCGCTCGTCCGCCTCGAGCCGCCGCGCCAGGACGCCGTAGTCCCAGCCCAGCATGTTCGCGAGACCACCGCCGCCGAAGATGTCTTCGTGGGTGAAGCCCGCCGGGATATGAGGGGTCAGCCGCGTCTTGTGCTGCCATTCTCCCAGGGTTTCTGCGGGGAACGGCTCAACTTCAAGATAGCGACCTTCCGCTGTCGCATTGTCGTTGAACGGAAAGTAATAATCGGCAAAGTCTCGGATGACCCGCAACTTCAGGCCAATCTTGTCCTCAAAATATTCGAGCGCGGCTGGGCCGTTCACGGCCTGGTTGAGCAGCAGGTCGCCATCGGCAAAACCCATCGACAGCGATTGAATGTAGCGCCGTCCGCTCTCGATCGAGTCGACGATCCCGAGTTGCCGTGCATGACGATTGCCAGGAATCCACAGCTCGCCCATCGAATAGGCCGTGACGCCGCCTACCTCGTCGGATCGCTCGACGACCAGTGTCGTGAGGCCAAGATCGTGCGCCGTGATCGCTGCGGCCAGGCCGCCGCAGCCGGAACCGACTGCGACGAGATCGACCTCGATGTCCCACTGCGCGGGCAGGCTGCGGCTCATTTGGTTCCCCTCCGGTATGCGGCCGGCCTGTGGCGGTTGCTCGGCGTCGCCTTCGTACTTGGCTGACATCATGCATCGGCATATGTCACCCGCAAAGGTGCATTTCCGACTAAAAGGTCGAGCCGACAGATGACATGCAAGCCGACGCGAGTTCCAGCACCCGACGATATCGATATCGAAGCGCTGCGTACCCGGTATCGATGGGAACGCCTGCGCCGCTTGCGGCCCGAGGGCCAGGACCAGTACGTCAGGGCCGAGGCCGATTTTGCCGAGACTTACGAGACCGATCCTTACATGGTCATGGAGCCCCGCGACCCGATTTCCGAAGAGATCGACGTCGCCGTGCTCGGAGCGGGCTGGTCTGGCATCATGGCGGGGGTCCATCTGCGCAACGCTGGAGTGACCAACTTTCGGCACATCGAGCATGCCGGCGATTTCGGCGGCGCCTGGTATTGGAACCGCTATCCCGGCATCCAATGCGACAATGACGCCTATTGCTACCTACCGATGCTGGAGGAAACCGGCTTCGTTCCAACGAAGAAGTTCGCGGACGGCTACGAGATCCAAGAGCACTGCCAGCGCGTGGCCAACCGGTACGGCCTTTATGAAGGCGCTCTGTTCCACACGCTGGTCCGTGCGCTGAAATGGGACGAAACTCAAAGCCGCTGGCAAATCGAAACCAACCGCGGCGATAACATTCGCGCCCGCTTCGTCGTCATGTGCGGCGGCCCGCTCAACAAGCCCAAACTGCCCGGCATTCCCGGGATTCGTGAGTTCAAGGGCAAGCTGTTTCATACCGCTCGCTGGGATTACGACTACACCGGCGGCACATGGCGCGAACCTGTGCTCAAAAAGCTCGAGGACAAACGGGTGGCGATCATCGGGACGGGCGCCACCGCCATCCAGGCGATCCCCTATCTCGCGCGCCATGCCAAGCAACTCTATGTGATCCAGCGCACGCCTTCGAGCGTGGACGAGCGACCCAATCCGCCAACGGATCCCGAGTGGATCAAGTCGCTCCGACCGGGTTGGCAGTACGCCCGGCAAGAGAACTTCCACAAGGCGGCGGTCCAGGGACTGAAGCCAGGCGAGCGCGACGAGATTTGCGACATCTGGACCGAAATCAACCGCAACCTCGCGGCCGAATTCGATCGGGATGGCTGGCCCCAATCGCCCGAGGAATACATGGCCAAGCGCGAGGCGATGGACTTCCGAGTCATGGCGCGGATGCGAGGCCGCGTCGAAAGCATCGTCGAGGATCCCGCGACCGCCAATGCGCTCAAGCCCTGGTTCAACTTCAACTGCAAGCGCCCGCTGTCGAACGACGACTACTATCCGGCGTTCAACCGGGCCAACGTGAAGCTGATCGACGTGTCCGACACCCGCGGCGTCGAACGCCTTACCGAGCATGGCTTCGTCCATGACGGCATAGACTATGAGATCGACTGCCTGATCTGCGCCAGCGGCTTCGAGGTCACCAGCGATCTCGACCGCCGCTGGGGCATCAAGACGATCGAAGGCCGCGGCGACGTCTCGCTCTATGAACACTGGCAAGACGGCTACCGCACACTGCACGGCGCGATGACGCACGGTTTCCCCAACCTGTTCTTTACCGGCTATATCCAAGGCGGCTTCTTCGCCACGACGACCCACCAGTTCAGCCGCCAAGGCTATCACATCGCCTATATCATCAAGGAAGCGCTGGCCCGTGGACTGACCGAGGTGGAGCCTGTGTTGGAAGCGCAAGAGGAATGGGTCGCCCTGATCCGCTCGACCGCAATCGACATCTCCCAACTCCAAAGCGAATGCCCACCGAGTTATTTCAACAATGATGGCGATAGGTCGAAGAATCGCTGGTATCTGGGCGAATCCTACGGCCCCGGTTGGGATGCATTCGAGAAGATCGTCGCAGATTGGCGGAGGAAGGGGGATCTTGCCGGCCTCGCCGTTTCCGGCATCGCAGCCGACGATGGTAAGACGGCGGCCCCCGAAGTCGGCGCATAGCCTTCCGGCAGGACGACCCTGGCGGGGCTCCGGCAAGCGTGGCGTCAGGCAGTTCCGCGTGCGATCACGATAGTCACGATCAGCGCGGCGATAGCCAAGATCGCATATATCAACGCGCGCCCGGCCAGATTGGTCATGCCGGCGGCTTGGGACGATTCCACCTCCAGCGCATGTTCGGCTTCGATCTCGCGAATCGCGCGCGCGGTGTCGTCTTCGCCCAAGCCCGGCCGGGGCCAACGGCCGCGCGGATTTGTTAAATCGTTGTCGATCATGCAGAAAATCTAGCCGTCTTGCCAAGACTAAGCCAACAGAACACCGTCCGTATCGGAGCTGTTTGGAAAGCCGGCATCTGGCATTCCGCCAGGCGCCCTCGACAGCTGCCGTTTCCCTGCATTTTAATTCATTTTACGGGGAAGCGGCATCGATTCAGCAGAGCGGGATTCGAACTCTATCGGGGCAGTGTGGCAGTCAGTCGATTACTGTACTTGCCCGGGTATCGTTTCCTTCCTAGCGGGTGTTCGAGCCGATCATCAGAGCGCGCGCGCCGCGATATGCAGGACCGGCCTGGGCTTGCCACAGTGACCGCGGCGCCGGATATGCCTCCCCCAGCCCTGTTTCGGGAAAATCACCGGCCGCAGGCCGTCGGTAAGTGCCGAAAATAATGTCGAACAGCGGCAACGAATCGGCAAAGTTGCTGTTGTGGTGCTCCGGATCCACCGAGTGATGGATGCGGTGGACTTGGGGCGTAACCATGATCCGGTCGAGCCAGGGCAGGCGTATACGGATCGCCGAATGATAGAACATCGATTGCAGCGACAGGAACAGTACGGAAAGCAGGGCAGCTCGGCCCACTTCGGTCGCCGAGATTTCGAAGATCAGTCCGAGCGTGAAAGTCGAGAACAAGGTTATCCACCCGGCCTGGAGAAAGTGATCGCGGGCCCAGGTAGAGCTGTTCATCAGCTCGTCGCTGTGATGCAGCTTGTGAAACTCCCATAGGAACGGGATTTTATGCTCCAGGCGGTGGGCCCAATAGAACCAGAGATCGTGGACGAAGAGGGGTACGAAGATCATCGCCAGGATTTCCAGAATACCCCCGGCGTAGGGGATCGCGCCGATCGTCGAATAGGAAAACGCAAACGGCTTCCAGGGCAAATGCCCGCGCAGGCTCGTGCTTGCCAGTCCGATGGCGACGCCGATCGGCTTTGCGAGGAAGATCGTGGTGGAACTGATCAGGACGTTGGGGAGATAGTCGCGCCAACCTGGTCTGCGATGAACGGGCCATATCTGCTCGGCGATGATGAACGGGACCAGCATCAATGGTCCGATGACCAGAAACGGCAAGGACCGCTGGGTCGACGCCACGAGAGTCTCAACGAAGTTCACTATCGCTTCCTCCTCCGAGCCGCTCGCGACACGGCTTCAATCCCTGACCCAGCGGATGGCCGAATTCGTTGGCATCACCCCCAAATTCTTCGTCCGCAAAGATGCTTGACCGCGCTGCTCGCGCTCGTATTTTGGCTGCTCACATGGTTGCGGCATCCGGCAAAATGCCAAGACAAAGCTGAAAGTGAAACGCCATTCTTCCCTCTTTTCCAGCCAAGGCGAGGCGCATCGGCTTCGCGGTATTTCCGCGTTTCCAACTGATGGACGTCGCCGGTCCGATCGCGGTTTTCGACTTCGCCAATTTGGCTGTTCCGGGTTCCTATGCGATCGAACTATGCGCGCCGGGTGGCGGAGCCGTAAGCAGTAGCGCGGGCGTTCCGATGCATGCCGGGGCTTTGACCAAAGGCCCCTTCGACTCCATATTCGTCTCGGGCGGCTATGGCCTGGACGATCCCGCGACGATGGCGGCGCTGACGCGATGGCTAACGGCAGAGGCACCAGGCGCCCGGCGCATCGCCGGTGTCTGCGTCGGCTCCTATGCGATGGCGGAGGCAGGGTTGCTCGACGGCCGCCGCGCCACGACGCACTGGGGATGGATCGATGACTTCGCAGCACGCTTTCCGAACGTCCGGGCCGAGAGGAACGCGATCTTCCTTCAGGACGGCAAGTATTGGACGGCCAGCGGTATCAGTTCCGGCATAGAACTCGCCATCGCCTTGGTCGCCGCGGATCTGGGCGAGGAAGTCGCGCTTAGTGTGACGCAGGAGATCTTCGTTCACACCCGCCACCAGGACGGACATCTTGCCCCGTCCCGCCTGCAGGCCGTCGGGGACCGCGCTTGCCGGTTCGACGGGCTGGAGCGCTGGATGCGTAAAAATCTGACCGAGCGACTGAGCATAGAGGACCTGGCTGAAAAGATGGCGATGAGTACGCGCAACTTCGCCCGGCTGTTCCGCCAGGAGATGGGCATGACGCCCGCCAAGGTTGTCGAGCGGATGCGGGTCGAGGCCGCGCGCGCCTTGCTGGAAAGCAGCAAAGAGCCGGTCGATGCGGTCGCCGCGCTCGCCGGCTTCGGCGATCCAGAGAGGATGCGCCGGGCCTTTCGGCGCCGGGACGGCGTGTCGCCATCGACTGTGCGTCGCGCGGCGCGGCGGCTCGACGCTCGACCCGCCGCTCCTGCGGCCAACGCTTCGCCGGCAAGCCTGTAGTCACATGGCGCCGTCGTTCACGCGGGGCATGCGTTCCCGATACGCGGCGGCAGGCGGTGGTCATAAGGGCGGGACAGAGGAGAGAACGAACGGCATGGCAGGCCATCAGGAGGATCCACGCCGCACGATCGCACAGTCGCCGATGAGGCTGCGGCAAGTAATCGCGATCGCCATATGCGTCTTGCTCAACGCACTCGACGGATTCGATGTCTTGTCGATCAGCTTCGCCTCGCCGGGCATCGCCCAGGAATGGGGTATCGATCGCGCGGCGCTCGGGGTCGTGCTGTCGATGGAACTGATCGGTATGGCAGGCGGATCGGCGGTTCTCGGCCATGCCGCCGATCGGGTCGGGCGCCGGCCGATGGTGCTCTCCTGCCTGGCGATGATGACGCTCGGAATGCTGAGCACGACGCAAGTCACGACGCTCGGAGGGTTGGCGGCGACGCGGCTGTTCACCGGCCTCGGCATCGGCGGAATGCTAGCGGTCACGAATGCTCTGGTCGCCGAATATGCCAACGACAGGTGGCGCGCCGCCGCAGTGGCGACCATGGCGGCCGGCTATCCGCTGGGCGCGGTCGTTGGCGGCATCATCGCCAGTGACCTGCTCGCGTCCGGGGGATGGCGCGACGTCTTCCTGTTGGGCGCGGGCGTGACCGCGATCGGCCTGCCGTTGGCCCTGTTTCTCCTGCCGGAACCGGTGGGCTCCGTCCTGCGATTTCGCCGCAGCGACACTCTGGAAAGGCTCAACGAGAGCCTCACGTCGTTAGGTCAGGCGCCCGTGGCTGCATTACCGCCGCCCGACGCCGGAGCACGCCAGCCGCGGGTGGCCGAACTCTTCAGGCGAGGCATGGGGCCAGTCACAACCCTGCTCACGGCCGCCTATTTCAGCCACATCCTGACCTTTTACTTCATCCTCAAATGGGTGCCGAAGATCGTCGTCGACATGGGCTTCTCGCCAAGCGCGGCTGGAGGTGTCCTGGTGTGGGCGAACATCGGCGGTCTGGTCGGCGGGCTGCTGTTCAGCCTGCTGTCGCTGCGTTTTCCGCTGCGCGGCCTCCTGGTCATCTTCATGGTCGCTTCGACGCTGATGGTCACCATCTTCGGCCTGAAGCAGGCCGACTTGTTTGGCCTTTCCCTCGCCGCCGCGGTTGGGGGACTTTGCACCAACGCCGCGGTGGTCGGCCTCTACGCCTTGGTCGCCGAGTCTTTCCCGACCGCGATCCGAGGCGGTGGCACGGGCTTTGTCATCGGGGCCGGGCGCGGCGGAGCTGCGCTCAGCCCCATCGTCGGCGGCTTGCTGTTCCAGGCAGGCCTGGACCTCTCGGCGGTCGCGGCGATCATGGCAGGCGGCTCGCTGGTAGCGGCGCTCGCCTTGCTGTCCCTGCCCCGTCGCAAGGTCGAGCCACATTGACCAGCGTTCTGCTTGCCCAGCCTAAGCGGCCGGTACTGCCGCAGCCGCGCAGCGTCGGCGGGTCAACCATGCGCCCGGTCGATCCGAGAACGGGACACGGATGCATTTGGGGGCGACAATTCTGGGTTGCCCGGCATTGGGCGCTGCGGCCCATGGGCAGCAATCGGCGCTGGGTCCCTCTCATGCGCGGCTGAGGGCCTATGTCCGAGGGCGCAGATCGCTTTGTCGACACTAAGCCGGTGCTGGCGAGGCCAAGAGCGGTATGGAGCCGGCGCTTCCGCCCGATGTGCCCCCCCGCGCCGGGCGGTACAGAGCGATGCCCGCTCACTGAAGCTGATAAAAACGGCCGAACAGGAAATCATAGAGTCAGATGACTTTGCGAAATCATCCCGATCCGCCTCCCCAGCCGCGCTAAAGAGACATTCCTGTAAAGAGTAAATCTCTTTATCATACGCTGACATTATCCTCTACACCGCCATCGAGCCCAATTTCAAATGTACCGAGACAATATTTTGTGAAGCTTAATGAAGTTATAAAGCCGATTCACGACACCCAGGTCAAAGCGGACAGCAATATTGCCTCTCGCCTTGTCCAGTATGCCCCCGCCGTCCACCACTTGAGACAAATCTTTGACCGTGTTGGCGAATATTTGATCGAAATCGCACTCGAACGCTTCCTTCATCCAGCCATAGGCGAATTGCTCATTGAACCGCGGAAACAAAAATCCGTCGGAAAAACCGGACCTAGCCAGAGACAACACGTTGATCATGCGCCTTTTCCGCATTTCGATCGGGAGACCGCGACAAAAGTCCACGACAGCCGGGGAGGTCAAGGGGCTGATCGGCCAGATCCCTCGCCGCATGAACATGTCCGCCCTGCAGGCCGCGGCAGGTCCTGCCGTCGGAGCATTATGCCCTGGGAGTTCGTGATTCTGCCGATGATACGTATTCTCCATCGTCAGTTCGTCGCCCCCCAAGCCGGTGATGATCACGTCGATATCGTCAACGGGGTGAGCATCCAGCGCAGCGGCGCAAGGAATTCGGAAAGCCGCATCGCACGGCGTGATGGTGCACTCGTCTCGTTCGAGCGCGGCGAACGGCATGACTTCGAATGCGGAAACTTCGACATCTTCCACGCCGAGTTTGTGGACGAGTTCGCTGCGTCGTTTTCGTTGCTGGATGCCGATGGCGCCTTGCTGGATGAGGCCGTAGGAATGGAGATCGTCGCGCAGGAGCTTGGCGGCGAGGCCGACGCAGCTGGAATCGAAGCCGCCGCTGAGTTCGATGAGCGGCCTGTCCGCCTTGTCGAGGGCGGGTTTCATGGCAGCGGCAATGGTGCGCAGGAAGGCGCCGCAGGCATCGGCGGTCTCGTGCAGGGTGCCGGGCTGGACGATGAGGGGGGGATCGATGGTACGAAAGCGCAGGCCGGCGGCATCGAACTGCAGCGATTCTCCCGGCCAGAGCATGAAGACCCCGTCGATCACCTGCTCGCGGACGTGTCCGGTGGCCTCGCGCAGGTAGATCCGGCAAGCCTCGAGGTTGGGCCTGGGGCTGGGAACGTTGGCGACCGCCTCTTCGAACTTCCACGACACGCAAAGGCGCGTCCCGGTGCCGGAGACATAGACGGGGGAGCCGCCGGTATAGGTCCGGGCGATCTCGATCAGGGGACCTGCTGCCAGACGCCGCAGGTAGACCTTGATGCCCTCGCAGCCGCGATGGTCCCGGTAGGCCTCGATCGTGTCGCCGCCGACCGCGTCCACCGGGGGCGGGTCCAGGGGCAAAGGGTCGCCCGTCTCGCCGATCCAGACCTCGGCGCAGTCGTCGCGCTCGCGGGTCTCCATCTCGATGACGCGAGAGCAGAACGCCTCGATCCGGCTCCCCCCGATATGCCAGGTCTTGCCCCGAACAAGCGCCGGCGCCCCCAGATCGCCGAGATCCACGAGCGAACTGATCATGACCCGCCTGGACTCCTAGAATGAGGGCCGCGATACGCCGCGATTGTCAGCTAAACGCCTTTAGTTGATTATCCCAATCGGAGACGCCCTTGGCGCTTCCCCCGCCGCCGCGCCGTTGTGGATCGTCCATTTCAAAAGCCGCATTCAGGCGATCAGAAAAAATGGCTCGAGTATCGTGAGGAAATACGAGATCTTCTATAATGGGTATAACTGACGCTTTCATTATGGCTTCCTCGGTTTGAATGCTTCGATTCCGCGAGATCCTGCACGGTACACCTCCAGTTACAGCCTGCAATTGGCACACTCCCTACACCAAATCCGGAATGGCCGCACAAGGAGCCCGGCTAGCGGATGGCGGCCAAGGCGCCGCGACCGGCCGGTACAAACACGCAGATAATCAGGTGTTTACGCCATATCGCCGCATCACCGCCGGCGCATATATAGCTCTATAATCGAGCAAGTTCATACGCGAACGACCATTTTCCGCGTCACCAAAAATTTATTGAAAGATGAATACATATATTTACATTTGGATAGATGCGCCAAGAACACAAATAAGATTATTTTGACATTCGGTGACGCCTTGCTCGGGTGCCGGGAGACGAGGATGAATGGAGCGCTGCGATGGGCCATCTCGGCCTCCCTGCTTGTCGCGCCGGCGAATGCTGTCGCCAAGCCCAGCTATTTCATAACAATCGCTTCACCGATACCAAGTAAGATTGAGATCAGCGTGGACGTGAGCGATCTCCCCCTGACCAAGAGCGCAGTACCCCATCTTATATCCCGTTCCGAACAATTGGGACTGCGTAGTCAAATCCGCGACGTGCGGTGTGGGAGCCAGCCGTTGCGCCGCGACGCTATCGGATGGATCGTGCCTGGCGGCTGCAAGGTCGCCAGCTGGACCATCGTTCCGGAGCAGCCGCAAAATAGGGGTATTCTCGCGAGCGAACAACAAAGCTTCTGGCTGCCGTCTGGATGGGGGGTGGTATCGGAGCCGACTTCCATTCTAAGCCTTGCCGGATGGCACGGGTTCTCGAAAGGGCGTCTCGCAATGCGGGGGCGGGTATCCGAACTCGCCGATCTCCCGCCGGCCGATGCCGCTCCGGCTTTTTTTGTCGTCGGTGACGCTCCTGTCCGAAAGCTCGGCGGCGGCGGATTTTTTCTCGATATCGTAGCAGATGACAGCCACGCCGCCGGTGGCGTTGTCGACGGCAAGATCCATATGGCGGCGCTTCGCTATTTCCGGCGAATTCTCCCACCCGCCAACCGTCGCAACCTACCACTGATGAGGCTGGTGTTGGTTGGAGCGCCTCCCAAGGAGAGATCCGTCGGCGGCGCCGCAGGATATGACACGCTCATAGTCAACTACCTCGAAGGCAAGGATTTGCCGCCGGAATATGACCGTCACACCCCCCAACTCATCGCGCTGCACGAGCAATTTCATCAGATCGTGGCCACACCGTTACCACTCTGGGCAAACGAAAGTTTGGCACACTTCTACGCCTTCAAGGCGATGCATCGCGATCGGCGCCTTCGATCAGCCGCGAGGGAGCTATGGGCGCGCTGCTGCAGCCCGGGGCATATCCCCGCTGCCCCAGGCTTGATCGCGGTTCAAGACCAGGTCACGTCCAAGGGCGACTATTCGAGCTATCCCCTTTTCTACACTAAAGGAGCAGCGTTCTGGGGGGCGCTGGACGCCCGCCTGCGTGCGGTCAGGGGGGAATCCCAAGGACTGGATCATGTACTCCCGGCCATTCTCGACGGAGGGCTCGACCTTCAGGGCAGGCCTACGCAAGCATTCATATCGGCGCTGGCACCGCTGAAAGAAGCGGAAGTGAAATCCCTGATCGATTACTACCTAGAGGCGCAGACGTCTCCACCTCTGCAGGACTGACCGCCATCTTGGATAAGCCCTGGGGAATGCTACCAACGAAGGTGCGGGCCATCCGCTTTTTCCGGTACCGGCATCCTCGCGCGGGGCGTGATCTGTTCGCATCGGGCTGCAACGACGCGGTGACAGAATGGGCCCAAGTTCGATCCACTTACGGAATAGCGGCAATCGAACTCTAATGGAGGGGGGCATTGTCCCGGCGCCGCTCGGATTCAAGCCGCTTCGGCGCATATTCCCCAATGACAAGCCCGACCGCCGCTCCGCATATACCCAGGCCGCGCAACAGCCACATACGCGCGCGCAGGGATATGCCCGGCATGAAAAATAAAGCCGATGGTAGAGCCGACCCAATGCTTATCAACAAGCCCAAAACAAAAAATAAAATCCTTTTAATCAAACTACTGTCAATAATTTCGGCTCGGCATAAACTATTGCCGGCTCGATATTGGCGCTTTATCACCCACCACCAGGATAGCCGTGACCGCGCTATTTCTTCGTAAGCCACACCAAACTCCGACACGTGGATTTTCATCCCCCGCCGGACGCTCTCACGGAAAAATCTGACGCACGATCCTCCCGAATGCTTGAGCCGCTCATCAAACCACAATCCATGCCGCCTGGCGAAGGCCAGATCGAATATCACGTTGTTGGTCGCGGCCAAAGGAACACGCGTTCGGTCGCGCGTACATGGGTCGAAGTCCTCAAGGGCCTCGTCCCGCCTATGTTATGCTGCGAAGATGTTCGATCGGACATTGCGCCGATAACGACGTTTATGACTGCCACGCGCCCCGGTGCCCAAGTGAAGCGGTCGCAAGTGCTGTCGTCGCGGCCAAGGGAGGCCCGTCGTGGCTATGGGCACCGCCACTGCCGGTACCGCCCAAACCGCCGGCCGTCTCATGTTGAGCTATCGACAGCCGGCCGGTGATCAGGCGCCGGGCGGCGGGCGATGATATTCCTTGCCGTCCACCGTAGTCACGAGGTCGCCCGCGACCGGCCCGCGGAAGCCGCTGATCACAAAGCCGCCGGGTTCACTGGTCTGCTTGGTGGCGTTCTGGATCCCGCTGGCGCGCAGGTCCGAATGCCAGACCACATTTCCGCCCATCATCGCCGCCATCGGATTGGCCCCCGCGCCGGCCGGAGCCGGCTGACGCTCGGCCGATTCGGTGCCATTGATGATGTGGCCGCCGTCGTCGGTGAAATTCGTATAGCGGATGCTGATCGCGCGGCCTGAATAGTCCACCTCGGCCTTGCCGCCGAACTTGCCGTCGAGCACGTACTTGCCCGGCGGGAAGCCGAGCGAGGCCCGCCGCGGCAGCGGATCGCCGGGCTTCAAGGCCACCGCCCAATCGACCTTGATCGGCTCGGCCTCGACCTTGCGGATCGGCAGCGGCTTGCGGCTGGTCAATGTGGCCATCATCAGACGGGCGCGGCGGCCGCCGGGCTCGGTCGAGACCGGGCAGGCGACCGGGTGCGTCCCGCCACAAGACGGCGCGGTGACCAGGCCCTGCCAGTAGACCACATTGGTGCCGTCGGGCGACCAGGCGGGATCGGCCCGGCCGTTCCAGTTCGGATCGCTCGGGCTGCCCGGGGTGCCCGGCCCGGCATTGAGCTGCTGCCCTCGATAGAACCCGCGGTCACCATGGACGTCGATCAGAATTGGTTGGAAGAACCGGCGGTTGCCATTGTTGTAGCAACAGAAGGCGATGCTCAGCGTCAACGTGTCGATCAGCGGCGGCACGCCTTCCATGCCGGCGAAATAGCGCGATCGCTCGGTGGTGCGGCCGTCCATCGCGACGAACCACTTGTCATCCGGCGACATCATCATCGGATCGGTATAGGCCGGATCGCGGGTCAGGCGGTGCGAAGCGCCATCCTTGAGGTTGGTGATGAAGATATCGGCATTGCCGGAATCGACGAAGCCCATGCCGATCACGTTTCTGCCGTCCCGGGTCCAGCCGCGCATCTCGCCGATCTGGCCGCGTGGGATGTTGCGGATAAGCTTCCCCGGATTGTTTGGATCGACGCGGAAGTTCGCAAAGGTCGGGTCGTCGCTGTTCGGCACAAGGATATAGACGTCCTCGATGTCGTAGCGCGGAACGCGCGGCTCGCCCGAAGCCGGCGCGGGGTTGAACTGCAGGCGGCCGAGGTAGCCGAACTGGCCGAACCCGTCCCTGCCGGTGGTGAAGGCGTTCCAGTTCATGTGGACGCCGTCAGGATTGAGCCGTTGCTCGCGGAACACCGCCCCGCGCGCCGCGGGATCGGTGCTGCGGCTCCAACGAACCGGGAATATCTTGACCTTGTCGGGCGTGCACTGCGGCGAGACGAGGAGATAGGGACCGCAATCGACCACGTTGGGCCCGGCCAGAATACGCTTGCCGTCCGGGAAGGCCTGGGGGTGGTCCAGCGGCATCTTCGGTTCGCGCCGTTCGCGGTTGGCGCCGCCGAACCCGCCCATCGGATTCTCGCTGACCAGGGTGCCTTGGCGGTTCGCCTCGGGCACCCCACAAGTCAGGCACTTCCAGGCATCGCCATTGGAGAACGGCTTGCCGTCGGTCTTGATCGCGATGACCTGGTCGCCCTTGTAGATGCTGCCGGGGCCGCTCGTCGGGGCCCCTGTAAAGACCACCGTCATCAGGACGTGCTTGGCGTCCCACATGTAGCCGGGGCCTTCCTGGAGGCCGTATTCGCTGGCCGAGATGCAGCCGGTGCCGCGCGGATTTATTTGGGCGGAGCAGGCTCCCACCGCATCGGAAGGGGCCGTCGGGGGCAGCGGGAGCGCGGTCACCACGACCGGTTCCGGCTTCGGCGCCGGAGGCGCGTTGCGCACCTCGGGCAGCTGCGCCGCAAGCTCGGCCGGCGTCGCCGCCAAGGCCAACGACCCGCCGACGCTGATCGCAGCGAGAAAGACGATTCCGGCGATCAGCCGCCGCTGCAGACTTTCGCCGCCCAGATATTTCCGCATGATCGCCCCCAGGAAATCCATTTTTTGGTCTGGCGCCCACGAACCGAGCAGCCCGGGACTTCCGACAAATCCGACCAGGGCGGCGGAGCGTCAATTTTTTCCGTGTAACAAATTGTCCGCGAGGGCGACCGGCTCAGCCGGAAACGATACTTCGCGCCACGGCCTCGGCAACTTTGATGCCATCGATCGCGGCGGAGAGGATGCCCCCGGCGTAACCCGCGCCCTCGCCGGCCGGGAACAGCCGCTCGACGTTGAGGCTCTGGAAGTCGGCGCCTCGGGTAATGCGCACCGGGGAAGAGGTCCGGGTCTCGACCCCGGTCATGACCACGTCGGGATGGTCGTAGCGCGCGATCTTGCGGCCGAACACCGGCAGCGCCTCTCGGATCGCCTCTACCGCGAAGGCGGGCAGGCAGAGCGAGAGATCGGTCATCGTCACCCCCGGCTTGTAGCTGGGCACGACTTCGCCCAGCGCCGTCGAGGGCCTTCCGGCAAGGAAATCGCCTACCTTCTGACCCGGCGCCGAGTAGTTCCCCCCGCCGGCCTCGTAGGCCAGGCTTTCCCAGCGGCGCTGGAACTCGATGCCGGCGAGCGGCCCGCCAGGATAGTCCCGTTGCGGGTCGATGCCGACCACCAGGCCGGAATTCGCATTGAACTCGGCCCGCGAATACTGGCTCATTCCGTTGGTGACGACGCGCCCCGGCTCGGAAGTCGCCGCGACCACCCGGCCGCCCGGGCACATGCAGAACGAATAGACCGTGCGTCCGTTCGCGCAGTGGTGCGCCAGGCTGTAGGCCGCCGCGCCGAGATCGGGATGGCCGGCGCAGTTGCCGTAGCGGGCGCGGTCCACCCAGCTTTGCGGATGCTCGATCCGCACGCCGATCGAAAACGGCTTGGCCTCCATGTGGACGCCGCGGGCGTGGAGCATCTCGAAGGTCGGGCGAGCAGAGTGCCCGACGGCAAGGACGACGTAGTCCGCTTCCAGGAACGAACCGTCGTGGAGGTGCAGTCCCCGCAGCCGCTGGCGGCCGTCGCCCAGCCGTTCCAATTCCAGGTCGTCGACGCGGGTCTCCCAGCGGTATTCGCCGCCAAGTTCCTCGATCGCCGCGCGCATCGATTCGACCATCGTCACCAGGCGGAAGGTGCCGATGTGCGGATGGGCTTCCCAGAGGATATCATCGGGCGCGCCGGCCTTGACGAACTCCTCGAGCACCTTGCGGCCAAGGAAGCGCGGATCCTTGACCCGGCAGTAGAGCTTGCCGTCCGAGAAGGTCCCCGCCCCGCCCTCGCCGAACCGGACGTTGGAATCGGGGTTGAGCTCGGCGCGGCGCCACAGGCCCCAGGTGTCCTTGGTCCGTTGGCGCACCACCTTGCCGCGGTCGAGGATGATCGGCCTGAAGCCCATCTGCGCCAGGATCAGCCCGGCGAAGAGCCCGCACGGTCCGGCACCGATCACCACCGGGCGCAAGCCAGCCCATCCCTCGGGCGCTCGGGCCACGAAGCGATAGGTCATGTCGGGCGTAGGGCGGACATCCTTGTCGCCCGCCAGCCGCACGAGCACCTCGGCCTCGTCGGCCAGTTCGCCGTCGAGCGTATAGACCAGCAGGATCGCGCCGCGTTTGCGGGCATCGTTGCCGCGCTTGTAGACGGTGAAGTTCTGGATCGCCGCGGGCGTGACCCCCAGGCGCCCGGCTATCGCGGCAGGCAGCGCCTCGGGGGCATGGTCGAGCGGCAAGGCCAGTCCGGAAAGACGCAGCATCAGCGCCGCTCGAAGCTGCGGTTGGGGGCAGGATATGTCGCCATGCCCGAGCCCCTAGCGCATCTCGCCCTCCGGAACGAGAGTTACCTCAGAGCCCGCGATAGGTCAGCGAGCGGAAGGTCGCACTGCCCGAACCCGAGACGTAAAGCGCTGGCCGCAGACTGAGGAAGCCGTCGGCAACGTTGTGGTTGTAGCCCCCCACTTCGTAGGACCGCACGAGGGCCCAGGCCTTGCCATCGGTGCTGGTATGGAAGCTCGCCACGTTCTCCTCGTTGACCAGGCGCAGGAACATGCGCTTGCCCGGCGAGGCGCCCGCCGGGCGGAAGGCCGGGGCCCCGCCCTTGTAGGCCTGGAGGCGGCGCTCGTCGGCGCCGAGGCCCGAATAGTAGCGCGGGTTGTAGAACAGCACGAGGCCCGCCTGGGCCTGGCCGTCGAGTTCCATCTCCACCGTGATCTCGTAGCTGCGGTCGCCGACGTTGATCGCCAGCGGCGAAGACGTGCCGGGATCGCGGCCGAGCCCGGTCAGGACCAGCGCGCCGTCCCGCACCGCCGCACGGGCGGCGTAGTTGTCGTCAGGCTTGAAGAACTGGAAGCGCTTGCCGAAGTCGGCTTCGGTGAAGGGCCCGGACAGAGCCGCGCCGTGGCTGCCGCCCCCGCGCCCTCCCGGCTTGCGGATCGGGCTGGACAGGTCGTTGCGCGAAGCCCGCGGCCAGCCGTCTGCCCCCCATTCGAGCGGCTCGAGCAGCATCTGCCGGCCCAGCGAACGGAAGCCGTTCTCATAGCCGTGGTAGACCACCCACCACTTGCCCGCCTGGTCTTCGACGAAAGTGGCATGCCCCTTCGACCACCACGGCTCCCGGGCCGACCACGTGCGGATCAGCGGATTGTGCGGCGAGTTCTCCCACGGGCCATGGATGGATTTCGAGCGCGCGACGACGACCATGTGCCCCGTCGGCGGCCCGGCCGTACCGCCCTCGGCCGTGATCATGTAGAACCAGCCGTCCTTGCGCAGCATCTTTGGGCCTTCGAGCTCGAAGCCCTCGACCACCCAGTCGGCCGGGTACTGCCACCCCTCGTAGACCTTTTCGGCGCGGCCCGCGCGGCTCAGCCCGTCGTCGGCGATCGGCACGCGCATGCCGCCGCCCAGGAACAGGTAGCGCTTGCCGTCCTCACCCACGGCATGCCCGGGATCGATGCCGTCGCCGATCTTCATCGCGATCGGATCGCTCCACGGCCCGGCGATGGTGTCGGCATGGACCACGAAGGTCTCGATCGGTGGACGCGGCGGACCAGGGGGCGGCGTCTCGCCAGCGCGGGGGCGGTTGATCGCCGGGAAGTAGATGAAATAGCGCCCGCGGTGCTTGACCAGATCGGGCGCGTAGATCGAACCCACGGGCTTACGCAGCGCCGGGCCGATCGGAGTCCAGTTGACCAGGTCGGTCGACTGCCAGATGACCAGGCCGGGATAATAGTCGAACGAGGACGAAACCTTGTAGAACTTGTCCCCGTCGCGCAGCACGCTGGGATCGGGCTGGTCGCCGGCGAGGACCGGATTGAGGAACTTGCCGTTGCCGAAGTCGCTCTTGCGCTGGCCATCGATCCCGCGTGGCCAAGGTTTCACCGGAGCCTTGGCGGGCCGCGCCGCGGACCGGGCGAGTGCGACATCAGGGAGCGCATCGATCAAGGCCAGGCTGGCCCCAGCCAAAAGCAGGTCGCGGCGGGTCGTCTTCAGGTTGGACAAGGCGTTCTCTCCAGGCGTCTCCCGGGAGCCATGGTAGCGCTACCGCTCCGCCGAAGCAATTGTGCTGAAGCGGTTGACGCCTGGCTTGAGCGCGCGCCTTTCCCTGCCGATCACGAAGTCCCCGAACAGGCCGGCGGGCAGGACGATCGTCACGTCGAGCGCGTTGCCGACGCGCCGGTAGCGCGTCTGGATCAAGCCGGCAGGATGGGGCATCGCCGCGTCGAGGCTGCCGATCCGGCCAAGGTGGGGTTCGATCCCAACCCGCGCAAAGCCCGGTGCGGCCGGCCGGATGCCCGCAACCAAGCCGAGCAGGTCGGCAGTGGGATGCGCGGTCCAGGCGTGGCTGTCCGAGCGGCTGGGATCGGGTGTCTCGGGCCAGGTGGTGAAGTTCTGGCCGAGCAGATCGCGCCAGGTCTTGAGCAGGTTCGGATAGCGGTCTGCCAACCCGGCATGGTCGAAGGCCCGCACGAGGTAGAAGGCAAAGTAATAGGTCGTCGGCGTGATCCCCTCGGGCGCGGCGATGCCTTTTCCTGGCACTGTGATCCGCTCCAGAATCTCGCGCTGCCGTTCCTGGGGGGCGACATCGTACAGCACGGCGAGCGCGTTGGCGTGCTGGCTGAAACTCGTCTTGTCGGGCTGGTCGGCATAGAGCCCGCGCTCCGCCGACCAGCAGAGACGCTGAATCGCTTCAGCCAGTTTCGCAGCTGTGGCACGGTTGGTTGCGAGCCTTGCGGGCTCGCCTAAGGCGTCCTCGAGATCGGCCGCCTGGCGCAGCGCGCCGAGGTAGAACAGGCTGACGATGCACCGCTCGGTCTGCTTGGGATCGCGGGTCTGGGGATAGTTGTCGAGGCCGAGGCGCCAGTCGATGAACTCCCAACCGGGCGTAGTCCCGACCAGGCCGTCGGCACCGACGTATTTCGCGTACCAGTCGAGCGTCGAGCGCATTACGCCGAAGTTGCGCCGCACCGGCGCAACATCCCGCTGCCACGTCCAGTAGTCGTGCAGCATCCCGATCCACAGCAGCGCGAAGGGTGGAATCGACTGCTTGAGACTAGAGGGATAGCGCGATTTGGGCAGGCCGCCTTCTGCCGAATGGGCGAAGGCGTCGAGCGCCTGGGCGCCGAGCCGGCCGTCGCCCGAAACGGCATAGGAGGCGAGCGCCTCGATCCGCGTGTCCCCGGCATATTGGAGCTGTTCCCAATAGGCCGTATCCATGAAGGTCTCGTGCGCGTCGAGCCGCACCGTGTCCCAGCCGACCTGCCAGATCCGGTTCAGTTCGGGATCATCGCTGACGAAGCGGGCCTTGGTGACGAAAGGATAGCCGGTTTCGTGCCGGACGAAGCGGTTCAGCACGAGCGGCTGGTCGCCGGTCGTCACCTTGAGCTCGACGAAGCGCCAGGTCCGCCACCACAGCGGATGGAACGCGCGGTTCGCACCGCCGTCGGGCTTGAAGGTATCGGTCAGCCCGAGCAGCGTGCCGCCTTCGATCTGGGAGCGGTTGGCAAGGTAGTTCTTCTCGGCGTCGTAGAGCGCCTCGGCGTAGGAGAGGTGGAGCTCCGCTCCCTTGCCGCCGCTGACGGTCAGTTCGGGAAAGGCGGCCTGGTTGCGGCCGGTATCGATCAGCAGGATGGCGGTCGAGCGCGTCGGGATCGTGAGCGGGCGTCCGGGAAAACGCGCGGCCGGAATGCCCTCGGCACGAACGACGCGACCGATCGGAGCGAGCGCGTAGCGCATCTGGGGCAGGCGATCCTCGACCAGGGTCCAGGGCAGGGCCCCCTCGGTCACTGCCGGCACGGCGGCGACCCAATCTGCGCCCGGTGCCCCGCCCAGCCAGTCCACGGCCAGGGCCTTGTCCTCGGCCTCCATGGCGCTGCCGGCGTAATACTTACCGCGACCAACGGCGGCGACCATCACCGGCTGGGCATGGATGATGCGCCGCGAGGGATCGACGCGGACCTGCCAACCGGAGCCGCTGTCGAGCGCGGCTGCATCGCCTTCGGCATCGAGCCAGAAGCCGGTGCGCGCGCTCATCTGCGCGACCGGGGCGGCGCCGGCAGCGTTCCAAACGTGCGCGGCGATCACGTTGCCGCCGGCGCGCAAGTGTTTCGCGATATCGATCCGGCGATAGCGCCAGTGGGCAAGGTCGCCCCGGCTCGGTCCCGCATCGACCCGCATGCCGTTGACGTAGAGTACGTAGCGGTTGTCGGCGCTGACCCGCACGAAGAAGCTGCGCGGCGCGCTGATCAGATCGATCGTCTTGCGAAACTGCAGCACGATCGGACGGCGTTCCGCCGCGGCGGCCGCCGCCCCGGGATGAGTCACCCATTGGGGCTCCGCGCTGGCTGCCGTCGCGCCAAGCGCAGCAAGCCCCGCCAGGAAGCTCATCACGTCGCGCAGCATGGCCTACTCCACCACCACCCGCACCCGGTCGAGCTCGCGGATCCGGCGATAGGGGTTCGCGGCATTGCCCTCGCGCTGCGACACGCCGCGCAGGGCGACGTAGTAGGTACCCGGGCGGTCGAAGCTGTGGGTGGTCGAGACAGTGATCCGCCTGGCACCGCGGCCGACCGCCGACTTGACCGGAAACTTGCCCTCGCCATCGAAGTCCCACTCTGCCGCCACGACGCTGCCGGCGCCCGGCGGCACCTCGATCGTGCCGGTGAATGTGACCGGCTGGCCGGGCTCGACCTCGGCGCGCTCGCCGCCCGCAACGCGCAGGGTAACGACGGGCTGGATGCCGAGCCGCTGCGCCGCGCTCCCCGGGGTCACGACCTGGCCCTGGTCGATGCGGTAGCCGGTCGAGGCCGGCGGGGCCTTGCCCTTTTCGACCCACAGCGCGAGGTCGCGCAGGGCCTGCTGGAGGACCGGTACGTAGGTCACGATCCGGCTCGCCGCCTCGGGGGTCGGTTCGTCGCCGTGGAGGGCATGATCGGTGTACCACAGGCGGAAGTTGGCGTCGGTCCCGGCGCCGAGGTGATCCTTGACCCGCTGGCGGTACCAGTCGGCCTGCCAGGGCATCGCCTCGCGGTCCCACAACGAGGCCGCGACGATCATCTTGCCCTGGAACTTGCCGGTCTGCAGCGAGCCCGCAGTCGACTTGGTGAACAGCGGTCCGAGCAGCATCGGACGCTGCGGATAGAGCGGCTTGCCCGCGGCGTCGCGATACCGGTCCCACACCTTGAAATCCGGCCCCGGCACCTGATGGCGATGGTAGGTCTCCATCGCCAGGAAGTTGGAGTTGTCGATGCTGACCTCGTCGCCCGGCAGGATCTGCGCCGCCAGCCTGGCGTCGGCCACGCCGAGCATGATCACGTCACCGCGCAGAGTCGCCAGCGTCAGGCGCTTGCCTTTGGCCGCGCCGCTCGAGACGATCAGGTCGCCGCCGAGGAAATAGACCTGCGGCGGCATGGCGCTCAGTCGATAACCGACGATCTTGTTCGCCTCGGCCGGCGGTCCCTTGTAGGCGGTGTCCACCCCGCCGCGGTCGAAATCGCGGGTGAGATTGGCAAAGGGATCGGTGCTGAGCCGCAGCCGCGCCGCCTCGGCCGCGGTGATGGCTGCGCCGACCGTGGTCCTGAACTGGATGCGGTCCTGCGTGAAGTATTCCGGATGGTCGTGGCCAAGGTAGCCCGGCTTGGTCCAGAAGTCGGTGAAGTAGGTCGGGTCGGCCAGCGCCACCCCGCCGTAGAGCGCGGCGAAGCCGTGCAGGCCCATCGTGCGGTAGCCGAACCAGGTCTTCATGGGGAAGCCCATGTCCTGGACCTCGCGCAGCACGGCTGCCTCGCGTTCGTTCAGCCCCGCATAGGGATCGCCGCTACCCCCCGGCTCCATCGCGTCGATGATGCCGGGGAACTTGTCGCGCAGCACGCGCAGAGCCTGCATGCGGACGGTGAACATGTTCGGGATCGCCATGTAAGACCCGATCACATAGGGAACGACCCCGTCCCACACGCCGCGGGTGTTCTCGATCGAGCCGATCGTGCGGAAGCCCCCGCCGCTGCCGCCGTAGGCATAGCCGTAGGGCCGTTTGCCGCCGTACATTTCCAGCGCGATCCTGCGCGAGTAGGCAGCGGCAGCGGCATTGGCGCGGTAGGCGGTGATGGTGGAATCGGCCAGCGCCAGCGAGCCCTTGGTCATGTCGATCGATCCGCCGCCATTGGTCTCGACGAAATAGGCACCACTCTCGAAGGAAGACTGAATCTTGTTGAACTCGCCCGCGGGCATCTTCTGGGCCAGGTTCTCGTTATCCGGCACCGGGGTGATGTGCTGGAAGAAGCGGCCCTGGTAGACGTCCTTGGGCGGCAGGTAGAACGAGAACCGGGTGTCGGTGCCCTTGAACCCGCCGTGGACGTAGCGATGCCGCACCGGCGCGTCGCGCCATTCGTCGACATCGACGTATGGCTGGGCGAAGAGCGGATCGGTGTCGGGCGAATAGAGTTGTTGCGAAGCGGGCGCGGCGGATGTCGGAGCCGGAGGCCGATCGGCGGCGCGGAGCATGGCTGAGCCATACGGTCCTATCGCTAGGGAAATTCCGAAAGCGCCCATTCGCAGAACCGCATCCAGCTTCATCGGTATTCTCCCAAAAACTCAAAAAAGCCACCGCGCGGCGGCACGATGCCGCCGCGCCGTGTGGAGGGGGACTAAAACTTCTTGGAGACGCCGATCTTCACGAAGCGTCCGATCGTGTTGCCGTTCTGAATGCCGGGGGCGACACCCGTGGTGTTGCCGCGGAATTCGGGCGGCGCAGTATCGAAGAGATTCTCGACGTTGAGCGTCAAGGACAGGTCTTCGGTCAGGCCGGCCCCCTTGAAGTCATACTTGAAGAACAGGTCGATGGTATTGAAAGAGTCCACCTTGGCTTGCGCAACGTAGGCAACGCCAAGGGCCGTGCCGGTAAAGCCTTGCGGCGCCTGGAGGTTGTAGCCGGAACGATGGTTCCAGGTGAGCTGCCCAAGGAAGTTCCCGATCTCGCCGCCAAAGGTCGCACGGGTCCGCAGCCGATTGGTGCCGAATGTCACCTGATCGAGGAATGGCGCCGAGGCCCCGCTCTGTTGCTTGCGATTGAAATCGTAGGTTCCGTTGAGATTGGCGAACAGGGCGCCGAAACCGGTTTCCTTGCGGTAGCTTGCCCGGAAATCGACTCCGTCGACCTTGACCGAACCGAAGTTCCGCTTGCGGGCATCGAAGATCGCATAGGTGCCGGCCGCGGTTATCGATCCGGGAGAGGTTCCCAGCGGGGCGATTATCCCGTCGGTATCCTGCGCAATGATCGCGGTGATGTCCGTCTGGTTGAACGTCGTGCGGATGACGTTGCCGTTGAACCGGTACAGCGCATCGGCGTTCTCGAACGGCGGGAGCCCGATGAAGTTGCTATAGTCGATGTTGAAGTAGGTCGCCCCGAAGGTCAGCCCCGGCACGACCGGCGGGCTCACGTCGAAACCTATCGTCCAGGTCGTCGCGGTCTGCGGCTCGATGCCGGGCGAGTTGCCGCGTACGGCGAGGATGCCGGTACCGGCGACGTAGGCGGGATAGGCGCCGCTTGCCACAAGGTCCGCGGGTGGACGGAAGCCGGCGTTGATAAATGACGGCAGGAAGAAGACCTGGGTGGACGAGGCGTTCGCATCGTCGGCGAGGCTGGGGGCGGTGAACGAAGTGCCCCAGGCGCCCCGGATAGCAATCCAGTCGACCGGCTTGAACGTAGCCCCGAACCGCGGATTGAACGTTCCGCCGACATCGCTGTAGAAATCGTAGCGACCCGCCGCCGACAGCGTCAGCTCAGGCCCGGATCCCCTGCCGAGAACGGGCACCACCAATTCGCCGAACAGCGACTTCACGTTCCGGCTGAGACGATAGATCGGAATGGGCGCGGTGACGGTGTTGATGCCGTTGCCGGCGAAGCCTCCATTTTCGAAGCCGGGAACGGTCGTCCCGTTCTGCGCGACGAACTTTTCGTGGCTGTATTCACCCCCGACGGCGATCTTGACTGCGCCCGACGGCAATTCGAACAGGTCGCCGTCCAGCACTACCCGCAGATTGGTCAGGTACTGCCGCGTCCGGCCGAAATCCTGCAGGTTCGTCAGCGAAGCCAGGGTGGCGGCGCTCGCAGTCGACGGATTGTAGGGATTGAACGCGCCGGCGAGGACACGATTGCTCAGCGCCGTGGTGTCGAGAACGGCGGCGCGGCGGTTCGCGGTGCTTTCGCCATAGGTACCCATGACCCGCAGCTGGAACTTTTCGCCCAGCGTGGCGGTGATCGTCGGCGTGACGCCCCATGCTTCGAGCGAGAGGTCCGTCGTGGACGCATCGTTCGCACCGAACGAACCGAGCACGTCCTGCGCACCCAGCCCGGCATAGGCGGGCGGCGCAAGCGCCAGGGCCTGCGCCGCTGTCAGCGAGGTGGTAAACCGAAAGGGACCGCTCTGAATTGTGGTCTTGCGGTTGCTGTAGAATGCCCGGATGTCGATCTTGATCGAATCCGAGAGCTGCTGGGTAAGACCCGCGAACACGCTGTGCCGCTGATAGGCTGGGTACAACGACGAATAGTCGCTGGAATCGCACTGATTGGCCGTACCCGCAACGGCGCTGGGAATCGGGAAGAAGGAGCCGTCCGACGTGCGCCGGACGTTCCCCGGAGTGCACTGGATCTCGATCCGACCGTCACCTGCAGAAGGAAACTGTCGGATGTAATCCCGGTCGATGCCCAGCAACTGGTCGCCCTTGGCGTAGTTATACGCTACGAACAGCGAGCCGCTGCCCCAGTCCTTGCCAGCGAGGACGGCGGCGTCATAGCGATAGTAATCGTCCGCAAACCCGTACGAAGCATCGATCCTGATCCCGTCGAAACGATCGATGGTGATGAAGTTCAAGACGCCGGCCACGGCGTCCGAACCGTAGATCGCCGAGCCGCCATCCGGAACGATTTCAAGGCGCCTCAACACGCCAGGAGGAATGACGTCAGGATCGGGCGTGGTCGTCGTGCTGCCCATCCCGACGAGCCGATGCCCATCCATCAGCACCAGGGTAGTCGATCCACCACTCGTGTTGAATCCCGGCAGCGACCGGAGATTGGGGCGATTGACCGAGACTTCCGGCGAAGCGGCGCTCGGCGCCTGCAACCCTTGGAAAGCCCCGAGCTGGGGCACGGTCTGCAGCACTTGAGCCACCGTCGTGGCGCCGGATTCCTGGATCTTCTTGCTATCGACGGTGACCGGGCTCGCACCCGGAGGCGCGACGCCGCGGATCAGGGTGCCGGTGACGATGATCTCGTCCCTGGGCGCAGCTTCTCCCTCGCCGCTGGGCGCGGCGCCCTGCGCCATCGCCAGCGCCGGGATCAGCCCGGCCAGGGCGACGCCGCCGATGACGGAACGACGGAACGAACGAACGAACGAATTCGGCATACCTACTCCCCTGTATGACTTCTCCGTGAAGCGGGCGGTCGTGGGCGGGAGCTAGGCGCTCCGCCGGACTCTATCGGGCCTCCGGCACGACTGCTTGGGCACTTGTTCAGCGCTTCGCCGACGCAAGTCAATTGTTTTTTTATTATGTGAAAAAATTGGGCTGCCTTGTAATGCGGCTCGCGCCCGGCGATGCACCTTCGCCATGCGTGTGAGCGACCAGACCCTGAATCGCCTGTCGGTGTTGAAGGCAATCCGCCAGCATGGCCCGGTCTCGCGCAGCGAGTTGCCGCGGCTGACCGGTCTCTCGGGAGGGACGATCACCCAGTTGACCGCCGACCTCGTCGACCGCGGACTGGTCAGCGAGCAGCGCGACGAATCGCGCCGCATCGGGCGGCCGCCGGTCCGGCTCGAGATTGATGCGAGCGGCGGTGTGGTGATCGGGGCGGGGCTGATCGGCCGGGTTGGCTACCTGACTACCACTTTCGTCGATCTCGCCGGAAAGGAGCTCTACGTCACGGAATTGCCGCTGGGCCCGGCGACCACGCTCGAGGAATTCGGCATCACCATCGCCGATGCGCTCGATCAGGCCGTGGCGGATAGCCCGTTCGATCGAAGCGCGATCAGCCGCGTCGGCCTTGCCCTGCCCGCCGTGCTGGACAGCGCGCGCGGCGTGGTCCACTTCATGACGACCTTCCCGCCAGGCCCGATCCCGCTGGCACAGCAAATCTCCGACCGCTCGCGATTGCCGGTCACGATCGAGAACGCGCTGTCGTCGATGGCACGGGCGGAGCACTGGTTCGGCCGGGCGCGGACACTCGACACCTTCACCCTGGTCAACGTGAGCCACGCGGTCAATTCGGCCGAATACGTCGATGGCCTGCCCAAGTCCGGGGCCAACGGACTCAATTCCGAGCTCGGCCACGTCAAACTGGAGGCCGGGCCCGAAGCGCGGCCCTGCTATTGCGGCGGCAAGGGCTGCCTCAGCGCCTACAGTTCGACCTACGGCATCCTCCAACAGACCGCATTGATCGGCGAGATTACGATCCCGCACCTCGACCAGATCGGCAAGGCGTTCGAGAGCGTGCTCGACCACGCCGCCGCGGGGGATGGGCCGATGAACGCGGCGCTCGACCGGGCGGCGGACTACCTGGGCCTGGCAATCGCCAACCACATCACGGCGAGCGATCCCGGCCACGTCTTGGTCGCGGTTACTTCGGAACGCTTTCTCGAACGCATCGAACCTCGCTTCCGCGCGGCACTGATGCAGAACACCCTACCGGGGGTGCTGGAGGCGACCAAGGTCGAGCTGATCGTCGCCGACCCCAGCTGGTGGCACGACGGCACGGCCGCGCTCGCGCTGGAACAGACCTACCTCGGCTCGGTCCCGCAGGCCTGACAACGGCGCGTCCGCAAGAGACCATTGCGAAACCCGGCGGCAGGCCCTAGCAGCCGATATGCGATACAGTGACGCTCAAAGAGCGAGCGCCGGCAGGCGCCTTCCATGGATGGGGGATCAGGTGCAAAAACTTCTCGGTCGAATGCTGCTGGCGCCGCTCTGTGCCGGCCTGATGCTGGTTTCGGGCTGCTCGAAGCCGGCCAACCCTATCGAAGACGCGATGGTCGCCAACCCGGACGAATGGCCCAGCTGGGGCCGCACCGGGCACGAGACCCATTACTCCCCGCTCGACGAGATCAACCTCGACACGGTCAAGGACCTCAAGCTCGCCTGGCACTTCGACGTCGAGCCGGGCTTCAGTCCCTCGACCCCGCTGATGGCCGAGGGCAAGGTGTTCATCACCACCGGCCACTCGCACATCCGCGCGCTCGACGCCGTGACCGGCAAGCAATTGTGGGAATACGACGGCGGGACCCGCGCCCGCGCAACCTCTTCGCTGGGCATGTCGTGGGGCAGCAAGGGCATCGCCTATTCGAACGGCCACGTCTTCCTGATCACCACCGACGGCTATGCGATCTCGCTGGACGCCAAGACCGGCAAGGAAGCCTGGAAGGTCATGACCTTCCCCGACCAGGCCCCGCGCCAGGCCAACGGCGCACCGCGCGTATTCGGCGGCAAGGTAATCGTCGGCTTCGGCGGCGCCGACATCAGCTCGGCCCGCGGCTTCGTCTCGGCCTATGACGAGAAGACCGGCAAGCTCGCCTGGCGCTTCTACACCGTCCCCGGCGAGGAAGTGACCCCGGCCAACCGCAAGGCCGAGGAGATCATGCGCAAGACCTGGCCCAGCGGCTGGAACAACCCCGACGGCACCCGCCGCGGCGGCGGCGGCACGGCCTGGAACGCCTTCAGCTACGACCCCGAGCTGAACCTCGTCTACCTGGGCCTCGGCAACGGCTATCCCTACAACCAGCAGCTGCGCAGCCCCGGCGGCGGCGACAACCTGTTCCTCGCCTCGATCGTCGCGGTCGACGCCAACACCGGCGAGTACAAGTGGCACTACCAGGTCTGCCCCGGCGAGCAGTGGGACTGCACCGCCACGGCCGACATGACGCTGGCCACGATCGAGGTCGACGGCAAGCCGCGCAAGGTGCTGATGCAAGCACCGAAGAACGGCTTCTTCTACGTCATCGATCGCCAGACCGGCCAGTTCATCTCGGCCGAGAAGATCGCCAAGGTCACCTGGGCCGAGAAGATCGATCCCAAGACCGGCCGGCCGGTCGAGAACCCCGGCATCCGCTATCAGGGCAAGCCCGGCCTGTTCGAGCTGTGGCCCGGGCCGACCGGCGCGCATAGCTGGCAGCCGCAGGCCTACAGCCCGAAGACCGGCCTGGTCTACGTGCCGATCACCGATTCCGGCGCCGTCATCGGCGAGGGCCAGAAGGGCGGCGGCGAACTAGCCGCGGGCATGGGCGTGACCCTGGTTCCCGAGGTCGACCTGCCGAACAACCACAAGTCCTATCTCAAGGCCTGGAACCCGCAGACCCAGCAGGAAGTCTGGCGCGCGGACCTGCCGGGCTCGTGGCCGGGCGGCGTGATGGCGACGGCGGGCGGCCTGGTCTTCCAGGGCCAGATGGACGGGCGCTTCGTCGCCCGCGATGCGTCCACCGGCAAGGAAGTCTGGTCGTTCAAGACCGAGAGCCCGATCGTCGGTGCGCCGATCTCCTATCGGGTGAACGGCAAGCAGTATGTGACGGTGATCACCGGCGCCGGCGGCCAGGGTTCGGGCATGCAGTCGATCGGCAATGCGGCCTACCGTACCGACTACCGCTTCCCGCGCCGCGTCCTGACCTTCGCGATCGGCGGCACCGACACGATCCCGCCGTTCCAGGTGCCCGAGCAGGTGCCGCCGGCCGATCCGACGTTCAAGCTGGACGTGGCCAAGGCCCAGGCCGGACAGATGGACTTCGGCAACAACGCCTGCCTCGTCTGCCACGGCTGGAACGCCGTCGGCGGCGGCGCGGCGCCGGACCTGCGCTATTCGCCGATCATCACCGACCCGGCCGCCTTCAAGGCCGTGGTCAAGGACGGCGCGCTGAAGCTGAACGGCATGCCGCCCTTCCCGACGATCTCCGACCAGACGCTGGAATCGATCCGCTACTTCGTCCGCGCCCGCGCCCAGCAGGCCCCGGCGGAGCAGAAGGCGCTGATGGACAAGGTCAAGGCGGCCCAGGCCAACACGGCCAAGCCGCAGGACTTCGTCGGCAGGTGGAACATCGTCATCCAGACCCCGGTGGGCCCGCAGAAGGCGGTGCTCGACGTCAAGCTGGTCGGCACGGCGCTGACCGCCAAAGCCACCGCGGAGCAGGGCTCGGTCGATCTCAAGGGCAGCTTCGCCAATGGGCGGGCCAAGTTCGAGGGCCGCGCTTCGATGCCGATGCCGATCGAGGTCGGCTACGATCTGACGGTGCGCGACGGGGAGATCTCGGGCGAGAACTCCAACGGGCCGTTCGGCACCTTCCCGGTTCGCGGAACCAAGTAACGAAGAGGGGCCGCCCCTGGGCGGCCCTTCGCTTATTCCCGCTCCCGCGCGCAGCAGAATGACGCTGTCAGAGCGCGCGCATCAGGCCGGGCACATGGGCCAGCAGCTCGCGCGCCAGGAAGCCCAGCGGGCCGATCTGTTCGGCACAGCGGCGGCCGGCCTCGCCGTGAAGCCAGACCGACCAGAGCGCCGCCTGCAGCGGATCGGCGCCCCGCGCCGCCAAGCCGGCGGCGATGCCTGCCAGCACGTCGCCCGAGCCCCCGGTCGCCAATCCCACCCCTCCGCCGGCATAGTCGAACAGCGCTCCCTGGCGGTCGGCGATCAGCGAGGTCGAGCCCTTGAGCACGACGATTGCGCCATAACGGTCGGCGGCGTGGCGCACCGCCTCGGCGCGGTCGCGCTCGACCTCGTCCGCGTCGCAGTCCAGCATCGCCGCGATCTCGCCGATATGGGGTGTCAGCAAGGCCGGACGGGAGCGCCGGGCCAGAACCTCGGCCCGCTCGGGCAGCTCCATTAGCGCTGCGGCATCGAGCACCAGCTCGACATGCTCGCAGCCACCCCGGAGCACTCTGTCGACGACGCGGCCGGCCGTCCGGCCTTCGCTCATCGCCGGACCGACGATCGCCGCGTCGCTGCGGGCGATCAAGGGCAGCACGTCCTGATCGAAGCCCGAGAGGTCGCCTTGCTCGTCTTCCTCCATCGGGAAGACCGCCATCTCCGGCCTGGCGATGCCTAGCGCCCGCGCCAGTTCCGCACTGCCGCCGACCGCGGCGCGGACCTTGCCCGCTCCGGCGCGCAGCGCAGCCTCTGCTGTCAGCAACAGGCCCCCGGGGACCTGGGCGCAGCCGCCGACCACGAACACCCGCCCGCGCGCGTTCTTGTCGGCATGGGGACTCGGCGACGGCAGCGGATTGTCGCGCAGCCAATTGCTGTCGAGCGGCGTCGGATCAGCCACGCGCCGCCACCATCTTGTCCGGTGCGGCGGTGACCGGCGTGCCTTCCTGCTCCATCGGCGCGGTCACGTTGTAGCGCACCAGGGCAAGACGACCGTCCCGCGCACCCGAGGGATCGAAGCGGTATTCGGTGATCGCGCAGTTGGCGACGTCGCCCTGGCGGTCGATGGCGAGGATCTCGGCTTCGGTTAGCCCTTCGAGGATATAGCGCAGGCACAGCACCACGACCTGGTGGGCGACGATCATCACCCGCCGCCCGCCGTAGTGGAGCGAGACCGTGTCCAGCAAGGCGCGCAGGCGGAAGATCACGTCGACCCAGGACTCGCCGCCGGGCGGGCGGTGGTAGAACTTGCCCAGCAACTTGCGGAACTCGGCCTGCTCGGGCTGGAACCGGCGGATCCCCACCCCGGTCAACCCATCGAGGATTCCGAACTCCTTCTCGCGCAGGCGCTCGTCGCCGCAGACCTTGATGTCGGGAGCACAACCGCCTGCCTCGCGGAACAGCTCGGCGGTCTGCACCGCGCGGACATAGGGACTGGCGAGGATGACTTCGGGCCGGCCGTCCTCGTGCGCCTCGGCGAACCAGTGCCCCAGGGCGCGGGCCTGCTCGCGGCCGAGCTCCGACAGCGGCACGTCGACGTCCCGCTCGGTCAAGGCGATGCGGGCCAGGCCGTCGGCGGTCGCCCTGTCCCGCGCGACATTGCCGGCGCTCTGGCCATGGCGGACGATCCACAGGGTGCTCGGCCAGCGCGGGGTCATGTCGGTTCAACGACAGGGCGAGGGGGCGGTTCCGTTTGGATGGGTGACATACCCCACCCCTCACCTCCTGAGCTTGTCGAAGGACTGTCGCGCTTGCACCAAAAAGGCGGGACGGGCGGGCTTTATCGCCGCCGGGATCGTCTTCCTAAGCCACCACCGGCGCGAGCACCCGGATCGACCCCACGTCCGCGTCGATCTCCACCTGCGCGCCGACCGGCAGGCTGATCTGCGCCGCGATATGGCCGATCTGCGCACCCTGAAAGACCGGGACGCCCAACGGGGCAAGGTGCTGTTCGATCACCTGGTCCACGGTGAACCCGGTATAGCCGGGCACCGGATTGCGGCAGTTGGTGCACTGGCCGAAGATCACACCGGCGACCCGCTTGAGGATCCCCGCCTGGGCCAGCTGCACCAGCATCCGGTCGATCCGGTATTCAGCCTCGTTGGTGTCCTCCAGGAACAGGATCGCGCCCGCGAAGCTGGGCAGCCAAGGCGTGCCGACCAGCGCGGTCAGGACCGAAAGATTGCCGCCCAGCAGCCTCCCCCGCGCCTTCCCCGGATGCAGCGTGCGGATCGGCCAAGGGTCGGGGATCAAGGGATCGGGATTGGGCGGATTGAGCGCGGTCGGCGTGCCGGCCTCGAAGACCAGCGCCCGGAACGAGGCGCGCGGCCCCTCGCCCCACGAATGGGCGGCGTTCGGACCATGGATCGTCGGGCAATGGGTCCGCGCCGCCAGGGCGAGATGCAGCGCGGTGATGTCGCTCGATCCAATCAGCAGCTTGGGGTGGGCGTCGATCGCCGCGAAATCGAGGTAGGGCAGGATCCGCTGGCAGCCCCAGCCGCCCGCCACGGCCCAGAGCGCGCGGACCTCGGGATCGACGTACATCGCGTTGACGCTGGCGGCCCGCTCGCGGTCGGGTCCGGCGAGATAGCCCTCGCGATGCAGCAGGTTGGGCGCAAGCTTGGGCACCAGGTCCATCGAGCGCACCGTTTCCTCCATGCGTGCCAGCCGTTCGGGACTATCGACGTAGCTGGCTGGCGCGATCAGGCCGACCGTGTCTCCGGAGCGAAGACGGTGGGGCTTTGGATAGGTCTTCGACCGGGCACGAGGACGCGCGCTGACGACGATCGGCGCCGCCGCCGTGGCGGCCAGGCTCAACAGGGCGGTGCGGCGATCGAGCATGGGCGGACTAGAGCACGATCGGCTTGGCCTGACCACTGCTCCCCAATCGACTATCCGCCCGCGCGCAGGCGGTTGCCGGGTAGCGAAGCGTCCCGTTTCGGATGTCGGTCAACCCAGATCGGTCGTCCACGACCCCAGCCCCCGGGCATCGGCCTGGTGCCGCGGCGGTGCGCCGGACCCAGGCAGCGCTTCAAGCCGGCGGCGATATCCCTCGGCCCAACTGATGTGCAGGTGGCGCAGCCCATCGTTGTCGGCGCGATCGGCGCGGGCAAGTTCCTCGGTCATGCGGCGCATATAGTATTCGCGCTGTTCTTCGGGTTCCAGGCCGAGCATCGCCCCGTCTCCTCTCTCGCTCCACTCCGTGGGGAAAACGCCGGAACGCGGCGATTTATCCTTGTCGCCTTCGACAATCTCGCGATTCGGACGGCCTAGATGGCTTGACCGGCGGCCCGACCGCTCGCCCAGGCCCACTGGAAGTTGTAGCCGCCGAGCCAGCCGGTCACGTCCACCGCTTCGCCGATCGCATAGAGGCCGGACAGACGCCGCGCCTCCATAGTCTTGGACGAAAGCTCGGCGGTGCTAATCCCCCCGGCGGTGACTTCGGCCTTGGCGAAGCCCTCGGTGCCGTTCGGGTTGAACCGCCAATCGCGCAACTGCCCTTCGGCAAGGTTCAACGACCGATCGGCAAGGTTGCCGAGTTCGCGAGCAAGGCCGAGCCGCTCGCTGAGCGCGGCCGCAAGGCGTTCGGGCAAGGCCTCACCCAAAATCCGCCGCAGGCTCGCCTTGGGGTGCGCACGCTTCGCCTCGACCAGCCAGCCCGGATCCCTGCCGGGCAGGAAGTCGATCCCGATCGGCTCGCCGTGGCGCCAGTAGGACGAGACCTGGAGAATCGCCGGCCCCGACAGCCCGCGGTGGGTGAACAGCGCGGCCTCGCGGAAACGGCCCTCCCCGGCCCGTGCCACGACTTCGGCGGCGACGCCGGACAGGCTGGAAAACAACGCCTCGTCGCCGCCCAGCGTAAGCGGCACCAGCGCCGGACGCGGCTGCACCACCTTGAGGCCGAACTGCCGGGCGAGGTCGTAGGCGAAGCCGGTCGCACCGAGCTTGGGAATCGAGGGGCCGCCGGTCGCGATCACCAATGCGGGCGCCGCCGCGGTCCGTGTTCCGAAGGTCACGCGAAACCGGCCATCGGCGTGATCGATCTCGCGGATCGGATCGCCGCAGGCCACCACGACCTGGCCCTTGGCGCATTCGCCCAGCAGCAGTTCGACAATCTGCCGCGCCGAGCCGTCGCAGAACAGCTGGCCGAGGGTCTTCTGGTGCCAGGCGATGCCGCGCGCCTCGACCAGGGCGAGGAAATCCTGCGGGGTGTAGCGGCTCAGCGCCGACTTGGCGAAGTGCGGGTTGGCCGAGAGGTAGGCATGGGCGCCGGCCTCCAGGTTGGTGAAGTTGCAGCGACCGCCGCCCGAGATCAGGATCTTCTTGCCCGGCGCCTCGGCGTGATCGACCACCAGCACGCGCTTGCCGCGCTGGCCCGCGGTGGCCGCGCACATCAGCCCGGCCCCGCCCGCCCCGAGGACGATGGCATCGACCTCGGCGGTCATGGCTCAGCCCTTACCGCGATGCGGCTTGCCGGCGCGCTTGTAGGGCGTGGCCTTGTGCTTGCGAGGACCGCGCGGGCCGTCATGACCACCGGGGCGCTGGCCGCTGGGATGGGGGCCGCCCTTGTGCTGGCGGGCATTGTCGCGGGCCGCATCGCGCGGGCTGTCGGGGGCGAGCTCGATCACGATACCGCTCTCGTCCTCGGCGCCGGGATTGGCGGTGCGCTTCACTGCGGCGCTGAATTTGGCCTCGATCGCGCGCGGCACCTGGAAGAAGGTTTCGTGCGTGGCGATACGGATCGCGCCGATCTCGTTGCGGGTGATGTGGCCGCGGCGGCAGAGCAGCGGCAGCAGCCAGCGCGGGTCGGCGTTCTGGCGGCGGCCGATGTCCATGCGGAACCAGACGGTGTCGTCGAAGCCGGGGCGGTGGTGATCGGAACGGGCGCCGGCATCGCGCTGCGAGAGGTCGATCAGTTCTTCGGGCTCGGGCATCCGG
Organism: Novosphingobium sp.; assembly: GCA_051955585.1. GTDB lineage: Bacteria > Pseudomonadota > Alphaproteobacteria > Sphingomonadales > Sphingomonadaceae > Novosphingobium. The sequence goes on from JBQCGM010000135.1 coordinate 75,853, forward strand.
CTCCGGTGCGCCGCGATCAGCGCCAGGGCCACGTCGGCCGGACTCATCTTCTCCAGGATACGGGCGGCCAGGGCCTCGTCCTGCTCGCTCGCCTCGGCCGGCGCGGTGATCGCGGCGAAGAGGCGCTCCTGGTCCTGCTTGCGGATCATCTCCGGCGTCGGCACCGGCACCCAGTCGGCCTCGACCCGCGCATGGCGCAGCATCATCTCGACCCGGCGGCGGCGCTGGAACGGCACGATCAGCACGGCGGTGCCCTTCTTGCCGGCGCGTCCGGTGCGCCCCGAGCGGTGCTGCAGCACCTCCGGATCGCGCGGCACCTCGACGTGGATCACCAGGCTCAAGGAGGCGATGTCGATCCCGCGCGCGGCAACGTCGGTCGCGACGCAGACCCGGGCGCGGCCGTCGCGCAGGGCCTGGAGCGCGTGGTTGCGCTCGTTCTGGCTGTGCTCGCCCGACAGGGCCACGGCGGCGAAGCCGCGCTCGACCAGGCTGGCGTGAAGATGGCGGACGTTGTCGCGCGTGGCGCAGAACAGGATCGCGGTTTCCGCCTCGTGGAAGCGCAGCAGGTTGATCACCGCATGCTCGATGTCCGACGGCGAGACCGCGACGGCCTTGTACGAGATGTCGCCGTGGCCGCGATCCTCTCCGACGGTCGAGACGCGCAGCGCGTCCTGCTGGTAGCGCTTGGCCAGGGCGACGATCGGCTTGGGCATCGTCGCGGAAAACAACAGCGTGCGCCGCTCGCCCGGGGTGGCGTCGAGGATCTCTTCGAGATCGTCGCGAAAGCCCATGTCGAGCATCTCGTCGGCCTCGTCGAGCACGACGTACTGCAGGCCCGAGAGGTCGAGCGCGCCGCGCTCCAGGTGATCGCGCAGGCGGCCCGGCGTGCCGACCACGATGTGCGAACCCTGGGCAAGGGCCTTGCGCTCCAACGCGGCGTTCATCCCGCCGACGCAGGTGGTGATCCGGCCTCCCGCTTTTCCATAGAGCCAGTTCAGCTCGCGGCTGACCTGCCGCGCCAGCTCCCGCGTCGGGGCGATGACCAAGGCGAGCGGCGCGCCTGCGCGGGCCAGCGTAGCGCCGACTTCGAGCAGGCGCTCGGCCATGGCCAGGCCGAAGGCGACGGTCTTGCCCGACCCGGTCTGGGCCGAGACGATCAGGTCGCGTCCGCGCGCCTCGGGCTCGAGCACGGCGGCCTGGACCGCGGTCGGTTCGGCATAGCCCTGCTCGACCAGCGCTTCGGAAATCAGGGGAGGAAGTTCGGGAAAGGGCATGGGGCTCGATCTGGTTGCGCCAAATGGACCAACGGCCCCGGATGACCGGAGCGGTAGATTGCGTCGAAGGCGTGCGAAGCGCGGCCCCTACGCGCTTTTTGCGGGAAAGGCCACTGGCATGTCCGACACCCTTCTCCATACTTCGTCATCCTCGCGGAGGCGGGGATCCATCTGATACGATCGGCCCAAACGGAAACCTTCGGAGATGGGTCCCCGCCTTCGCGGGAATGACGACGATTTATTGGGCCAACTGGTGTTACGCCGCCAACCCTTCCAGTGCCTCGCTCGCTTCCATCCAGGCCAACTCGGCCGCCTCGATGCTCGCCTCCAGCGCTGCGCGGCGCTTCATCAGCTCGGTCATGGTCAGCTTGGCCAGGGCGGGCGCCGCCGCCTTGGGATCGAACATCGCGCCGTCGATCGCGGAGCGTTCGGCGGTCAGCTTGGCCAGATCCGCCTCGGCCTTCTTCGCGGCGTTACGCAGCGCCTGGCCCTTCTCGCGCGCTTCGGCGGCGGCCTTGCGCTGATCCTTCTTGTTGGCCGCCTTCTCGCGCTTCTCGGCCGGCTCCTTGGCCAGGACGAAGGCGATGTAGTCCTCGATCGAGCCGTCGAAGTCCTTGGCCGCGCCGCTGTCGACGAGGACCAGCCGGTCCGAGGTCATCTCCAGCATGTGGCGGTCGTGGCTGACCAGGACCACGGCGCCGGTATAGTCGTTGAGCGCCTGGATCAGCGCCTCGCGCGCATCGACGTCGAGGTGGTTGGTCGGCTCGTCGAGGATCAGCATGTGGGGTGCGTCGCGGGTGATCAGGGCGAGCGCCAGCCGCGCCCGCTCGCCGCCCGAGAGCTTGCCGACGAGCGTCGTCGCCTTGTCGCCCGAGAAGCCGAACCGGCCGAGCTGGCCGCGCACCGCCGCCGGGCTTGCGCCCTTCATCAGCTGGGTCATGTGCTGCAGCGGCGTCTCGTCGCGGTCCAGTTCCTCGACCTGGTACTGGGTGAAGTAGCCGACGCGCATCTTGCCGCTGGCCTGCATCGCGCCGTCCATCGGCTTGAGCTGCGCGGCGAGCAAGCGGGCGAGCGTGGTCTTGCCGTTGCCGTTGCGGCCCAGCAGCGCGATGCGGTCGTCGGGATCGAGCCGCAGGTTGAGCCGGCTTAGCACCGGGGTCTCGCCATAGCCGACGCTGGCCATGTCGAGCGTGATCAGCGGCGGGCGCAGCTCGTCGGGATTGGGAAAGTCGAAGCTGAGCGAGGGATCGTCGATCAGCTCGGCGATCGGCTGCAGCTTGGCCAGGGCCTTGGCGCGCGACTGGGCCTGCTTGGCGGTCGAGGCGCGGGCCGAATTCTTGGCGATATAGGCCTGCAGGTGCTCGCGCTGGGCCTGCTGCTTGGCCTTGGCCGAGGCGAGCTGGGCCTGGCGTTCGGCGCGCTGGCGCTCGAAGGCGTCGTAGCCGCCGGGGTAGAGCGTCAGCTTGCCGCCCGAGAGGTGGAGGATGTGGTCGACCACGTTGTTGAGAAAGTCGCGCTCGTGGCTGACCAGCAGGATCGTCGCCGGATAGGAGACGAGGAAGTTCTCGAGCCACAGCACGGCCTCGAGGTCGAGATGGTTCGACGGTTCGTCGAGCAGCAGCAGGTCGGGCTGCGAGAACAGCAGCGCGGCGAGCGCGACGCGCATCTTCCAGCCGCCGGAGAAGCTGTCGAGCGGGCGGTGCTGCGCTTCCTCGTCGAAACCCAGCCCGACCAGGATGCGCGAGGCGCGGGACGGCGCGGAGTGGGCATCGATCGCGATCAGGCGCTCGTGGATTTCGCCCAGGTGATGCGGATCCGCACAGGTCTCGCTTTCCAGCATCAACGCCGCGCGCTCGGTATCGGCGGCCAGCACGGTCTCGAAGGGAGTGCTGTCGCCCGCCGGCGCTTCCTGCGCGATATAGCCGAGCCGGGCGCCGCGCGGCATCTCGCATCTGCCGCTGTCGGGCTCGAGCATGTCGGCGATCACCCGGATCAGCGTCGACTTGCCCGCGCCGTTGCGGCCGATCAGCCCGATCCGCCCGCGCGGCGGCAGCTTCGCGGTGGCGCCGTCCAGGATCGTGCGGCCGCCCAGGCGCACCGTGATGTCGGTCAGGTTGAGCATGGCCGCGCGCCTAGCATCGCCGGGCGGAATGGGAAAGCGGAGCTCCGCGGAGTTACAGATCGATACAAATTGTTGCTTGAACCCAGGGGCACCGCGAAAGCAGTAGCGAGGTCTTGCCCTTTCGGTAAGACTCCGTCGGTCAGCCTTCATTCATCGATATTCGATAATAAAGTGCAACGGCCGGAGCTGGGCTGACGAATGAAACTGATTGAAGGGACAGATTGGCGATGACGCATCTCGATACCGGCAAGGCTTCCGCAGGCGCCGTTCGCCGCGTGCTGCCCTTTCGGCTATTGGGCAGGATCGCGCTTGCCGTCGCCCTGCCGCTAGCGCCTCTGTCGGTCGTCCATGGCCAGGCCGAGGATCCCGTGCTGCGCCGCCAGCTGATCATGCAGCAGGTCGACGAAGACGCCGAGGCGCTGGGCATGATCGCCGCCGGGCTCGAGCCGAAGACCAAGATGCTGGAACATGCCCGCTCGATCGCCAAGTCCGCTCGCGAATCCTACGAAGCGTTCAAGCAGAACGCTCCGGGCGGCCGCGCCAAGCCCGAGATCTGGAGCAACTGGGCCGACTATTCGGCCAAGATGGAAGCCTGGATCGCCAATGCCGACAAGATGGTCGTCGCGGCCGAGAAGGGCGATGCGAATGGCGTGACGGAGATTATGGTCGAGGCCCTGCCCTGCAAGGGCTGCCACGACGTCTATCGCGAGCGCAAGACGACCTGAGCGCGGTTACCTTCGAGTATGACTGCTGCGTCCCCGCAACGGCGGGGCCCCTGGGCCTGCGAGCGGCTCCCGGCGCAGATACACAAGGTCCCCAGCTTCGCCGGGACACGGTTCGACGACAGTTGCGCTTTGTGTCCAATCTTCGCTCGGTTCATCGCTTATGCTGAATCGCTAAGGGGAAATTCTTAACCATCCGCCGTTAGGGGTCCGCCGATTGGGAGTGGACAAGCGGATGGAATTCGCAAATCGCCTTGCCTCGTTCGAGCAACAGGGCATCCGGGGCTGGACCATGCCGTTCATGGGCATCCAGCTGCTGGCATGCCTTGGGCTGGCCTTCGCCGCATACAATACGGCGGGCTTTACGCGTGCGTCGGTCGTGCTCGGGCTGGCGCTGATGCTGCTGACCCTGACGATGTCGATCTTCCTGGCCTTCAAGAGCTTCGCCGAGCTGGATGGACGCATCGCCATGGCCGAAGCCTCCCGCCAGGCGCACGAGCAGGTGGAAGAGCTCTTCGCCATGACCGACATGCTCCAGGCCGCCGAGGACCACGTCGATGCCGGCGCCGTGCTGATGGCCACGGCGATCCGCCTGCTGCCGGAATTTTCCGGCGCGCTCTATGTCTTCAACAATTCGCGCGACCGGCTCGACCTGGCGAAGAGCTGGAACACCGGCGAAGCCTTCCGTCCCGCCGACGCGCTGTTGCCGGGCAATTGCTGGGCGCTGAAGCGCGGCAAGCCGCATATCAACGATCCCGCCACCGGCACGCTGTGCTGCATGCACCACATCGACACCGCAGCGACGATCGAAGTGCCGATGTTGGCGCGCGGCCAGGTCCATGGCCTGATCGTCCTCGCGCTCGATGCCGAAGATGCCCATGCCCGGCTCAAGGGAATCGGCCGCCTGTCGCGCGCGATGGCCGATTCCATGTCCCTGGCCCTGTCCAACATCGCGTTGCGCGAGAAGCTGCGCACCCAGTCGCTGCGCGACCCGCTGACGGGCCTCTACAACCGCCGCTACATGGAAGACGCGCTCGAGCGCTACGTCAGCCTGGCTGAGCGGACCAGCAGCCCGACCTCCGTCGTGATGATCGACCTCGACAACTTCAAGCGGCTCAACGACGAGCACGGCCATGCCAAGGGCGACGCCGTGCTCCGCGACGTCGCCGCCCAGCTCGTCGGCGGACTGCGCCCCTCGGACGTCGTCGCCCGCTACGGCGGCGAGGAGCTGATGGTCATCCTGCCCGGCTGCAGCCTCGAAGGCGCCCAGATCAAGGCCGAGGGCCTGCGGGCGCGGATCGAGGGCCTGTCCGACGCCCACGGCGTGCCGATCAGCGCTTCCTTCGGCATCGCCACGGTGCCCGAGACCTCGACCAGCCCGGCCGACGTCGTGCCGATGGCCGACACCGCGCTCTATGCCGCCAAGCAGGCCGGCAAGAACTGCATCCGCTTGGCCGAGCGCCGCAGCGGCGGGGTCGATCCCCAGCTGCGCCTGGCGGTGACCTAGGGCGCGTCCCCGGATTACTGAACCCAAACCCCAACCGTTCGTGGGGGGGGGCGGGGGGTGCCGCGGGCGGGGGGGGGGGGGCTGGGGGGCGCCCCCCGGGGGGGTGGGGGTGGGGTTTGG
>JBQCGM010000136.1:0-21498 GCA_051955585.1 Novosphingobium sp.
GCCAGCGGCGACGATCCCCCCGTCCCAGACGCGACCGCCGCCGCCGTCGCCGGCAAGGTCAACCGCTCCTATGCGACCCGCGACGACACCGGACGCAATGCCGCGAACGAGGCGCGCTATCTCAATCGCTCATTCGGTTGCTGGCCGGCCGGGACGACCAGCGACATCGACCCGCCGCCTCCTCCGCCCGCTCCGCCCCCTCCGCCGATGGCCGCACCGATGATGATGGAGATGGCTTCAGACAACATCGTCGTCACCGCAATGCGCCGCGGCGGTGCCGCAAAGGCGGCAGTCGTCGCCAAGGCCGAGAACCTGGGCGATCTCAAGCTCTATGCGATCCCCGTCCCGGTCACCGTCGCCGCCCGCTCCCAGAAGCAGGTCGCCTTCCTGGTCAGGGACGAAGTCAAGGGCGAACTGCTCTATCGCGCCGCGGTCGACTACGGCGAGCCGGAGAGCCCGCAGATGCTGTTCCGCTTCCGCAACCGCAAGGCCGACGGCGCCGGCGATCCCCTGCCCGCAGGGAAAGCCGTGCTCTATCAGGACGCCGCGTTCGGCCGGATGTTCGTCGGCGAGTCCAGCCTGCCCGACAAGGCGCTGGACGAGGAGGTCGAGCTTCCCTTCGGCGAGCCGGCGAACGTCAGCATCGACACCGACGAGACGCCTTTCCCCGAGGGCGGCGGCGCGAGCTACGCGGTGACGATCCGCAACGCCAACCCCTTTCCGGTGCGCTTCGAGGTCGATTTCCCCAAGGCCTCGGGCCGCATATTCGGCGCCATTTCCGGCACCTTGGTCGACAAGCGGGCAAAGCGCGTCTGGACCGCGACGATTCCGGCCAATAACAGTGTCGTCCTGACCTACCGGGCTATTGATCGAGATTGATTGTTCTCCACCCACCCCCCGTTCGGGCGGAGGAGGGACCGAAAGCGCAGTTTGCGGGCCCGTCTCGAAGCACCGACCGCGGCGCAGCGTCCTTCGAGACGGCGTCTCAGCCATTCGGCTTCGACTCCTCCTCAGGACGAACGGAAGAAATATGACGACCTGTCACCCCAAAGGACCCCAGATGCACCGCACCGCCGTTTCCCTCTTCGCCGCCGTGAGCCTGCTGGCGACCACCCTGCCTCCGGTCGCCCTGGCCCAGGCCGCTCCGGCTGCGCAGGCGCCGGCCCCGCTCGCCGATCTGGTCAAGGCGGTCGACATTCCCTTCGAGACCTTCACCCTGGCCAACGGCCTGCGGGTGATCGTCCATACCGATCGCAAGGCGCCGATCGTCGGCGTAACCGTCTACTACCGGGTCGGCTCCAAGAGCGAGCCGCGCGGCAAGACCGGCTTCGCCCACCTCTACGAGCACCTGTTCTTCGGCGGCTCGGAAAACGCACCCGACTTCGACGTGCCGCTGGAGGCCGCCGGCTCGACCACCACCAACGGCTCGACCTGGTACGACCGCACCAACTACGTCGAGACCGTGCCCAAGGGCGCGCTGGAACTGGCGCTGTTCCTCGAGAGCGACCGCATGGGCCATCTGCTCGGCGCGGTGACCCAGGACAAGCTCGATAAGCAGCGCGGCGTCGTCCAGAACGAGAAGCGCCAGGGCGACAACGAGCCCTATGGCCTGGTCCAGTACGCCCAGGGCGAAGGGCTCTTCCCGGTCGGCCACCCCTATCGCCACGCCACGATCGGTTCGATGGCGGATCTCGATGCGGCCAGCCTGACCGACGTGCGCCAGTGGTTCAAGGACAACTACGCGCCCAACAACGTCGTCCTCGCGCTCGCCGGCGACATCGACGCCAAGACCGCGCGGCCGCTGGTCGAGAAGTGGTTCGGCGACATCAAGCGCGGGCCCGAGGTCCGCAAGGTCGTGGCCGGCCCGGTCACCCTGCCCGCGCCGGTCAAGCGCGAGATGACCGACCAGGTGCCGACCACCCGGATCCACCGTTCGTGGAGCGGCCCGGGATTGAACGATCCGGACGCGCCCGCGCTCGACGTGGCAATGCAGGTGCTGGGCGGCCTTGCCTCCTCGCGGCTCGACAATGCGCTGGTTCGCGGCGAGCAGCTGGCGGTCGCGGTGACCGCCAGCGTGGAGCAGCACGAGCAGGTCTCGATGCTCGACGTGACGATGGACGTGAAGCCGGGCATCGACCGCGCCAAGGCCGAGGCACGCTTCGATGCGCTGATCCGACAGTACATCGCGGAAGGCCCGAGCGCCGAGGAAGTCCGCCGCGCCGCAACGCGCACCGTCGCGGCCCAGATCGGCGCGCTCGAGCAGGTCGGCGGCTTCTATGGCAAGGGCGCGCAGCTGGCCGAGGGCATGCTCTATTCGGGCTCTCCGGCGAAGTACAAGGAAGACCTCGCCAAGATCGCCGCGCTCACCCCGGCCCAGGTCAAGGCGGCAATGCAGCGCTGGCTCACCCGGCCGGCCTATAGCCTGGCGGTCATCCCCGGCCCGCGCACGGAGAAGGGCGAAACGATGGGCGGCTGGGGCGACGAGGCCACGACCCCCGCGCCCACACCCGACGCCAAGGCGCCGGCGCCGCCCCTAGCCAAGGGGCCGCCACGCAGCGCGCCGCCGGTCGCCGACATCGCCAACCTGACTTTCCCCCAGGTCGAGCGCGCGCAGCTTGCCAACGGCATCCCGGTCGCTCTCGCCCGCCGCACCGCCGTGCCCAAGGTCGTCGTCAGCCTGAACTTCGACGCGGGCTATGCTGCGGATTCACTCGACACCCCGGGCACCCAGTCGCTGATGATGGGCATGCTCGACGAGGGCACGACCACCCGCTCGGCCACCCAGATCGCCGAGGAGCAGGAGCGGCTCGGCGCCAATGTCAGCATCGGAACGAGCATCGATTCGAGTAGCGTGACGTTGGACGCGCTCAAGCCCAACCTTGCGCCCTCGCTGGCCCTCATGGCTGACGTGGTGCGCCGCCCCGCCTTCGCCCCGGGCGAGGTCGAACGGGTCAAGCACCAGCAGCTCGCCGGGCTCTCGCAGGCCCTGGCCAGTCCGCGATCGCTGGCTCAGCGGACCCTGCCGACCGTGCTGTTCGGCCCGGCCCACCCCTATGGCCAGCCCGCCGACGGCCTCGGCGATGCCAAGGCGATCGCCGCCCAGACCCCGGCCTCTTTACGCGCGGCGCACGACAAGTGGCTCCGCCCCGACCTCGCCACGATCACCGTGGTCGGCGATGTCACGATGGCCGAACTGCTGCCGCTGCTGAACCGGGCGTTCGGCGAATGGGTGCCGCCGGCGGGCGCGAAGCCGGTCAAGAACCTCGCCGCCGCGGTGCCCTCGGCTCGCAGCCGGATCGTCCTGATCGACCGCCCCAATTCACCGCAATCGGTGATCTACGGCGGCCGCGTCCTGCCGCTGACCGGGCGCGACCAGGGCAAGGAAGCGCTCGATCTCGCCAACGAAGTGCTCGGCGGCGGCTTCCTCTCGCGGCTCAACGAGAACCTGCGCGAACAGAAGGGCTGGTCCTACGGCGTGTCGAGCGCGGTGCGCCAGCCGGTCGGCCCGCGCAGCTTCGCCGTCGCCGCCCCGGTCCAGGCCGACCGCACCGGCGATTCGATCGCCCTGCTGCTCGAGGACATGAAGGCCTTCCCGGCCGGCAAGGGCGTGAACCCGGTCGAACTCCAGCGCGTGACCGAGGGCAACATCCGCGCCCTGCCCAACCGCTTCGAGACCAACGGCCAGGTGCTCGGCGCGATCGTCGGCAACGACCGCCTCGGCCGCCCGGCGGACTATTACGCCACCCTTCCGGCCAAGTACCGCGCGATCGACGCCGCGGCGCTCGACGCGGCCGCGAAGACCTGGCTCCAGCCCGACGGCATCGTCTTCGTCGTGGTCGGCGACCGCAAGGTAGTCGAACCGCAGCTCGCCAAGCTCGGCCTTCCGGTGGAGATCGCGCCCTCGCCCGCTTCAGGCAGTTGACATCGCGGTCAGCAAGGCCTGAATGGCCCGACTATCCACCCATACATAGGGAGAGCCCCATGTCCGTTGCCGGAACCTACGACATCGTCACCAAGAGCCCGATGGGCGACCAGAAGGGGCAATTCACCGTCAATGTCGACGGCGACACCTTCACCGGCACCGTCACCAGCCCGATGGGCTCGATGGACGTGACCGACGGCAAGGTCGACGGCAACAAGCTGACCTGGAAGATGGACATGAAGGTCCCCATGCCGATGACCCTCGAAGGCGAAGCCACCGTCGATGGCGACGCGATCTCCGGCCAGGTCAAGGCCGGCGCGTTCGGCTCGATGGCGATGTCGGGGACGCGGGCCTGAGACTTCGGATCAATCCGGATTGGAGCAATCATCTGTTTCATCCGGTTACAGTGCCAACTAGACCCGGTGGGGCGCAATGCTCCGCCGGGTCTTGCGTTATTGGGGGCACGGCGTTTGATTTGGGGAGGCCGAGTGCTGTTCACTGTCGCACTGGCGGTCGCCGCCCAACCTGCCTCAACCGCCAGCCCTGAACCGATCATGACGATCGAGGTACCGGGTGCCGACCCAGTTGCCAGCGCGATGCAACAGCCAAGCTCGCGGATTCCCCCGAAAACCGTCGTCCAGATCGAAATAGCCGAGACGATCTCCTCGAGGACGACCAACCTTGGCGACACCTTCGCCATCAAGCTGGCCGAGCCGCTCGTGGTGGAAGGAAAAACGATCCTGCCCGCCGGCCTCACCGGACGCGGCGAAGTTACGCACGTCGCCAAGCGTGGTTGGGGGGGGCGCCCCGGAGAGCTGATCATCAACGCACGCTACGTCGATTGCGGCGATCTGCGGATTCCCCTGGGCCATCTGCATTTCGCAGTGGCCGGACAAAACAACTTCGGCGGGGCGTTCGTCACTTCACAATTCATCCCGATGGGACAGTTGATGATCTCGGGGAAGGATGCGTCGATCCCTGCGGGCACCAAGGCAACGGCTCAGATCAAGGCGGAGGTCGCCATTCTGGCGGACTCGACGCTCCAATGCCAGGCACTCAGTGAATAGTTTCTAACGGGAGAATTTATGCGAAAGATTTTCGAACGCATCGCTTGTGGATTGGCTTTGACTCTGGTTCCGGGCGCATCGTTTGCACAAGGCGATGGCCCGATCTTGACGAAGACCGGCCAGATTGGCTCGCCCCCCGCCGGGAAGGCCCAAATCGTGTTTTTCCGTCCCGGCTCGATCGTCGGCATGGCGCTGGGTTGCACGGTTCACGAGGATGACCGCGAAGTCGCGCGACTGGGCTCCGGCAAATATTATGTGATTACGGCCGAGCCCGGCAAACACGCGTTTTCGACGCGTGGTCAAGCCGCCGATGCGCTCAATCTCGAAGTCGAATCTGACGAAACCTACTTCGTGAAATGCAAGATCGGCGCGGGCGTCGTCTCAGGCGCTGCGCAACTTGAGCCATCCGATCGCGCGAGCTTTGCCAAGAAGGCCAAAGGCGCTTCCCAATGGACGCCGTCGGCCGACTGGGTCGCGAAACAAGGCGCCTGACGCGCCGTTGGGTTAGGGCGCGCCTGCCTCGCGCTCTAACTCAACACTTCTTGAGCAGTTCGTTCTCCGCCTGCGGATTGCCCCTGCTCTGCATCACCGCATCGCCGACCGCCGAAGAACGCGAAGAAGGCACGTGGGCCTATCGGACACGCAGAAGGTAGGACTCGAAGTCTCGGTTCCTGCGGAGCTATTCGGGGTTGTTGATTTTCTTGATGGCCTCGCTGGCATCCTGCACCGACATTGGCGGCTGGTGCGCGAGCGGGGCCAGACTCGCCACGCGGTTGATCAAGTTCCGGCAGGTATTGGCAAAACGCACATCGCCCGAAAGGTCTGCCTTGCGGCGCGGGAGCGCCTGTAGCTGAGAGGGAAGAACAGGAGCATCCGCAGCAGGCTTTACGAACGCGGTTCCGCTCATAACTATGTTGGTCAGGACTCCAAAGTTAACGAGATCCGGCGACAGCGTGGTTCTGAGGATTTCCGAAGCGGACGACTTGCCGTTTTCCAATCCGGTCAAGATGGTCCCGATGTCGACAATCTCGCCCTGCTTCACATCGAAGCCATAGGTGCCGAGGGAAAAGCAGGTTTCGCCGACGTTATTGATCACCCACCGGCCGGGATAGGCCGACACCAGATAGACTCCGCTGTCGTTGATATCGCTGAAGCTTCGTCCAGGATTGACTGCTACCATCGACGTCCTCAGCACTTCCGCGTCGGACGAGAGATAGGAGGGGCCGTTCGCCTCATTGATACGCCGGAATGCCACGGGCAGCGGTTTGTCAGACGGCGATTTCTTGGGACCAAGCCGGACCAGAATATATCCTAGCCGCCCGTCCAGTGCGACCTTGCCGGGCTTGAGCGTATCGAGACGAACTTTCTCTTGCGCCGACGCCTTGGCGTGCACTGGGCCGCATCCAGCACTCAACACCGCTAGAACTATTCCTGCGGAGAGCAGATGTGCGATCGGGTTCATGGTTGCAACCTCACCGTAGCCGGAACTGGTCCGATAGCGAAGGCGACCATCCGCTCTACAACTTCCGGGTCGACCAGGCCCTTATCGTCCTGCACGATATCACCGTTCTTTACCGTCGCCCGCCAAAACTCCTGCGCGACCACATACCGTTGGTAGCCCATCAGTCCCATACATTTCCGCATCGCGGCGTTGCGCATCCGAAAGCGGTCGATTTCGGCCATCCTTCCGTTGATGAGCGCCCCCAATAGGCCACCACTATTGGGAGCTTGGTCGCGGAAGGAAAGAATCGGCTTGGCCTGCCCGATACAATAGACAAGATCGGCTCGAACCTGATCCGCAGAAATATCTCCCTTGTAAAACAGGAAGAATTTCGCCGGATCGTCTTTTTCTGCCGGTGAGGCCTTGGCTTCTTTCCCTGCACCTTGCGATAGCTTGGGAGGGCCAGAGCCTTCCGCAGCCTGTGTCGCAACTGGCATCGTGACACCCAAGGCCACTATGAGTGCCACATACCAGCTTGGTAACAAGCTGCTGCCGATGAATACAATAGGTCGCATTTGTCCTCCTTCCGCCACAATACTAATTGGCGGACGGGCTAGAACAAGCCGGTGTTAAGTCCGATCTGGACAGTCTATCAGGAAAGCGCCTTCTTCAGCAGCTCGTTCACGACCTGCGGGTTGGCCTTGCCCTGCATCGCCTTCATCGTCTGGCCGACGAAGAACCCGAACAGGGCTTCCTTGCCGCCCTTGTACTGTTCGACCTTGTCGGCGTTGTCGGCAAGGATCTTGGCGATGGCCGTGTCGATCGCGCCGGTGTCGCTGGTCTGCTTGTTGCTTTCGATCTCGGCGGCGAGGTCGATGTTTCCGGTCAGGTAGGCGGCGAAGATCTCCTTGGCCTTGCTGGCCGAGATCAGGCCGCTCTCGGTGGCGACGATGATCGCGGTGTTGGCCTCGACCGAGTTCTTCGCATCGTTCGCGGCAACGCCGCTCGCGTTCAATACGCCCGGGGCCTCGGACAGCAGCCAGTTGGCGACGCGCTTGGCGACATCCTTGTCGGCCTTGCCGCCGGCCGCGGCGACCGAGGCGAGCAGCGCCTCGAAGCCGCGGGCGGTGTCGACCTCGGCGGTCAGGGCATTGGCGTTGTAGGCGGACAGGCCCAGCTCGCTCTCGTAGCGCTTGAGCTTGGCGTCAGGCAGCTCGGGCAGCGAGGCGCGGCATTCCTCGACGAAGGCGTCGTCCAGCTCGAGCGGCAGCAGGTCGGGATCGGGGAAGTAGCGGTAGTCGTGCGCGTCTTCCTTCGAGCGCATCGAGCGGGTCTCGTTCCTGTCCGGATCGTAGAGCCGGGTTTCCTGGACGACCGTGCCGCCGTCCTCGATCAGGTCGACCTGGCGGCGCGCCTCGCTCTCGACCACGGCCATGACGAAGCGCACCGAGTTGACGTTCTTGGTCTCGGTCCGGGTGCCGAATTCCTCGCCGGGCCTCCGCACCGATACGTTCACGTCGGCGCGCATCGAGCCTTGGTCCATGTTGCCGTCGCACGAGCCGACATAGCGCAGGATCGTCCGCAGCTTGGCGAGGTAGGCCCCGGCCTCGGCGGGCGAGCGCATGTCCGGCCGGCTGACGATCTCCATCAGCGCCACGCCCGAACGGTTGAGATCGACGTAGGACATCGTCGGATGCTGGTCGTGCATCAGCTTGCCCGCGTCCTGCTCGACGTGGATGCGCTCGATCCCGATGGTCTTGGTGCGATCGTCCAACTGGATCTCGATCTGCCCCTCGCCCACGATGGGATGGTAGAGCTGGCTGATCTGGTAGCCCTGCGGCAGGTCGGCGTAGAAGTAGTTCTTGCGGTCGAACCGCGACCACTTGTTGATCTGCGCGTCGATCGCCAGGCCGGTGCGGACCGCCTGGCGGATGCATTCGCGGTTAGGCACGGGCAGCATGCCGGGCATGGCCGCGTCGATCAGGCTGACCTGCGAATTGGGCTCGGCCCCGAACTCGGTCGCGGCGCCGGAGAACAGCTTGGCCTGCGAGGTGACCTGAGCATGGACCTCGAGGCCGATCACGACCTCCCAATCGCCGGTCGCGCCCTGGATGCGGTATGTAGACTGCGTCATATCAGTTCACCGTTCGTGTCGAGCGACGTCGAGACACGTTGTGCTGTGCCGCCGTCTCTCGACTTCGCTCGAGACGAACGGAAGGGAAAAACTACCACCAGCGCTCCGGCACGGCCGAGAACTGGGCGCGGCTTTCGATCGCCAGGCCGGCGTTCAGCACGCCCTGCTCGTCGAAGGGCTTGCCGATGATCTGCAGGCCGAGCGGCAGGCCTTCGGCGGTAAGCCCGGCGGGCACCGACATCGCGGGCAGGCCCGCCAGCGAGGCGGGGACCGAGAAGACGTCGTTGAGGTACATCTCCAGCGGATCGTCGCTCTGCTTGCCGAGTTCGAAGGCGGCGGTCGGCGTGGTCGGGGCGAGGAGCACGTCGACCTGCTCGAACGCCTCGGCGAAATCGCGGGCGATCAGCGTGCGGACCTTCTGCGCCTGGGTGAAATAGGCGTCGTAGAAGCCGGCCGAGAGCACGTAGGTGCCGATCAGGATGCGGCGCTTCACTTCCGCTCCGAAGCCGGCGGCGCGGGTCGCGGCGTACATGTCCTGGAGGCCGGCACCATCCGGCAGGTCGCGCAGGCCGTAGCGCACGCCGTCGTAGCGGGCGAGGTTCGAGGAAGCCTCGGCCGGGGCGATGATGTAATAGGTCGGCAGCGCGTACTTGGTATGCGGCAGCGATACGTCGACGATCTCGGCCCCGGCATCCTTGAGCCAGGCGATGCCCTGGTCCCAGCTTGCCGCGACCTCGGCGTCGATGCCGTCGAGCCGGTATTCGCGCGGGATGCCGACCTTCTTGCCCTTAAGGTCGCCCGACAGCGCGGCTTCCCAGTTCGGCACCGGCAGGTCGAGGCTGGTCGAATCCTTGGGATCGAAGCCGGCCATCGCCTCGAGCATGATCGCGCAGTCGCGGACGTCGCGGGCCATCGGGCCGGCCTGGTCGAGCGACGAGGCGAAGGCGACGACGCCCCAGCGGCTGCAGCGGCCGTAGGTCGGCTTGATGCCCGAGATGCCGGTAAAGGCGGCGGGCTGGCGGATCGAGCCGCCGGTGTCGGTGCCGGTCGCCGCCGGGCAGAGCCGCGCCGAAACCGCCGCCGAGCTGCCGCCGGAGGAGCCCCCCGGGGCCAGGGCCGCGTTGCTGTCCGGCTTGCGCCAGGGCGAATTGACGTTGCCGAAGTAGCTCGTCTCGTTCGACGAGCCCATGGCGAACTGGTCGAGGTTGAGCTTGCCGAGCATGCCCGCCCCGGCATCCCACAGCTTCTGGGAGACGGTGCTCTCGTACTCGGGCTTGAAGCCTTCGAGGATATGGCTCGCCGCAGTGGTCTGAGTGCCGCGGGTGGCGAAGAGGTCCTTCATGCCGATCGGCACGCCGGCCATCTTGCCCAGCGGCCTGCCGGCGGCGCGGTCGGCATCGATGGCCTTGGCGGCCTCGACCGCCTTCTCGGGCGTGGCGACGATGAAGGCGTTGAGCGCGTCCTGCGCGGCGGCGACCTGGGCGTTGAACGCCTCTGCCACTTCGACCGCGGTGAAATCGCCCCCGGCGACGCCAGAGCGGATCGCGGCGACGCCGAGTTCGGTAAGGTCGGTCATTATTCGATCACCTTGGGCACGCCGAAGAAGCCGTGCTCGGCGGCGGGAGCATTGGCGAGGACAGCCTCGCGGATGCCGCCGCCGGTCAGCGGATCGGCGTTGACCACGTCGTCGCGCAGCCGCTGCCGGTTGGGGATCACCGCGGTCATCGGCTCGACGCCGGTCACGTCGACCTCGCCGAGTTGCTCGACCCAGGCGAGGATGCCGTTGAGCTCGGGAACCATGGCCTCGAGCTCGGCTTCGGAAACCTTGATGCGGGCCAGCGCCGCGATCCTGGCCACGGTGGCGGTGTCTACCGACATGTCAGACCTCGAATGGGAGGGATTACTGGCCGGGAACGGGGACGCCCGGCGGCGGAACGGCTGCACCAGGCGCGCCCGAAGCGCCGCCCCGCTGCTGTTGCTGCTGCATCAGCTGTTGCATCATCGCCTGCTGCTGCTGGATCTCCGCGACCGACTTGAAGTCGATCAGTTCGATCTCGAAATCGAGGTCGGCGTTCGGCGGGATCGACCCGCCGCCCTTCTCGCCATAGGCCAGCTTGGCCGGGATATGGACCTTGTACTTGCCGCCGCGCTGCATCTGCTCCAGCGCCTTGGTGAAGCCCGGGATCACGCCCGAAACCTCAAGCGGGGCGCGCTGGCCCTGGTCGAACACCTTGCCGTCGGCCAAGGTGCCCTTGTAGTTGATCAGCACGACGTCGGCGGTCGTCGGCGACGGGCCGCTGCCGGCGCGCTCGGTCACGACCTTGACCGAAAGCGGGATCGTGGCCCAGGCCAGCCCGGCACCGGCGGCGACGGCGGCGACCACGCCCAGCCACAACTTGCCGATGGAACCCTTGCCGATCGGCTGAAGGGGAACGCGGGTGATCTCGGTCATTCGGATTTCCTAGGAACAGATAGCAAAAGGGCGCGGATTTCGATCCGCGCCCTCATGGCTCAACGTAGCCCCGCATTCAAGCGGGCTATCGCGGCTTACTTGCCGCCGTCGCGCTCAACCCGCTTGCGCTCCAGCTTGCGGGCGCGGCGGACGGCAGCGGCCTTTTCACGGGCGCGCTTTTCGGACGGCTTCTCGAAGTGACGGCGCAGCTTCATCTCGCGGTACACGCCCTCGCGCTGCAGCTTCTTCTTGAGCGCGCGCAGGGCCTGGTCGACATTGTTGTCGCGGACGAGAATTTGCATAAACCGACACACCTCACGAATTCGGACGAGAACCCCATCGCACGCGAAACCGTGGCGGGGTGACACCCTGAATGGCAACAAAAACGGGGCCGAATCCGCGAAGACCCGGCTGCAGAAGGCGGCCCGCTAGCAAAGAGTCGGCGCTAAGGCAAGGCATGGCGCGGCAAATTCGGCCCAACACCCCCGCTCGGGCGGGGACGCAGTGGGTTTTCAGCGGTTCCTTCCGCGTCTAAGGCCCATGCCTATGAACCCGCCAACATTCCTGACATCCTCGCTCTATGTGGCGCTTGGCGGCGCCGTGGGCTCGTGGCTGCGCTATGTGGTCGGCCGCGCCTGGACCGGAGCGATCGGCCCCGTGGCGGCAAGCACCTTTCCCTGGGCCACGCTCACCGTCAACGTGCTGGGCAGCTTCGCCATGGGCCTGCTTGCCGGCTGGCTGGCGCGACACGGCAATGGCGGGGAAGGTTGGCGCCTGCTGCTCGGCGTCGGCGTGCTCGGCGGTTTCACCACTTTTTCCGCCTTCGCGCTGGAATTCGGCCTGCTGGTGGAGCGCGGCGCGCTGGGCACCGCGGCGGGTTATGTCGCACTGTCGCTGGCCGCCGGTTTCGCCGGGCTGTTCGCAGGGCTTTACCTGACGCGAGCTTTTGCATGACTTCCCAAGGTCCCACCGACACCGTTCGCCAGTTCACCGTGCAGTCCGACGACGACGGCGTTCGGCTCGACCGCTGGTTCAAGCGCCACCTGCCGGAGGTCGGCTTCGCGATGATCAGCCGCTGGGCGCGCACCGGCCAGATCCGCGTGGACGGCAAGCGCGCCGATCCGGCCGACCGCCTGACCGCCGGGCAGACCCTGCGCGTACCGCCCGGCGGCGCCTCGCCCGAGCGCAAGGGCGGCCCCGTCCGCAAGGAGCTGAGCGAGGCGCAGATCGAGCTCGCCGAGTCCATGGTCATCACCCAGGACCGCGCTGCGATCGTGCTCAACAAGCCGCCGGGCCTCGCCACGCAGGGCGGCACCGGCACGCGCGAGCACGTCGACGGCCTGCTCGATGCTTTCTCGCCGACCGGACCGCGCCCGCGCCTGGTTCACCGGCTCGACAAGGACACGAGCGGAGTCCTGCTGATCGCCCGCACCCCCGGCTCGGCGGCGTTCTTCTCCAAGCGGTTCTCGGGCCGCTCGGCGCGCAAGATCTACTGGGCGTTGATCGTCGGCGTGCCGAGCATCGAGGACGGCCTGATCGAGCTGCCGCTGGCCAAGCAGCCCGGCACCGGCGGCGAGAAGATGATGGTCGACGAGAGCGAGCACGGCCAGCCCGCCCGCACCCGCTACCGCGTGATCGACCGCGCGGGGAACACCGGCTGCTGGGTGGAGCTCCAGCCGCTGACCGGGCGCACCCACCAGCTGCGCGTCCACATGGCGGCGATCGGCCATCCGATCGTCGGCGACGGCAAGTACGGCGGTCAAGATGCCTTCCTGTCGGGCAGCGTCAGCCGCAAGATGCATCTCCACGCGCGGCGGCTGATCATCGACCATCCCGACGGGGCGCCGCTCGACGTCACCGCCTCGCTCCCCGCGCACTTCGCCGCGAGCATGGCCTACATGGGCTTCGACGAGGCCGACGGCGACGCCCTGCCCGAGCCGGTCAAACTGCCCGAGCGCGAGGCCAAGAAGACCGCTGCCAAGGCCCATGCCAAGCAATATCGCAAGGAGCGCCGCGGCGAACGGCGCGGCCGCAAGAGCGGCGAGCGCGGCCCGGCGGGAAAGTCGACACGCAAGGCACCCGCCAAGCCCGGGGCCAAGCCCGGCGCGCGCAGGCCGGCGGCGCGGAAGCCGGGACCGAAGGCGCCGGGCAAGCGATGACCGCCCGTCCTCAATTCCTCCCCGATCCGGGGAGGGGGACCATGCGCAGCATGGTGGAGGGGCACGGGCCGTCACGGCACGCCTCCGCCTGCGAGCAAAACCGAACGTGCCCCTCTGCCACCAGCTTCGCTGGCGGTCCCCCTCCCCGTGCCGGGGTGGAGTTATGATCCGTCTCGCCGTGTTCGATTGCGATGGAACGCTGGTCGATGGCCAGGCCTCGATCTGCAACGCGATGGAGCGCGCCTTCGCCGAGGCCGGACTCGCCGCGCCCGATCGCAGCGCGGTGCGGCGGATCGTCGGGCTGAGCCTGCCGCAGGCGGTGCGGCGGCTGATCCCCGACGAGGACGCGGCCCTGCATCTCGAAATCAGCGACAGCTACAAGCGCGCTTTCCGCGCGGCGCGCGAAGCCGGCGAGCTGTCCGAGCCGCTGTTCGAGGGCATCGCCGATATGGTCGTGACGCTACGCCGGGCCGGCTGGACGTTAGGGGTCGCGACGGGCAAGTCGGACCGCGGCCTAGCGCATTGCCTCGCCATGCACGGCCTGACCGGGCATTTCGCCACGCTCCAGACGGCCGACCGTCACCCCTCCAAACCGCATCCCGCCATGCTGGAAGCGGCGCTTGACGAAGCTCTCGCCGCCCCTGCCGACGCGGTGATGATCGGCGATACCGCCTACGACATGGCCATGGCCGTCAGTGCCGGGGTCCGTGCGGTGGGCGTCGCCTGGGGCTACCACGAGCCGCAAGAACTGCGCGCCGCCGGGGCCGAGCATGTCGCCGCCTCGCCGGCCGGCCTTACGGAGTACCTGCTGAAATGACCGACGAAGACCTTGCCAAGAAACGCTACACCGGCCTGTTGTGGACCCGGGTGGCGGGCGTCATCATGTTCGTCCTCGGCGCGCTGGTGCTGACCGGCAAGCTCGATTGGAACATCTGGCTCGGCTACTTCCTGCTGCTCAACGGGCTGCTGGATGCCCTGTTCATGTCCGCAATCATGAAGGCGGTGTGGAAGCGCCAGGACGCCCAAAAATGAAGCGCTTCTACGCGGCTGCTGCCGCCGAGCCGACAGAGGGCGGGTGGCGGGTGACGCTCGACGGACGGGCGATCAAGACCGCCGGCGGCCAGCCGCAAGTGGTCCCGACCGAGAAGCTCGCCGCTGCCCTTGCCGCCGAATGGAACCTCCAGGGCGAGGAGATCGCGCCCGAGCACTTCATCCTGCGCGATATGGCCGACTACGCGATCGACGTCGTCGCGCCGGCACGTGGAGCGGCGATCCGCTCGATCCTCGCCTATGCCGAAACCGACACGCTCTGCTACCGCGGCGACGAGGGCGAGGCGCTGCACGAGCGCCAGGTCCAGGTCTGGGAGCCGCTGCTCACCGCTGCCGAAGCGCGTTGGGGCATCCACTTCACCCGCCTTTCCGGTGTGATCCACCAGGCCCAGCCCGAAGCGACGCTGGCCCGGCTCGGCGAAGTCCTGGCGGTGCTGGACGCGTTCCAGCTCACCGCACTGCGTAATACCGCCAGCCTCTCCGCCTCGCTGGTGGTCGGGCTCGCCGCGCTGGAGCCCGAGGCCGATCCCCACGCGCTGTGGGACGCGGCCAACCTCGAGGAGGACTGGCAGGCCGAGCTTTGGGGCAAGGACTGGGAAGCGATGGAGCTGCGCGAGAAACGCTTCGCCGCATTTGCCGCCGCCATGCGTTTCGCGGAACTGTCCAGACAGGAACCGTAGGCCTTCGAGAGCTTTGCGCGAGAGTGGACGGGGTTAGCAGGAGACTACCCATGCCTCGCGGAGACAAGGACGCCTATACCGACAAGCAGAAGCGCCAGGCCGAGCATATCGAGGAAGGCTACGAAAAACGCGGCGTGTCCAAGAAGGAAGCCGAAGGCCGCGCCTGGGCGACGGTGAACAAGCAGGACCACGGCGGCAAGAAGTCGGGCTCGGGCCGCGGTCGCACCAAGGACATGTCGCCGTCCAGGAAGGGCGGCCGAAAAGGCGGTGCCGCCAGCGCGGGGCGGAGCAAGGCCGATCGTTCGGCGGCGGCGAAGAAGGGCTGGGAAACGCGGCGGAAGCAGTCGGGCGGCTGAACGCTGCGGATGCTCGGCGCCGTCGACATCGACACGATGCCTCTGCCAGAGTATGTGCCTCACGGCTGATGGGTCCAACGCGCAAGCGAGGAGACTTAGCTTGTTCCTATTGCCCATTCTCGCAGCCGCATCCGATATCGGCGAAACCAGAGCGCAGGCCGAACGAGCGGCGTCGGAACTGTTCGCCCGGCTCGACGCGGATCACGATGGATTCGTCTCCTATGCGGAGGCTCGGCAGGGGACGCTGGACAGCCTGGCACGGTTCCTGCCTCCCGACGTCGCAAATAAGGTCGTGAAAAAGGTCCCCGACCTGCCCGTCATGCACGTCGAGTTCGACAAGGCCGATACCGATCACGACGGACGGCTTTCCTTGGCCGAGGAGCTAGCGGCGGTGGATCGAATGTTCGATCAGCAGGACACCGACCACGACGGCCGGGTCACCCCCGCTGAGCGTATGGCCTACATCCAGCGCTATATCGCGGAGATGCAGAGCGAATTGGCCGCTCTGCCGAAACCCGTCTGCCAGCCCGGCGCTGCCTGCGAGACCATGCACCGCAACTGACGGACGGGCTCAGCCCACCCAGTCGGCGACCTGACTCGCCACCTGGTTGGCCGCCTGGTTCAGCGCGGGGCCGACGTATTCGCCCTTGGGTTCGGCCACCGGCACCACCGCCTCGAATCGCCGCGTCGTGACCGCGCCGGACTTGTCCTCGCGGATGGCGTCGTAGCGGACCACCACCGATAGGCGCCGCGCGTCGTAGCCCATGTCGAGCAGGCGCCCGGCCAGGCGGCCGCCGCCGCCCGCCTCGATCTGGTTGTCTTCGATCACCAGGCGATTGCCCTTGGCGCGGATCGTCTCGGCGAGCAGGCTGCGGAAGAGGCGGGCAGGGCGTTCGACCCATTGCGAGTTCTGCAGGTAGGCCACGTTGGCATCGTCGATCTGCACCGGGATGCGCTGCACCGCGAGGCGGCGGTCGGTCTCCGGCTCGGCGACGACGAGCGCGTCCTTGAGCGTGCCGCTGGCCAGGGCTCCCGCCGGCGCGGCGCGGGCCGGGGTCAGGCTGACCAGGGTCGGCGGCGGCTTGCCTCCGCCCAGGTTGACGCAGCCCGCCAGCAGCGCGAACGGCGCCGAGGCCAGCCAGATCCGTGAAGTCATCGTGAGGTCTCTCATGGCCAAAATCTTCATGGCTTGTAGTCCGGCAGCTTCGACCCGCCGCCCAGCAGCGAGCCGGCGCCTTGATCGTCGACCTTCTCGACCACGTTGCGCAGCGAACGCGTGGCCGCGCGCAGGTCGCGCAGCGCCGCCTCGGCCGCCGGAAGCGTGGTGTCCGACAGTTGCTTGGCGGCAGGCCGCGCATCGCTGAGCGTGCCCTTGAGCTCGTTGACCGCGCCTTGGGCCGAACGGAGGGTGCGGCGCATCTCGGCGGCGAGCGACTGGCCGTCTTCGCCCAGCAGGGTGTTGGCCGAATTGCCGACCTTCTCGAAGGTCGCCAGCGTCGCGCTCGCCTGGCGCAGGGTGATCTGCAGCTCGTCGAGCGTACGCTGGACCTTGGGCGAGGCATCCGCGAGGTTGCTGGTCAGCCGGTCGGTATTGGCCAGGATGTTGGAGATCGAGGCCTGGTTCTGGTCCGACAGCAGCAGGGTCAGGCGCTCGGTCAGCGTGGTCAGCCGCTCGAGCAGCAAGGGCGCGTTGTTGAGCAGCGCGCCAAGCCCCCCAGCCTTCGTCGGGATCACCGGTACGCCGTTCGGGCCCGGCTCCTTGATCGGCGGCGCTCCGCGCACGCCGCCGTTGAGCTGGATGTTGGACACCCCGGTGAAGCTGCCCTGGATCGTCGCGACGGTGCCCTGGAGGATCGGGATCTTGCGGTCGATCGTCACGCGGACGCGAACGAAGCTGGGATCCTTGGTCCACAGCTCGATGTCCTTGATCTGCCCGGCGGGCACGCCGGCGTAGGAGACGCCGGTACCCTTGGCGAGACCGTCGACCGACTGCTTGAAGAAGATGTCGTATTCGTTCTGGCTGCCCTCGCCGATCCGGGCCAGCCAGATGATGAAGGCCGCCAACGCCGCCAGCAGGATGAGCGTGACCGCCCCGACCCAGACATGATTGGCCCGCGTTTCCATAGTCGGTCTATGCCCCTGCACCCTTGCGCTTGTCCATCGCGTCTCTTTCGCGAGAACCGAGCGCGGCCCTTCCCCGTGGGCCGTTGAAATATTCCTGGATCCACGGATGGTCCAAGGCCAGCAATTCCGGAATCGTTCCCACGGCGATGACCTTCTTGTCGGCGAGCACGGCGACGCGGTCGCAGATCTCGTGGAGGGTATCGAGATCGTGGGTGATCAGGAACACGGTGAGCCCCAGCGTTTCCTGGAGCTCCTTGGTCAGCCGGTCGAAGGCCGCGGCGCCGATCGGATCGAGGCCCGCGGTCGGCTCGTCGAGGAACAACAGGCCGGGATCGAGCGCCAGGGCGCGGGCCAGGCCGGCGCGCTTGCGCATGCCGCCGGACAATTCGGCAGGGTACTTGGCCCCCGCTTCCGGCGGCAGGCCGGACAGCATGATCTTGTAGCGGGCGATCTGGTGGACCAGTTCCTCGTCGAGCTCGGGATAGAACTGCTTGAGCGGCACCTCGACGTTCTCGGCGACGGTCAGGGTCGAGAACAGCGCGCCGCCCTGAAACAGCACGCCCCACTGCGCGCGGATGTCGATATCGTCGTCGTCGCGGGCGTCGGTGATCGATTCGCCGAGCACTTCGATCTCGCCTTCGTCGGGGATCTGCAGGCCGATGATCGAGCGCATCAGCACCGACTTGCCGGTGCCCGAACCGCCGACCACGCCGATGATCTCGCCGCGGTTGACGGTAAGGTCCAGGCCCTCGTGGACCACCTGATCGCCGAACGAATTGCGCAGGCCCCGCACCACGATCGGATGCTCGCCCGAGAAGCGCGGCGGCAATTCGCCGCGGGCGTCGTCTACGACCTCCCTGCCGATTTCAGGGTCGTCGATCTCTTCTGCGGCGGTCATCCCCATTTCACCGCCGTGAAGAACACCGCGAAGAAGGCATCGAGCACGATGACCCGGAAGATCGCCTGGACCACCGCCATGGTGGTGCGCAGGCCTACTTCCTCCGAACTGCCTTCGACCTGCATGCCCTGGTAGCAGCCGCAAATCGCCACGATCAGCCCGAAGACCGGCGCCTTGATCAACGCGACCCACAGGTCGTGGATCGGCACGACCTCCTTGATCCGCAGCAGGAAGGTCATGATCGGAATGTCGAGCTGGAACTGAGAGATCACCGCGCCGCCGATGATCGCGACGATGGCGGAGAAGAAGCCCAGCAGGATCATCATGAACATCGCCGCCAGCACCCGCGGCACGACCAGCGCTTCCATCGGCGAGACGCCGATCGTGCGCATGGCGTCGATCTCCTCGGTCAGCTTCATCGTCCCGATCTCGGCGGCGAAGGCCGAGCCGGAGCGGCCGGCGACCATGATCGCGGTCATCAGGATGCCCAGTTCGCGCATGGCGATCCGGCCCGTCAGGTTGACGGTCAGCATCTCGGCGCCGAACTGCGCGAGCTGGACCGCGCCCTGCTGGGCGATGACGATGCCGACCAGGAAACTCATCAGGCCGATGATCCCAAGGCCCGATACGCCGACCAGTTCGAACTGACGGACCAGCGCCTTGCCGCGGAAGCGGTGCGGGTGGCGGATCACCGCGCCGAAGGCCAGGATCAGCGAACCGATGAAGCTCAATATCCCGACCACGCCCTGGCCCCAGCCGACCACCAGCTTGCCGACGCCGAGCGGCACGCGCTCGGCCAATGGTGGGCGCGGCGGGCGGATCGGGGCCGAGGCGTCGGATTTGCTGACCGCCTCGATCAGCCGCTTGGCCTCGTCGCTGGCGCCGGTGATCTCGGCCCCGCAATCGCGCGAGAGCCGCCAGGCGAGCCAGGCGCCGACCGTGTCGATCTGCGGGACGGCGGAGAGATCGACCTTGGCCAGCGGCTCGTCAAGGATACGCAGCCGCTGCTCGATCAGGCCGACCGTCGAAACCAGCAGCGGCCCCTGGAACGAAAGGGTCGCCGCGCCTGCATCGCTCGTCGTCGAGAAGTCGGCCCACTCACGCATGCGGCTGGTCATGCGGGAAAAACGCTTGGGCGACAAGTGTATCAGGCAAAGGCTCCGAATCCCCGGGTTGCGCCGGCAAGGGGGGGCTGGCAAAGCGCCGGCCATGACTTCCGACAATCCCGATACAACGCTCGACAAGACTTTCGATCCCGCCGCGATCGAGGCGAAGTGGTACGATTACTGGGAAAAGGGCGGCCTGTTCCGCCCCGAGCGGCCCGAGGCGCCCCCCTTCACCATCGTCAACCCGCCGCCCAACGTCACCGGTTCGCTGCATATCGGCCATGCGCTCGACAACACGCTGCAGGATATCGTCGTCCGCTACGAGCGGCTGCGCGGCAAGGATGCGCTGTGGGTGGTCGGGACCGACCACGCCGGCATCGCCACGCAAATGGTGGTCGAGCGCCAGCTCGAGGCCAGGCAGGACAAGCGGACGAACTACAGCCGCGAGGACTTCATCGCCAAGGTCTGGGAATGGAAGGCCGAGAGCGGCGGCACGATCACCCGCCAGCTACGCCGCTTGGGCTGCTCGATGGACTGGAGCCGCGAACAGTTCACCATGGACCCGCACTTCACCAAGGCCGTGGTGAAGGTCTTCGTCGACCTCTACAACCAGGGGCTGATCTACCGCGACAAGCGGCTGGTGAACTGGGACCCCAAACTCAAGACGGCGATCTCCGACCTCGAGGTCGAGACCCACGAGATCAAGGGCGGCTTCTGGCATTTCCGCTACCCGCTGGCCGACGGCGTGAAGCTGGACAACGGCGCCGACCACATCGTCGTCGCCACCACCCGGCCCGAAACGATGCTGGCCGACATGGCCGTCGCCGTGAACGCCGAGGACCCGCGCTACAAGAGCGTGATCGGCAAGGAGATCCTCCAGCCGCTGACCGGCCGCCGTTTCAAGGTGGTGGCCGACGAGCATGCCGATCCGGAACTCGGCTCGGGCGCGGTGAAGATCACCCCGGGGCACGACTTCAACGACTTCGAGGTGGGCAAGCGCGCGGGGATCAAGCCCGCGGACATGCTCAACATGTTCGATGCCGAGGCGAAGGTGGTGCAGACGCAGGACGGGCTGGTGCCGGCCGAATTCGTCGGGCTGGACCGCTTCGATGCACGCGCCCTCGTGGTGCAGCGGATGAAGGAAGCGGGCTTCCTCGTGCCGCACGTGACCAGGACCAAGGATGGCGAGGAGGTCGAGGCCGACTTCGAGCCGCGCACCATCGCGACCCCCTTCGGCGACCGCGGCGGCGTGGTGATCGAGCCCTGGCTGACCGACCAGTGGTACGTCGACGCCGAAACCCTGGCCCAGCCGCCCTTGGAGGCGGTGCGCTCGGGCGCGATCGAGATCGTGCCGAAGTCTTGGGAGAAGACGTTCTTCAACTGGATGGAGAACATCCAGCCGTGGTGCGTGTCGCGCCAGCTGTGGTGGGGGCATCGGATTCCGGCATGGTATGCCGAGGACGGTGAGGTCTTCGTGGCCGAAACCGAGGAGCAAGCCCAGGCGCTTGCCGGCGGCAAGGCCCTGACCCGGGACGAGGATGTCCTCGACACCTGGTTCTCCAGCGCGCTGTGGCCCTTCGCCACGCTCGGCGGGCCGGAGGCCGCGGGTCGCCCCTCCCCTGCCGGGGAGGGGCCGGGGGCGGGGGCTGTCGCGGAAGCGGAGCGCCTGTCCGACAAGCCCCACCCCAACCCCTCCCCTGAAGGGGAGAGGCTTCCTGCCGCGCAGTCACTCTACGCCCGCCACTATCCCAACGACCTGCTGATCTCCGGCTTCGACATCCTGTTCTTCTGGGATGCGCGGATGGCCATGCAGGGGATGCACTTCAATCGGGACGAGAATGGGGGGGGCATCCCGCCATGGAAGCGGCTCTACCTGCACGGGCTGGTGCGCGCCGCGGACGGCCAGAAGATGTCCAAGTCCAAGGGCAACGTGGTCGATCCGCTCGGCCTGATCGACAAGTACGGCGCCGATGCGCTGCGCTTCTTCATGGCGGCGATGGAGAGCCAGGGCCGCGACGTGAAGATGGATGAGCGCCGCGTCGAGGGTTACCGCAACTTCGCCACCAAGTTGTGGAACGCCGCGCGGTTCTGCCAGGGTAACGGGATTTC
>JBQCGM010000137.1:0-3640 GCA_051955585.1 Novosphingobium sp.
CCCAGCGGCAGCTGCCGCAAGTGCGCGGGGCGCCGATCGTCGCGCTGTCCGCCGAGACCGGGCGCGGGCTCGAACGGCTGATGCCCGCGGTGTTCAAGGTGCATGCCGACTGGTCGACCAAGGTCAAGACTCGCGACCTGAACGACTGGCTGGCGATGGCCACCCAGCGCCACCCGCCGCCCTCCGTCAACGGTCGGCGGATCAAGCCCAAGTACATGGCGCAGACCAAGGCCAGACCGCCGACCTTCGTGCTGTTCGCGAGCCGGGCCGAGCAGCTGCCGGACAGTTATCGCCGCTATCTGATCAACTCGCTGCGCGAGAGCTTCGACCTGCCGGGCGTGCCGCTGCGCGTGACCATCAAGTCGACGCGCAATCCCTACGCCGACGACGAGGGGCCGGCGCCGCGGGCGAGCGCGCCAAAGGCGAAGCCGCGCCCCGCCGCATCCTCGACGGAGAAGGCGCCCGCGAAGCCGAAGACCAAGGCGGCGAAGCCCAAGGTTGGCGCGCCGCGCGGTCGCGCCCAGAAGCTGACCCGGCCGGGCGTCAAGCCGAAGCGGGCTTCCCGGCCGACTTCCAGTCGGCGAACGCCACGTTAGAGGTCGGCGGGCCGAGATCGGCCTTCTGCACCAGTTCGAGGATCAACGGCGCGATCTCGGACGGGTCGGGCAGGGTCTGCGGGTCTTCGCCCGGCATGGCCTCCGCGCGCATCCGGGTGCGCATGGCCCCCGGCTCCAGCAGCACGGCGCGCACCTTGGTCTGCTCCAGTTCGTCGGCCCAGGTGCGGACGATGTTCTCCATGCCGGCCTTGGTCGCGCCGTAGGGTCCCCAAAAAGCCTTTGGCCGCTGCGCCCGGCTGGTGGTGAGGAAGATGGCGCGGCTGCTCGGCGCGGCGCGCAGCAGCGGTTCGGTCGTGCGGATCAGCCGGTAGGTCGCGGTGAGGTTGGTCGCGACGACGCGATCCCAATGCTGCGGCTCGATATGACCGACCGGGGTCAAAGGACCCAGGATCGCGGCGGCGTGCACCAGGACGTCGAGCCGGCCGAAGCGCTGGTGCAGGGCGAAGCCGAGCTGGTCCAGCGCATCGCCATCCGAGATGTCGAGCGGCACGAGCGTCGCCGAGCGACCGGTGGCGTTGCGCACCTCGTCGTCCAGCTCCTCGAGCGCGCCTTGGGTTCGGGCGACGGCGACGAGCTGAGCGCCGGCCTTGGCCAGCGCCAGGGCGGCCGCGCGGCCGATACCGCGGCTGGCGCCGGTGACCAGGGCGATCCGGTCGTGAAGGGGGAGGGGTTCGGACATGCGCCGCTCTCTAGAACATTTCGCGGCGAAGGGGATGCGTTCGGTCAGAAAATATCAGGAGGCGCCTACGGATGAGTCCGGGGCGGGGCTGACGGCCCCGACGGGAAGAAGGACGGGGAATCCGGCGACGGCTCGCCGGCGAGCGGTGGAAGATCGACCGTGGCGCTCTTCTGTGCGCCAAGCGCGAATTCCGCGATCAGTCGATTATAGATGTCCGCCCGTTCGAGCGGTCCCATGTGATTGACTCCATCGACCACGTGCAGCGAGGCCGGGTCGCTCTCCTCTGCGATCACGCGGCTCGCCTCCAGCTTCGTGACGATATCCTTGTCGCCGCCCACGACGAGCAGGGGATTTCGCAGCTTCGCCATGGCTCCGGTCGCGTCCCAGTCGAACATTGCCAGGTCGCCGCGCGCAAGGACGGCAGGCGGATTGCGGGTCGCCAGCAGGGTCGTGTGTTCGACCTGGCTGCGGGTGGCGAACTTTCCATAGCCGAACCGCTGCGCGATGTGGGCGGCGCCGCTGAGATAGCTCTGCCATTTGGACAGCCAGACCAGGGGTTGAAGGGCGATCGCGAGCTTCATCGCCGGCTCGAGCACCGGTTTTTGCAGGCCCTGCAGCAAACCGCTCAGGATCATGGTCCTCAAAGGGTTGGTGTAGGTGGTGTTGAGCAGAACGACGCCTGCGATCCGTTCCTGGATGGATGGATTGTCACGGATCAGGGTCTGGATGGTGATGCCGCCGATGCTGTGGCCCACGAGGACGGGCTTCTGGCTCCCGCAGCGGTCGATCAGGGCCTCGAGGTCAGCTGCGAACCCGCGTAGCGTCACTAAACCCTTGTTCGCGAGTTCGGACCTGCCCAGTCCCGGCAAGTCCCACAGCACCAGACGGAAGCGATCGCCGAGATCCTGTTTAGCATAGCCCCAGAAGGTGGAGTCCATTCCCCAGCCATGGGTGAAGATGATCGGCGGCGCACCTGTCGGGCCGTGGGTTTCGACATAGAGCGAAGAGCCTGTTGGGCTCGCGACCGTCTGACCTTGGCCCCGCACCGCGCCGGTCGGGCGAACGTCCGCCTTCGCCAGCAGCAATGGAAGGACGTATCGCCCAGCGAAGGACCACGCCAGGAGCGCCAGTCCGCCCCAGAGCCTCCAGGCCTCCCGCTCGCGGTGAAGCGCCCCGGCCGCGTCGCGGACAAGGAAGCCGTCGTACCAGCTCCACAGCAGGTAAGCTGAGAGGGCAAGCACCGCGAGAGACACGATTGTCGCGAAAAAGCGAATTATTCCAAGGATCATCATGGCGATCCCTCGCGAGACGGATAGCCGAAACTCTTCCTGGATCGCTGTGTTCCCTCAGCGCGGAGCGGTTTTGTCCGAGGCTTCGCCTTGGCCGGCCTGCCTGCCGCCTGGATGGGCTCAGGCGTCGACGAGGAACGAAAGCTGCCGTTCCACCGCTTCGTTCCGACCCTGGGCGATCTCGCGGTCGAGCAGGCGAGTCGGGTAGTCGCCAGTGAAATAGTGGTCGGTGAACTGCGGGTTGGCCGGGTCGCGCGCGCCGGCCTCCATCGCCCAATAAAGCCCGTCGACCGAAAGGTAGCCCATCGAGTCGACGTTCAGGATGCGGGCGATCTCCTCGACCGAGTGGTTGGCGGCGAGCAGTTTGTCGCGGTCGGGCATGTCGATGCCGTAGTAATCGGGCCACTGGATCGGCGGCGAGGCCGAACGCAGGTGCACTTCCTTCGCGCCGGCCTCGCGGACCATGCGCACGACGCGCACCGAATTGGTGCCGCGGACGATGGAGTCGTCGATCAGCATCACCCGCTTGCCGGCGAGCACCGAGCGGTTCGGCGCCAGCTTCATGCGCACGCCCTTCTCACGCTGGCCCTGGGTCGGCTGGATGAAGGTGCGGCCGACGTAATGGTTGCGGATGATGCCCATTTCGAAGGGCCGGTCGGCCTCCTGAGCGAAGCCGAGCGCGGCGGGCACGCCGGAGTCCGGCACCGGCACGACCACGTCGACGTCGGCCGGGGCCTCCTGGGCGAGGCGGCGGCCCATCCGCTTGCGCACCTCATAGACCGAACGACCGTTCACCACCGAGTCCGGGCGGGCGAAATAGACGTACTCGAAGATGCAGGGCCGGGCCTGGCGGGCCGGGAAGGGGCGAATGCTCTCCAGCCCGTTCTGGTCAATGACCACCATCTCGCCGTGCTCGATGTCGCGCACGAACCGGGCCCCGATCATGTCGAGCGCGCAGGTCTCCGACGCCAGCACGTACTTGCCGTCGAGCTCGCCGAGCACCAGCGGCCGGATCCCAAGCGGGTCACGCACGCCGATCAGCTTCTTGTTGGTCA
>JBQCGM010000138.1:0-9069 GCA_051955585.1 Novosphingobium sp.
CCCTCAGGTGCGTGTCCTTATTCAGCATCTAAGACGCGGGGCGCGAACCCCCCCCCGCCCCCCCGGAACGGTGGTGTTCCTGGTGCATTGAGCGGGACGGACTTTAATCCTCCGCTGCGGACACCAAAAACACCACATAGCCGCGGAACTCCGGGTCCCGTTCCAGCCCCGGCGGCGCGCGCCATTCGCCGCCTTCGACCAAGCCGACCTTGTAGGGCAACGGCAGGCGCATCAGCCCGGCCATGTAGGCCTCGTAGCCGGGAATGGTCCTGCGTCCCTGGTAGGTCTGGACCACCACCTCGTCGACCACGCCCTGGAGCCGCGCGAGCTGCGCCGGATCGCCGTTGGCGCTCCAGTCCATCAGGCCCGTGACCGACAGCCGGTAACGCTTGGGCAAGCGGCGGCGCAGGTCGGCGAGGAACTCCGCATAGCCGGCCAGGCCCTTGGTGGCGGCGTCGAAATCGATCTGCACCCCGGCCAGCCGCGTACCCCGCGCCTGCCAGCGCGCCGCATCAGCGAGGACCTGGCGGTAGACGCCCTCCTGCCAGTCGAGCCGCTCGGTCCGCACCACCAGCCAGACCTCGGCATGGCCGATTCTGGGGGCCTGCGGACGCAGCGGCACCATCCGGCCATTGTCCCCCGCCCGCACCTCGCCGTCGAGCAGGTAGATCGTCCGCGCCCGGGCTAGCGCCTGGGGCGGCTTCACCCCCGCCCAGAGGAAGAAAGCGTCGTGCCGCTCGGGATCGACGTGCCGGGTCGCCTCCTGCGCGCAACCGGCCAGCGCCAGGCAAGTCGCCGCCAGCAGCAGCCTCACCAGTAGTAACGGAGCTTCCGGGCCCACTCGCTGGTCGGGTAGTCGCGCTTCAGGCGCTGGAACCAGGCCTGGCGCTGGCTCTTGGCCACCTCGGTCCCGCCGCAGTCGCTCGAGCCACTCGGCGCATAGCAGTAGACCGCGCGGTAGAGCGCATAGGCTTTCTCGTTCGCCCCTGCAGCGGGGTCGGCGATCACCGCGTCGTAGAGCGCCGAGCGGGGCTGCGCCTGGCCGGCGAACAGGGGCTTGGTGCCGCCGAGCTCGTCGGCCTTGGGCGGATTGGCCCAGCGCGCTGAATCGAAGCCGTTGAGCCGGTAGAAGTCCCCCAAGCAGAGCAGCGCCTTGGCATCGCGCGGGTTGCGCGACAGGGCGGCGACCGAACGGAGCAAGGGCGCGCACGAATACTCGTCGCCCCACCGCCCGCTGCGGAACAGGCCGACCGGCACCTTGCGCTGCTCGTGGAGGTCCCAGGTCCCGCCCTCGGTCGGCGCGTCGCTACGAACCATCGAGAGATCGGCGACGAAACCGGCGTAGTCGCCGTAAAGCAGCTGCTTCTGCAGCAAGGCAAACAGCGCGACGTCGCGCTCATGCTGAGGGCGGTCGGCGCGCCGAGCCTGGGCGCGCAGCAAGTCCGGTCCGGCAACGTTGCTCAGCAGGATCTCGCGGATCGGTCGCTCCCCGATCGGCGATCCGGCAGCGAAGACCTCGGCCAGCCGGCCGCTGCGCTCGAGGTTCATCGCCAGGGCCAGTTCCACGACCGGCCGCTGGTAGAGCGCCTTCGCTCCGCCAAGCATGTCGCGCCAGAACCCCGCTTCGTTGCGGTCCTTCAGCGCGCCGAGCGCCTGGCCGCGCAGCACCTGGCGGCTGAACTGCAGCGGGGTGAAGTTCGCCTGCTTGGCCTGGTCGGGGATCAGCGCAAGTACCCGGCGCATGTCCTTCGCGACATAGAACGCGTGATTGGCCTGGACGAAGCCGAACAGGTCGGCCCGGCCCGCGAAGCGCGGCTCCTGCGCCGCGATCTGGGCGGCGGTGATGGCCGGTTCCTCGGCACTCCCGCCGTCTTCCTCCGAGCCGCGCCGCATCATCATCAGGTCGATCGTGGCGAGCAGCAGCGGGCCGTCCGCCGCCTCGCGCGCCTTGGCGACGAGCAGCTTGTTGTCGATCTCCTGCACCAGGTCGAGCACCGCCGCGTCGGCTACAGGGGTCGCCGCCAGCATCCGCTCGTACTCGCGCGAAAGTCCCGCCACATCACCGCCAAGCCACAGCAGGCGCCGGGTCAAACCTTGCGCCGAGGCGGCATAGCGCCCCTTGCCATAGCGCTTCAGGTAATCGGTGAAGCCCGTCGTGGCCCGGCCCAGCGCGGCCTTGTCGACCTTGTCCGGCCCATCGAACCAGCCATAGTCGTCGAAGGTCGCCGCCTGCGCCGCGTTCAATTCCGTGCGCGGCAGCATATAGGCCGCGGTTTCCGCCAACCACGGATCGCGCGACCCCTTGAGCCCGGCGAACCCTGTGCGCGCCTCATCCCATTGCCCGGCGTAAAACGCATTGGCCGCCTGGAGATAGCCGAGGTACTCGCGTCCCGCTCCGCTCGCCACGGCCGGCCAGGCCGGCGTGAAGCTGGCGCTGCCGCAGGTCTGCCCGAGCAGCCCCCGCGCCGAAGCTAGGGCAGCACGATCGGCCGCGGAGACCCCGCGATTGGCCTGCATCGCCGCATTGAACGCCGCGTCGCCCGAAACCAGGCTGATGCACCGTGAGCCGTAGTGCCCGCCGCTGTCGCCGTCATCGACAGGATTGCTGCGGTAGAAGGCATGGGCGAAGCCGCCCCAGCCGAGGAAGTTGTGGCCCGATCCCAGGTCCTCGTCTTCGCTGGGCGGCGCATAGGACAGCCCTGCGGTGCCCGCGCCCTGGCGGTCGCGCAGCAGGTAGTAGAGATTGACCCGGCTATCGTTACCAGGCGCCAGGACCGCGCTGTCGTTGCAGCCGTAGCCGCCGTTGAACAGCGTCCAGCGCGGGGTGCAACCATAGTCGCCACTGGCCCTGAGCGCGCTCGCCGGCGCCAGGAGCGCCAGAGTTGAAACCGCCAGGGGAACCAATCGCTTCATTCCGCCATCTCCTCGGCCCGGATGGGGCGGAAGATGCGTGAACGCGTGGGAGAGGCAAGAAAAAAGGGGCCGCCAAGGCAACCCCTTCTCTCATTTCGCGCGCCAAAACTGGCCCGAAGATCAGTCGTCCGACTTTAGGAACGCCGGCATGTGATCCGGAGCAGCGCCCTCGTCGCGGTCGCGGCGCGGAGCGCGATCACGATCACCGCCACCCTCGCGGCGCGGACCGCGGTCGCGGCCGCCGCGATCGCTGCGGGGGCCACGACGGTCGCCGCGATCGCCGCGATCGCCACGCGGCTCGCGCGGTTCGCGGGGCGGGCGGGTGTCCTCCAGTTCGGCGCCGGTTTCCTGATCGACGACGCGCATCGACAGGCGGACCTTGCCGCGGTTGTCGATCTCGAGGACCTTGACCTTCACGGCCATGCCCTCGCTGACGACGTCGGTCGGCTTCTCGACGCGTTCGTTCTTCATTTCCGAGACGTGGACGAGGCCGTCCTTGCCGCCCATGAAGTTCACGAAGGCGCCGAAGTCGACGATGTTGACGACCTTGCCGTCATAGATCTTGCCCACTTCCGGTTCCTCGACGATGCCGAGGATCCAGTTCTTGGCGGCTTCGATCTGCGACAGGTCGGACGAGGAGATCTTGATCAGGCCCTCGTCATCGATGTCGACCTTGGCGCCGGTCTCGGCGACGATCTCGCGAATCACCTTGCCGCCGGTGCCGATGACTTCACGGATCTTCGACTTGTCGATCTGCAGCGTCTCGATCCGCGGAGCATGGGCCGACAGCTCGGTCCGGGCGGTGCCCAGCGCCTTGGTCATCTCGCCCAGGATGTGCGCGCGGCCGGCCTTCGCCTGGTGCAGCGCGGCCTCGAAGATCTCGCGGGTAATGCCTGCCACCTTGATGTCCATCTGCATCGTGGTGATGCCCTCGGACGTGCCGGCCACCTTGAAGTCCATGTCGCCGAGGTGATCTTCGTCACCCAGGATGTCGGACAGCACGGTGAACTTGTCGCCTTCCAGGATCAGGCCCATCGCGATGCCCGAAACCGGGCGCTTCAACGGCACGCCGGCGTCCATCATCGACAGCGCCCCACCGCAAACGGTGGCCATCGAGGACGACCCGTTGGACTCGGTGATGTCCGAGACGACGCGGATCGTATAAGGGAATTCTTCCTTCGTCGGCAGGACCGCCTGCAGCGCGCGCCAAGCAAGCTTTCCGTGGCCGGTGTCGCGGCGCGACGGCGCGCCGAAGCGGCCCACTTCGCCGACCGAGTAGGGCGGGAAGTTATAGTGGAGCATGAAGTTCGAGTAGGAGAGACCCTCCAGCCCGTCGATCATCTGCTCGCTTTCCTTGGTGCCCAGGGTCGTGGTGCAGATCGCCTGGGTCTCGCCGCGGGTGAACAGCGCCGAGCCGTGGGTGCGCGGCAGGAAGCCGACGATCGATTCGATCGGACGGATCTGGTCCTTGGTGCGGCCGTCGATCCGCGTCTCGCCGGCGATGATCGCGCCGCGGACGATATCCGCCTCGACCTTCTTGACCGACTTGATGGCCACCATCTGGGTCTGGCCGTCCTCGTTCGCGAAGGCTTCCTTGGCCTTGGCGCGCGCGGCGTTCAGGGCGTTGGAGCGTTCGGACTTGTCGGTCAGCTTGTAGGCGGCGGCGATGTCCTTGCCGATCAGCTTCTTCAGCTTGGCCTTGACCGCCGAATTGTCGCTGACGGCGACTTCCCAGGGATCCTTCGCAGCCTTCTCGGCCAGGTCGATGATCAGGTTCACGACCTTCTTGATCTCGTCGTGCGCGAACAGGACCGCGCCGAGCATGATCTCTTCAGGCAGCTCGCGAGCCTGCGATTCGACCATCATCACCGCATTGCCGGTGGCGGCGACGACCAAGTCGAGGTCGCCGGCGGCGGCGATGTCCTGACGCGGGTTCAGCGTATATTCGCCGCCCTCATAGCCGATCCGCGCGGCGCCGATCGGGCCCATGAAGGGCAGGCCCGAGATGGTCAGGGCAGCCGAGGCGGCGATCATCGCCAGGATATCGGGCTCGACCTCGCCGTCATAGCTCAGCACCTGGGCGATGACGTTGATTTCGTTGTAGAAGCCTTCTGGGAACAGCGGACGGACCGGCCGGTCGATCAGGCGGGAGACCAGCGTCTCCTTTTCGGTGGCGCCGCGTTCGCGCTTGAAGAAGCCGCCGGGAATGCGGCCCGCGGCGAAGAACTTTTCCTGGTAGTGGACGGTCAGGGGGAAGAAGTCCTGGCCCTCCTTGACGCTCTTGGCGGCCGTGACGGCGCAGAGCACAACAGTTTCGCCATAGGTGGCGAGGACCGCGCCGTCAGCCTGACGGGCGATACGGCCGGTTTCCAGGGTGAGGGTCTTGCCGCCCCACTCCATCGATACGGTTTTGACGTCGAACATGTAGTTTTCCTTTGAACCCGTGGCCAAATTGCCTGCGGGGCCTCTAGTTGCCGGAAATGCCGGTCCGGCCCGGTCGAGGCGCGTCGTTGCGCCTCCCTTCGCTGACCCGGCCGCCTCATTGCGAACCAGGGCCAGAAACAAGAAGCGGCCCAACTTGGGGCCGCCTCCGTATCTCGTTACTTACGCAGACCGAGCTTCTGGATGAGAGCGTTGTAGCGGTCCACATCCTTGCGCTTCAGATAGTCCAGGAGCGAACGGCGCTTGTTGACCATCATCAGCAGGCCGCGGCGCGAATGGTTGTCCTTGTGGTGGGCCTTGAAGTGCTCGGTCAGCGTGACGATGCGGCTCGTCAGGATCGCGACCTGGACTTCGGGCGAACCGGTATCGCCCTTGGCACGGGCGTTATCGGTAATGATTTCCTGCTTCTTCTCGGCGGTAACCGACATAGTATCTACTCCGCGACATCGGGAAGGTTGAAGCCCCTCGCGACGGCCAGGCTCCCGCCCGAAAGCTCCACCAGGGCCACAGGAACATTCCCGCCGCGCACCCAGTAGAGCCCGTCTTGAAAGGCCAGTCCGGTCAGAACCCGGCCCTGGCGGACCATGCTTGCCTGTTCCGGACCGAGGTTTAGAGCCGGGATGTCGACCAGCCCTGCCTCCAGCGGCAAGAGTACGTTCTCAAGGGGCGCGCCCTTGCCGATTTCGTTCAGCTTGTCCAGCGAAATCGCCTGGTTCTCGGCGAACGGCCCCGCGCGCAGACGGCGCAGCATGGTGACGTGGCCGACGCTGCCGAGCGCGCGCGCGATGTCGCGGGCCAGGCTGCGGATATAGGTGCCCTTGGAGACATGGGCGACGAGCGTTGCACTAACCTCGTCCGCGGCCTGCAAGGTCAGCGAATAAACCGTCACGCTCCGCGACTTCAGTTCCACCGCCTCCCCGGCCCGTGCCCGGTCGTAGGCGCGCTGGCCGCCGACCATCAGCGCGGAATAGATCGGCGGAACCTGTTCGATCGGCCCGGTGAACCGCGACAGCACGCCCTCCACTTCGGCGCCGGCCGGCAGAACCTCGCTCGTCGCGATCACCCGGCCTTCGAGGTCGAGCGTATCGGTCTCGGCCCCGAAGCGCACCGTGAAGGCATAGGCCTTGCGCGCGTCGAGCATCCGCCCGCACAGCTTGGTCGCCTCACCCAGCGCGATCGGCAGGACGCCCTCGGCCAGCGGATCGAGCGTGCCGCCGTGGCCGACCTTGACCTTGCCGTAGCCAGCCTCGCGCAGGTTGCGCTTGACCGCGCCGACCGCCTGGGTCGAACCAAGCCCGACGGGCTTGTCGAGGATGATCCAGCCGTCGGGCATGAGGTCAGCCCGCGACCGCTTGGGCCAAAGCGGCGTAATGCCGGATCAGCCATTCGTAGGGCGGACCGACCAAGGTGCCTACCGGATCGAAGCTGGGGATCAGCCAGGGCAGGCCGATCAACAGGACGAAGACCAGCGGAAAGCCGAGCGGGCGCAGGCGGTGGTAGCCTGGGATCCAGGCGCGCGGCAGCAGCCCCTCGACCACATGCGACCCATCGAACGGTGGGATCGGCAAGAGGTTGAACAGCGCCAGGAAGATGTTGATGCCGATGAAGTTCTGCAGGTTCAGCGCGAAGAAGTGCAACGCGCCGCCTGGCGGCGGTTCCTGCGCGAGGTTCCCCACCAGCAGGCCGAATCCCAGCGCGGCGATCGCGGCGAGCAACAGGTTGCTCCCTG
Source organism: Novosphingobium sp. (assembly GCA_051955585.1). Classification (GTDB taxonomy): domain Bacteria; phylum Pseudomonadota; class Alphaproteobacteria; order Sphingomonadales; family Sphingomonadaceae; genus Novosphingobium. The sequence continues at coordinate 7,085 of JBQCGM010000138.1, forward strand.
GCCCAGCCATCGCGACGATCATCATGCCCACGCGCGGGTTGCGCAGCATTCGTGGGTTAACCGGCACCGGCTTGGCCCAGCCGAACACCGGCGCCTTCACCAGCGCGAGCATGCCCGGCAACACCACCGTGCCGATGGGATCGACGTGGCGCAGAGGGTTGAGGCTCAACCGCCTCATTCGCTCAGCGGTCGGATCGCCAAGCATCCGCGCCGTCCAGCCGTGCGCCACCTCGTGGAACACGATCGCCAGGATCAGCGGCACGATCAGCGCCGCGGCTTCGTAGATGGTCCCGTCCATGGGCGCTAAGTGGCGTTCCGGCGGTGCGCGTTCAAGCCTCGCCGTCCTGGCCCAAATCCCGCACCACGCGCGGATCCGAGAGCAGTCGGTCGATTCGTCCCGCCTCGTCGAAACTCTCGTCGGGCATGAACTTGATCTTCGCCGCGAAGCGCAGCTTGAGGCGGCCGGCAACCTCGCGCTGGAAAAACGCGGTGTTGGTCCGCAGCGCCTTGATCACGACGTTCTCGTCGGAACCGAGCAGCGGCTTCACATAGACCGTGGCGTGGCGCAGGTCCGGGCTCATCCGCACTTCGGTGACGCTGACCGAATGAGCGCTGAGCACCTCGTCGTGGACCTCGCCGCGCAACAGCAGTTCGGACAGGACGTGGCGGACCTGTTCGCCGACCTTGAGCAGGCGGACCGAGCGGGTTTCGGTGGTAGCGGGTTGGCGGGCCATCGTCAGTTCTCGTCCATCAGGCTTCTGGCATCTTCGCCAGGATGCGCTTCAGCGAGCGCAGGTCGCGGGCGGTTCCCTGCCGGCCAAGCCGCCGTTCGATGAAGGCGGCGGTCTGCCGGTTGTCGCCGCCAGCCGCGCCATAGTCGATATGCAGGGCGCGGTCACCCGCCGCGATGCGTTCCGTTCCCGAGCGCCCCGCGAGCATGGCGTCGAAGGCATCGGGATCGACCGGCCCGTCGAGAAACAGCGTGTGGACCGCTGCCTCGTCGCCGTCCGCCGCGAACGGATTGCCCGCGATCGCGGCCGCCAGGCTGGCGCGCGAACGGACCAGCGCGGGGCTGGTCATTCCGAAGCGGTGGCGCATGATCAGCCGAAGCTTTTCCTGGAGGCCTTCTTCCGGCCGCTCGGGATGGTCGAACAGCAGGGTACCGCCGGACACCACGGTCTCGACCTGGCCGAAACCCTCCGCCTCGAACTCCGCGCGCAGTTCCGCCATCGTCAGACGGCGACCTTCGACCTTGAGCGACGCGAAGAGAGCGACGTAGCGGGACATCAAGCGTAAAATGCAATTCGGTACAGAATATAAACGACCGGAATCGCAAACAGGCCGATCACAGCCAAAGCACCTACAACCGCAAACTTTCGATCACGCTTGTAGCGCATTGGCTATGATGTTCCTCAAAGCGTCCGTTCGCGCATCTCGACTTCGAAGGTCTCCAGCACGTCGCCCGGCTTGATGTCGTTCGTGTCCTGCAAAACCACGCCGCATTCCAGTCCGGCGCGGACTTCGGCCACGTCGTCCTTGAAGCGCCGCAGCGAAGCCACGGTGGTCTTGGAGATGATGACGTCGTCGCGGGTGATGCGGGCGTGGATGCCCTTGCGGATGTAGCCGTCGGTGACGAGCAGGCCCGCCGCCTTGTCGTGCTTGCCGGCCGGGAAGACTTCCTTGAGCTCGGCGCGGCCGACCACGGTCTCGATCCGCTCCGGACCCCAGATGCCGGCCATTTCCTTGGCGACGTCCTCGGTCAGGTGATAGATCACGTCGAAGTACTTCATCTCGACGTTGTCGCGCTTCACGAGGTCGCGCGCCTTGGGGTTCGGACGCACGTTGAAGCCGATGATCGGCGCACCGCTGGCGGAGGCGAGGGTCACGTCGCTCTCCGTGATCGCGCCGACACCCGAATGCAGCACCCTCACCTTGATCTCGTCGTTCGAGATCTTGTTGAGCGCGTTGACGATCGCCTCGGTCGA
>JBQCGM010000139.1:0-60677 GCA_051955585.1 Novosphingobium sp.
ATCCGGCCCATCCCCGCCTGCGGGGCAAGGTCCGGCCAGGATTTTAAATCTTACTGGTGTGTTTTAATACAACCCCCATGCCCCCGATTTTGGTCTTTGCGAGCTAAGCCAAGCAATCCAGGGCGCAGTGAGTCTACGCCCTGGATTGCTTCGCTACGCTCGCAATGACGAGGCATATAAGAGTTTGCCAATCCCCTCACGCCGCGAACAATTCCAGTTGCTCCGACTTGGCTTGCGGCGCGGCCAGTTCGCGCAGGTCGGCACGGTCGGTCAGAAGAACCGGCTGCCAGTCGGCAGCGATCAGGAACGGGCGCAGCTTGGCGATCGAGACCGTCAGCCGGCCGACGTCCTCAAGGCGCAGCCGGCAGTGCCGCCGCGCCTTGATCACCGCGTCGACCGCCTTGACCCCCAGGCCGGGCACCCGGAGCAGCATCTCGCGCGGGGCGCGGTTGACGTCGACGGGGAAGCGCTCGCGAAAGCGCAGCGCCCAGGCGAGCTTCGGATCGATGTCGAGCGGCAACATTCCGTCGTCACCCGCAGCCGCCTGTACCTCGCGCGGCTCGTAGCCGTAGAAGCGCATCAGCCAGTCCGACTGGTATAGCCGGTGCTCGCGGATCAGCGGCGCGCGCTTCAGCGGCAGGACCGCGCTGGCGTCGGGAATCGGGCTGAACGCGGAATAATAGACCCGGCGCAGGCGGAAGCGGTCGTAAAGCGTCGAGGCCTTGCCGACGATCTGCGCATCGGTCGCCGCGTCGGCACCGACGATCATCTGGGTGGATTGGCCGGCGGGAGCGAAGCGCGGCGCGGACTTGAAGCGCTTGCGGGCGTCCTTGGCCGCGACGATCTCCTGCTTCAGGCCCGCCATCGCACCCTCGATCACCGACACCGATTTGTCGGGCGCGAGGCGGGTCAGCCCCGCCGCGGTTGGCAGCTCGACGTTGATCGAGACCCGATCGGCATAGAGCCCGGCGCGATGGACCAGCTCGGGATCGGCCTCCGGAATGGTCTTGAGATGGATGTAGCCGCGAAAATCGTGCTCCTCGCGCAGGATACGCGCGACCTCGATCAGCTGCTCCATCGTGTGGCTGGAATTCTTGACGATGCCCGACGAGAGGAACAGCCCCTCGATGTAATTGCGGCGATAGAAGCCCAGAGTGAGGTCCACGACCTCCTGCGGGGTGAACCGCGCCCGGCGCACGTTCGAGCTCTTGCGGTTCACGCAGTAGTGGCAGTCGAACACGCAGTGGTTGGTCAGCAGGATCTTGAGCAGCGAGATGCAGCGGCCGTCCGGCGCATAGGCGTGGCAGATGCCCATGCCCTCCGTCGAACCGATGCCCTTTCCGCCCCGGCTGTTGCGCTGGGCCGTCCCGGAGGAGGCGCAGGATGCATCGTACTTCGCGGCGTCGGCGAGGATCGCCAGGCGATCGAGGAGGGAATCGGCGGGCATTTGTTCCCTATATGTTCAATTCCCAAAGTCACAAAGCCAAATGAGGCGAAAGGGGCGTCGAGATTCTTGGAGGGGCCTTTCCTTTACCGCCGCAACGAGGTCGCCAGCGCCGCCGGATAGCGGTCGCCCAGAACCTCGATCTCGGTGAGCGCGGCAGCGATGCGAGGTTCGTCCTCGGCGCTCAGTTCGATGTCGGCGGCGGCAAGGTTCTCTTCGACGCGGCTGAGCTTGGTCGTGCCCGGGATAGGGACGATCCACGGCGCGCGGGCGAGCAGCCAAGCGAGCGCGATCTGCGCCAGCGTGGCGCCCTTCTCCGCGGCGATGCCCCTGATCCGCTCGACCAGGCCAAGGTTGGCCTTGAGTCTGTCTTCCTGGAAGCGCGGCAGGTGGCGGCGGAAATCGTCTTGGCCGAGTACGTCCGCGGCGGTGATCGTGCCGGTTAGGAATCCCCGCCCGAGCGGGCTGTAGGGCACGAAGCCGATCCCGAGTTCCTCGCAGGTCGGGATGACGGTCGGCTCGACGTCGCGCGACCAGAGCGAATATTCGCTTTGCACTGCGGCAAGCGGCTGGACTGCGTGGGCCCGGCGGATGTCCTGGGCATTGGCCTCCGACAGGCCGAAGTACCGCACCTTGCCTTCGGCGATCAGGTCGCGGACCGTACCTGCCACGTCCTCCATCGGCACCGCGGGATCGACGCGGTGCTGGTAGAGCAGGTCGATCGTCTCGATCCCGAGGCGCTTGAGCGAGGCCTCGGTCACGGCACGGATCTGCTCCGGCCGGCTGTCCATCCCGTCGAGCCGCTCGCCGGTCTGCTGGTTCACGCGGAAGCCGAACTTGGTGGCGATCACCACTTCGTCCCGGATCGGGCGCAGCGCTTCGCCGACCAGGTCCTCGTTGATCCAGGGCCCGTAGATTTCGGCCGTATCGAAGAAGGTCACGCCCAGTTCGTGCGCACCGCGCAGGAGGGCGACGCCCTCCGCCGTGCCGGTGGCGGGGCCATAGGCATAGCTCAGGCCCATGCAGCCAAAGCCGAGTGCCGATACTTCCAGGCCCTGACCCAGCTTGCGATGCTTCACGTGCGAATCTCCCGGTTGATCCGCCCGCAACGTGGAGATCATGCGGCCCGGCGCAAGGCGGGAACCAAACTCTTGTCGCGCCGCTTACCGAAGCAGATGGACGCAGGAGTTTTTCCTTATGCATACGGTCGAAGCCCGCGACGGCACGCATCTCTACGTCAAGTCCTGGGGCGAAGGCCGCCCCGTCGTCCTGATTCACGGCTGGCCGCTGTCAGCCGACAGCTGGGATCCGGTCGCCCTCGCCTTGGCCGAGAATGGCTATCGCGCGATCGCCTATGATCGGCGCGGCTTCGGCCGCTCGCAGCAGCCCTGGACGGGCTACGATTACGACACCTTCGCCGACGACCTGGCCGCGGTGATGGAGGCCAGGGGCGCCACCGAGAACGTCGCGCTGGTCGGCTTCTCGATGGGTGGCGGCGAGGTCGCGCGCTATCTCTCGCGGCATCAGGGCAAAGGCGTCACGCAGGTCGCGCTGATTTCCTCGGTCGTGCCTTATCTGCTCCAGACCGAGAACAATCCCAGTGGGGTGCCCCAGGCCCAGCTCGATGCCATCGTCAAGAGCATTCGCGAAGACCGGCCGCACTTCTTCCGTACCTTCTTCAAGCAATTCTTTGGCGTCGGCCTAGTATCGCACCCAGTCAACGAGGACACGCTCGACATGGCCTGGACTATCGCGCTGCAGGCCGGCCTGCACCCGACGCTAGCGGCGGCGCGGGCCTTCGGCAGCACCGACTTCCGGCCCGACCTCGCCAGCTTTACCGTGCCGACCCTGGTGATCCACGGCACCGCGGACAAGACCGTGCCGATCGACGCTACGGCGCGCGAGGTTGCCAAGGCCGTCCCGCAGGCTCAACTGATCGAATACGAAGGCGAGGCCCACGGTGTCTTCGCCACCCAGACCGACCGCCTGATCGGCGACTTGCTGGCCTTCCTCAACGGTGAGGCCTCGGCCTTCGGGGGGCTCGAGGGAGCCACCCCCAAGGAGCGCCAGGACCTGATCGACGAAGTGACCGCCCAGTCGGTCATGATGCCTCCGCTCTGAGGAGAGACGAGATGAACTACGGAGAAGGAAACCCGCGCGAGCTGCGCGAGAAATTCTGGCACGCTTTCGCGGACAGCCCCTATGTGATGCTGCAGCTGGACGGCGATCCCGACAGCACTGCGCCGATGACCGCCCAGCTCGACCGCAACGGCAATCACACGATCTGGTTCTTCACCAGCCGCGACAATCGCTTTGCGGCGATGGGCCCGGCCACAGGCATCTTCGTCTCGAAAGGCCACGACATCTTCGCCCGGTTCCACGGCGTGCTGAGCGAGGAGACCAGCCGCGAACGGCTCGACAAGCAATGGTCGAACTTCGTGGAGTCCTGGTTCCCCGGCGGCAAGGACGATCCCAACCTGCTGATGCTGCGCATGGACCTGGGGGCCGCCTCGATCTGGGCGGGCGAGTTCGGCCTGACCGGCATGGCCAAGATGGCGCTCGGTCTGGATGTCAGGGACGAGATCGCGGGCCAGAAGGCCGAGACGACGATCTGAGCGATCGGTCTGAATACGATAACATTCCTTGACCCGCCGCAAGAGGGATAGCCCCCTAGCCTGGCTACAGGATAATGATTCCGAGCAAAGTCATCCGGCTCTAGGCAAACCGTCTAAACCAAGCCTATCCGCCCTGAACCTGTCGAAAGGCCGCCCTTCGACAGGTTCAGGGCGGACGGGTTTGGTTTGCTCTCGCGGTGGCTAGTCCAGCTTGATCCCGCCCGGCAGCGGCGGCACCGGCTGCGGGGGCACGCCGGCATCATCCTCGTGCACCTCGACCACGCCGCGGCCGAGATGGCTGTGGTGGCGGCTGTAGGCGTAGTAGACGATCAGGCCGACCACCGCCCAGCCGGCGAATAGCGCCAGGGTATAGGTCGACAGGCTGAAGAACAGGTAGACGCAGCCCAGGATCGCCAGCGGCGCCACGATCGCCACGCCGGGCGTGCGGAACGGGCGGTGGCGCGCGGGATCGGTCTTGCGTAGGACGAGCACCGCGAAGGCGACCATCGCGAAGGCGAACAAGGTGCCCGAATTCGAGATGTCGGCCAGCGCGCCGACCGGGAAGAGCGCGGCGAACAAGGCCACTGCCACGCCGGTGATCACCGTCACCACGTGGGGGGTCTTGTACTTGGGATGGATGCGGCTGAGGCGCTCGGGCAGCAGGCCGTCGCGGCTCATCACGAAGAAGATGCGGGTCTGGCCGAACATCATCATCAGGATGACCGAGGGCAGCGCGAGACCGGCGGCAAGGCCGATCAGGTTGCCGATCTGGGTCCAGCCGATCGAGCGCAGGGTCCAGGCCAGAGCCTCCTTCGAGCAGACCACGGCGTTATTGGCAACATTGGCACAGGCCGCGGCCATGCCAGTCGCATTGCCCGGTTCGATCCCATGGCCGCTAGCATCAAGCAGCGGTTGGGCGCCGACCGACCCGATTACGCCCGAGGCAACGAGCAGGTAGAACACCGTGCAGATCGCCAGGCTGCCGACCAGGCCGATCGGCATGTTGCGTTGCGGGTTCTTGGTTTCCTCCGCCGCGGTCGAGACCGCGTCGAAGCCGACGTAGGCGAAGAAGATCGAGGCTGCCGCTGCGCTGATCCCGCCGAAGCCGAGCGGAGCGAAAGGGGTGAAGTTGGCGGAGTTCATCACCGGCACGGCCAGGGCGATAAACACGGTCAGCGCGGTGATCTTGATCACCACCAGCACGGCGTTGACGAAGGCGCTTTCCTTCGTGCCGATCACCAGCAGCCAGGTGACCAGGCCCGCGATCAGGAAGGCCGGCAGGTTGACGTAGCCACCGACCTGGATCGCGGTCGACAGCTCAGCGCTCGGCGCGGCGCCGAAGGCCAGCTTGATATGGGCAATCAGGGCATTGGCGTTGACGATCTCGGCCGGCAGCCCGATTCCCAGGTATTCCCGCAAGAGTCCGACGAAATAGCCCGACCAGCCGACGGCCACGGCGCCTGCCGCAACCGCATATTCGAGCACCAGGGCCCAGCCCACCAGCCAAGCCATCAGCTCGCCCATCACCGCATAGCTATAGGTGTAGGCCGAGCCGGAAACCGGAACCATCGAGGCCATTTCCGAATAGCACAGCGCCGCCAGAGCGCAGACCACGCCGGCGATCACGAAGCTGAGCAGCATACCTGGGCCGGCTTTCTGCGCAGCTTCCGCGGTCAGTACGAAGATGCCGGTACCGATCACCGCGCCGACGCCCAGCATGGTCAGCTGGAAGGCGCCCAGCGAACGATGCAGCGATTTCTTTTCGGCCGTGGCCAGGATAGCGTCGAGCGGTTTGATGCGACCGAACATGCGAAATGGCCTCCCAGCCAAGCGGCCCACCGAGGGCCGGAAATGCAGGGGAAGCTAACGGCGTGCGTCGCATTGGCAATAGCCTAGCGCGCGCCCTTCCCCAGCTTTGCCCGGGGCGCTACAACCCCAGGCCATGTCCACCACATTCCAGCTCGACACCTCGACCAGCCGCGCCAATCCCACGCCCGCGCCGATGAAGCGCCTCACCGTCCCCGCCCTGCGCAAGCGGAAAGTGGACGGCGCGACGGCCGAGCCGATCGTCATGCTCACCGCCTATACGGCGCGGCAGGCCCAATTGCTCGATCCGCACTGCGACCTGCTGCTGGTCGGCGACAGCCTGGGTCAGGTGATCTACGGCCTGCCCTCTTCCGTGCCGGTCACGCTCGAGATGATGGCCGCCCACGGCGCGGCGGTGGTGCGGGGATCCTACCACTCGGTGGTCGTTGTCGACATGCCCTTCGGGTCGTACGAGGCTTCGCCGCAGCAGGCCTTCGCCAACGCCGCCCGGCTGCTCAAGGAAACCGGCTGCGCCGGCGTGAAGCTCGAAGGCGGCGAGGCCATGGCGGAGACGGTCGCCTTCCTGGTGGCGCGCGGCATCCCGGTGATCGGCCACGTCGGGCTGACCCCGCAGGCCGTCAACGTGCTCGGCGGCTACAACGCCCGCGGCCGCAGCGAGGCCGAGGCGGCGAAGATCGTCGCCGACGCCAGGGCGCTCGACGAAGCCGGCGCCTTCGCCATCGTGGTCGAAGGCGTGGTCGAACCGATCGCGATCGAGGTAACGAAGGCGGCGTCCTGCCCCATTATCGGCATCGGCGGCTCGGCCCAGTGCGACGGGCAGGTGCTGGTCGCCGAGGACATGCTCGGCATGTTCGAGCGCGTGCCCCGCTTCGTGAAGCGCTACGCCGAGTTGGCCGAAACGGTGTCCAATGCCGCCGCGCGCTACGCCGCCGAAGTCCGCGCGCGGACCTTCCCGGGGCCCGAGCAGACCTACCAACCGAAATAAGCCGCTTGCGGCCCGGCGGCGTCCCGCTAGACGCCCAGGGTGCTGAGCCTGAGGGAATCCCACTTGATACTGAAATACTACAAGGGCTCGATCGTCTTCACCCTGGTCTGCCTGGCGCTGGCCGTCTGGTACGGTTGGGCGACCACCGGCACGCTGGCCGGGACCGGCTCGCTGTTGTGGATCGTCGTGGTGCTGTCGATCCTCGAGGTCTCGCTCTCGTTCGACAATGCCGTGGTCAACGCCAAGGTGCTGACCGAGATGGACGAGGTCTGGCAGAAGCGGTTCCTGACATGGGGCATGGTGATCGCGGTCTTCGGCATGCGCATCGTCTTCCCCCTGGCGATCGTGGCGATCGCGGCAAAGCTGGGCCCGGTCGCCGCGGTCAAGCTCTCGCTCAACGATCCCGAGCAGTACGAACGGATCGTCTCCAGCGCCCACGTCGGCATCGCCGGCTTCGGCGGTGCCTTCCTGGCGATGGTGGGCCTCAAATATTTCTTCGACGCCGACAAGGACGTCCACTGGATCGCCGCGATCGAGAAGCGGCTGACGAGCTTCGCGCGGATCGAGGCGCTGGAGATCGCGCTGCTGCTGATCGTGCTCTACCTGATCTCGCTGTCGCTGGCGGAAGCCGAGGCGCTGACCTTCATCGTCGCCGGAACGCTGGGCATCGTCACCTTCATCGCGGTCGAGGCGATCTCGACGATCCTGGAGATGCAGGAAGAGGCCCGCGCGGCGACCGGGGCGGTGGTCCGCTCCGGAGTCGGCGGATTCCTCTACCTCAACGTGCTCGACGGCTCCTTCAGCTTCGACGGGGTGATCGGCGCCTTCGCCCTGTCCAACAACATGGTCGTGATCGCGCTCGGCCTGTCGATCGGTGCGATGTTCGTGCGCTCGATGACCATCATGCTGGTCCAGAAGGGCACGCTGGCGCAGTATCGCTATCTCGAGAACGGCGCCTTCTGGGCGATCGTCGCGCTGGGCGTGATCATGCTGCTATCGGCCAAGTACCATATCCCCGAGGCGGTCACCGGCCTGATCGGCGCGATCCTGATCGGCCTTTCGCTGTGGTGGTCGGTGCGCTGGCAAAAGCGGCATCCGCAAGCGGATCACGCCGCGGACTGACCCTTCGCCAGCCGCGAGGACAGCGGCGCCGCGACGATCATCTGCGCGAGGTGGTAGACCAGCAGCGGGAGCAGGACCACGCCGACCGCGGCGGGCGGGAACAGCACCGTCGCCAGGGGCGCCCCCATCGCGATCGACTTCTGCGCCCCGGCGAAGGTCATCGCGATGCGGTCCCCCCGCGGCAGCTTGAGCGCGCCGCCGAGCAACCATGCGCCGCCGTAGCCGAAGGCCAGCAGCACGACGCAGCCGCCCAGCAAGACCGCCCAGGCCGACAAGTCGACGCGGGTCCAGATACCCTGCTCCACCGCACCGGAGAAGGCGACGTAGACCGCGATGGCGATCGACCCCCGGTCGAGCCGACCGGTGAGCTGGCGGTGTCCCATCACCCAGTGGCGTGCCCAGCGCTGGGCGAACTGGCCCAGCGCGAAGGGCAGCAGCAGCGTAGTGCCGATCTTGACCAGGGCATCGGCGTGAAGCCCCCCGCCCGCACTGCCCGCCAGCACGGCGAACAGCGGCGCGCTGACGAAGACCCCCGCGATATTGATGAGAGCTGCCGCTACGACCGAGCTCGCGACATTCCCTCCGGCAAGCGACGAGTAGGCGGTCGCCGACTGCACCGTGGAGGGCAGTACGCCGAGATAGAGGAACCCGAGCCCGATCTCTGCCGTCACAAGGGCTCCGGTTGCCCGCCACATACCCCAGCCCGCCAGCGTCATCGCCCCGAAGACCCAAAGCAGCAGCGGCACCAGCAGGCGGTGATTGCCGAGCCCGGCAAGCACCTCGCCGCGCGACAGGCGCAGGCCGTGGAGGAGGAACAGCAGGAAGACCGCCGCATTGGACACGTCCTGCGCGATGTCGCGCGCCGGGCCCTTCACGGGCAGGAAAGTCGCCAGGAGGATCGCCAGAAGGATCAATCGGACCATGGGATCGAGTAATATGCGCATCGCAGCGCAGTGGCGGACGATGAAGCGATTGTCACGCAATCCCGCGGCCTCGCCCTGTCGGGAGGATCAGAACCGAGCGGCTTTCGCTTGCAGCGCGGCCACGTATTCACCCGAACTGGCCACGGCATAGTTTCGGGTGAGCACCTGACTGCCGCGACGAAGAGCATAGGCGGCGGCGGCGGCTCGCTCGGCCCCATCCTTGTCGCCAGTGCGCGACCGGGCTTCCGCCAGTTCGCTCAACACCCCGGGATCGCGCGGCATCAACGGAGCGAGGTATTCGAGCAAGGCGAGGCTCCGTCCCCAGTCACCGCGCTTTGCCGCCCGCCGCGCTGCAACCCGGCTCAGGTACCGGTCGGTCGGACTTGCGGCCAGATGCGCCTCGACGATACGATCGCCCTCCGCAGCCTCGCCGATCCCGTCGAACGCGAGCGCCATGCGTGCGACGAGGTCCGAGGTCACCCGTACCTTGGCCGCGATGCGGTAGCGATCGAGCGCCCCGGCCGGATCGTGTGCCAAAAGCCGAACGTCGCCCGCAATAGCCTGGACATCGGCCGAGCCTGGATTGGCGGCGCGCAGGCGCTCAGCCGCATCGCCCGCCGCTGTCAGATTGCCCACGGCGACAAGCTTGCGGACCTGCGGCACGCCAGCGCCGATCCGCCCCGGCGTCATCGCCCAATCGGCCGCAAGTATTCCCGCGTCCTGCCGTTCGCCGATCGGGATGGGCCCGGTCTGGAGCAGCGTAGCGCGGGTCAGCAAAAGAGCCGCCTGGTCGTACCGCGCGGCATCGGCATGGGCCCGGGCCTGCAAGGTCAGCAAGTACGGCGCAGCGGCCACATCGTCCGACGGTGCGGCAAAGAGCTGCATCCGGTCCCCCGCCATCGCCGCGGCCCGGGCGAGAAGCAGGCGCGCCGAGGCGTTGGCGGGCTGCATCCGCACCAGGCGGTCGAGCACGTCGATCGCCAGGTTGGGGTTGCCTGCCTCCAGTTCGAGCAGGCCGCGCAGCAGCATGGCCGCGGGCATGCCGGCGATGCGGTCGCCGGTCCGGCTCAGCAGCGAGCGGGCGAGATCCATCTTGCCGGCCCGCGCCGCCAGCACGGCCTGGAGATAGAGCGCCCTCGTGTTGCCCGGGTCGAGCGCAAGCATGCGCCGCGTGGCCTTGAGCATGCCCTTGGCATGATCGAGCTCGCCGAGCGTCGCGGCATATTCGCCGAGCAGGGCGAGATCGTCGGGCTTGCGCGCCAGTCCCGCCTCAAACCAAGGCAGCGCGGCGCTCAGGCCGAACTGATCGCGAACGAGCTGGCCGCGAAATTCCAGCACGCGCGGATCGCCGGGCGCAAGCTCGAGCGCGTGATCCGCTGCCTCGACGGCCTGGACCTGCTCCCCACCGGCGTAGCGCAGGCGGCCGATATCGACCCACAGCCCCCCGTCGTTCGGCGTATATTGCAGGGCGCGGTCATAGGCCTTGCCCGCCGCCGGCAGGTTGCCCACCGCGCGTTCGAGACGGCCGAGCATCTTCCAGCCGTAGCCCTCCTGCCCCGTTGCGAAGCGCCCGGCCCCGAGCCAGTCGCGCGCGTTGTCGAGTGCACCTTGGCGGAGCATCGCGTCGCCCATCGCAGCGGCGACCTCCTCTCGTCCGGCGCCGGCATCGAGCGCGCGGTCGAGTTCGGCCTCGGCGGCAATTGCGTCGCCTTTGTCGAGCGCCGCCTGTGCGGCCGACAGGAAACCCGCGGCCTCAGGCGGAGCCGCCACCAGGCTCGTGCTCAGCAGCGCCGCCAAAGCGGCCACCGCCAGCGCCAATCCGCGCTCAGGCGTGGAGGTCATACTGCTTGAGGAGGTCGTAGAGCGTCGGCCGGCTGATCCCCAGCAACTTGGCCGTGCTCGAGATATTGCCCTCGCTGCGCGCCAGGGCATGGCGGATAGCCTTGCGGTCGGCCAGTTCGCGCGCCGATTTGAGGTTGAGCGTGCGCGGCCCCTCCTCCTCGCCCGGCGCCGCAAGGTCGAGATCGGCGGCGGCAACCAGCTTGGTGTCCGACATGATCACCGCGCGCTTCACCCGGTTCTCCAGCTCGCGGACGTTGCCCGGCCAACCCCAGGCGTCGATCGCGGCTAGCGCATCGGGCGCAAAGCCTTTGACTTGGGGGTTCATCTCCTTGGCGAACCGCGCCAGGAAGGCCTTTGCCAGCAGCGCCGCATCGCCGGGCCGCTCGGCCAGGCTCGGAATCTTCACCACGATCTCGGCCAGGCGGTAGAACAGGTCCTCGCGGAACCGCCCGTCGGCGATCATCGCCTCCAGGTCCTGGTGCGTCGCGCAGACGATGCGGGTATCGACCGCGATCGACTGGCGCGAACCGATCCGCTCGATCACCCGCTCTTGCAGGAAGCGCAGCAGCTTGACCTGGAGCTGGAGCGGGATGTCTCCGACCTCGTCGAGGAACAGCGTGCCGCCGGCGGCCTGCTCGATCTTGCCTTCGGTGGTCTTGACCGCTCCGGTGAAGGCGCCCTTTTCGTGCCCGAACAGCTCGCTTTCCAGCAGGGTCTCGGGGATCGCGGCGCAATTGATCGCCACGAAGGGCCCGCCGGCGCGGTCGCTCGCTTCGTGGAGGCCGCGGGCAAGCAGTTCCTTGCCGGTACCGCTGGCGCCGAGCAGCATGACGGAGACATTGGTATTGGCCACCCGCTCGATCGTGCGGGCGACCTTGACCATCTCCGGCGCGGCAGTGATCAGCGAGCCGAGTACGCGGTTGTCCTGTCCCACCTTGGCGGCCAACGTGCGGTTCTCGTGCTCGATGCGATGGAGCTGGAGCGCGCGGCGACCGATCAGCCCCAGTGCCTCGATATCGACCGGCTTCTGGTAAAAATCGTAGGCGCCCTTGGCGATCGCGGTCAGTGCAGACTCGCGCGCGCCGTGGCCGGTGGCGACGATCACCTTGGTGTCGGGCTTCAGGGCCATGATCTCGTCGAGCACGGCGAAGCCCTCGCTCGTCCCGTCGGGATCAGGCGGCAGGCCCAGGTCGAGCGTGACCACGGCGGGCTCCTCGATCCGCAGCGCGGCAAGCGCAGCGGCGCGGTCGCCGACCACGGTCACGTCGAAATCCTCGTAGGCCCACTTGAGCTGGGCTTGGAGACCGGGATCGTCCTCGACGATCAGCAGTTTTGGCAGGATGGTCTTGTCGCTCATGATACGGCTCGTTGATCAGAGGCGAAGGAATCGATCAGATCGGCCGCATGGGCGAGCGGCAAATGGATCGTGAAGCGGGTACCAAGGCCTTCGTGGCTCTCGACGTCGATACGGCCCTTCATCGCCCTGACCAGTTCTCGCGCCTCGTAGGCGCCGATCCCAAAGCCGCCCGGCTTGGAGGAGACGAAGGGCTTGAACAGACGGCTACGAATGAAGTCGGGCGACATGCCGTGGCCCGAATCGACGACCTCGACGATACCGTGAAAGGCATCGGCGGACAGACGGATGAAGATTTGCGCGCCAAATTCGCTCGCATCGACCGCGTTTTGGACGAGATGCATCAGCACCTGTTCCAGCGATTCCGCATTGGCGCGCACCCGGCACTCCTCCCCGCCGAAGACCACGACCGAGTGGGGAGGCACGAAACGGGCGGCAACCCGGCGACCGACTTCGCCGAGCTCGACCTCGCCCAGCTGTTCGACCGCTACCGCATTGTACCGCGATAGGCGGCCGAGCAGGGCCTGCAGCTTCTCGGACGAATTGCGCAGCGTCACCAGCATATCGGCGCGGAATTCGGCCTTGTCGGCATGACGTTCGGCATTGCGGGCGAGCAGGCTGAGCTGGCTCGCCAAATTTTTGATGTCGTGCATGACGAAGGCGATGCGGCGATTGAAATCATCGAATCGCCCGGCTTCGGCGAGGGCTTCCTGCCCGGAATGCTCGGCAAGGTAGCTGGCAAGCTGCTGGCCGACGACGCGCAGCAGATCGAAGTCCTCCCAGTCGAGCCGGCGGGCGTGCGGCGGCCGGACGAGGAGAACCGCCCCGACCATCCGGTCGAAATGGAGCAAGGGCACCAGCGCCCAGGCCTTGGTCTCGGCCAGCAGCCATCGGGGAATCAGCGGCGCGGTGCCTTTCGGATCCCGGCCGCGGCGCAGGGCTTCGAGTTCGATGATGGCGCCCGACTGCTCCAGTCCGCGAACGGCCGCCGGCTCGAGTGCAATGCCCGGCACGTCGGCAGTCGGCCAGCGCCATCGCGCAGCGAGGACTAGGGCGCCGTCGTCATCGCGGGTCAGCAGCAGGCCGGCGGGGCTATCGGTTATGTCGGCGACGGCCTGGACAACTCGTTCCTCCAGCGGCATCGCCTCGTCCCCGCGGCCGATCGTCCGGGTGAAACGCAGCCATTCCTGGCGGTAATCGTAACGGTGGCGGAAGAGGTGCTTGACGAGCGTTACCCGCAGCCATCCGCGCAACCGAGCCGAAGGTACGACCAGCAAGGCGACGACCGCGGCCACCACCACCACGGTAAACTGGAGCACGCGGGCGAAATCCCCGCCGACTCCCGCCATCCACTGGCCGAGGGAGGTCATCGCCAGCAGGTAGACCCCTACCGCCAGCAGCGAGATCGACTGGAAGGCCACCGTGCGGGAAGGCTGGAGCCGCAATTCTGTCGGTTTGCGCGTGCTGCCCATGGCGACGAGCCCCGCCAGCGCGATCCCGGCCAGGCCCTGAAGCGAAGCAAGCTCGTTCGGCCACTCCTTGAGCAGATAGCCGACCGTGTAGAGCTGAAAATCGAACAGCCAGAGTGCCGCGATTCCCGTCGCCGGCCACCGCAGCACCAGCCGCGCCTGGGGCGAGGCGCCCGAATAGAGGTTCTGGACCAGCACCAGTCCCCCGATCGTGGCGAGCAGGCGGAACATCATGTCGGCCTGGAAGATCGCGGCCCGAACAGCCTCGCCCCAGCCCTCTGCCTGAGCCGCGAGAAGCCCGCAGAGCAGCAGTTCGACCAAGGTGAGCGATAGGACCACCGGACGGACCGGGGCGACGCTGGCGTGGCGCCCGTCATGGGCGAACAGGCGGTAGACTGCAACGAGCATGACGACGTTGCGGACAGCTTCGGCAATCCCGCTCGCCACGCTGTCGCCGCCCGTGGCCGCGACCAACAAGGCCCAAAGCGAGGTAGCGAACAGCGCCGCTGCCAGAGTGTTCATCACGATGCCCGTGCGCGTGCGGCGCGACAGCAGCCAGGCTGCCGCGAGCAACGCCGCCGCCGCCGCCGCCAGGTGGGTAGCCGTGGCGACCACCTGCCAGATCGCGAGCGAGCCGCTCATCGGGCGCCTTCATGCCAGAGGACGACGCGCAGGGTCTGGAGCAGGATCAGCAAGTCGAGGAAAGGCGTGTAATTCTTGGCGTAGTAGAGGTCGTATTCCAGCTTGTGCCGCGAATCGTCGATCGAGGCTCCGTAGGGATAATTGATCTGCGCCCAACCGGTGATGCCCGGCTTCACCATGTGCCGCTCAGCATAGTACTGCAGCTTTTCCTCGAGGTCGGCGACGAACTCGGGGCGCTCAGGGCGCGGGCCGACGAAGGACATTTCGCCCTTCAGCACCGACCAGGCTTGGGGCAGCTCGTCGATGCGGGTCTTGCGGATGAAGCGGCCGATGCGAGTGACGCGGGGATCGTTCTTCGTCGCCCATTGCGCGCCGCCGGCCTCGGCATCGATGCGCATAGAGCGCAGCTTGATCACGTCGAAATGCTGCCCGTAGAGCCCGACACGAACCTGGCGGAAGAAGGCCGGTCCCTTGCTGTCGAGCTTCACCAACAGCGCGAAGAGCAGGATGATCGGGGCGGTCAAAAGCAGCAGGAGCGCGCTGGCCGAAACGTCGAACACGCGCTTGGCACCGGCCGAAAACACCCGCAGCGAAGAAAAGCCGTCGCTGAAGATCAGCCAGGAGGGATTGACCGTGTCGAGATCGATGCGGCCGGTCTCGCGCTCGACGAACGAAGAGAAGTCGTTGACGTGGACGCCCGCGGTCTTGATCCGCAGCAGGTCCGACAGCGGCAGCGAATTGCGGCGCTCCTCGAGCGCGAGAACCACCTCGCTGACACCCAGGTTCTCGACGAAGCGCGTGAGATTGTGGATCGCCTCGCGCTGGATCGCCTCCTCGACCACCTTGAGACTCTCGGTCATGCCGACATAGCCGACGATGACGAAGCCGCTCTCCGGCCGGTCGCCGAGCTGGCGCAGGCGGTCGGCCCGCGCCCCGGCGCCGAGCACCAGGACGCGGCGGCGGAAAGCCGCGGCGCCAAGGATGCCACCCACGATCATCCGGTTCAGCACCAGGACGAGGATCGACAGCCCCATCGCATAGGCCAGGGTCGAGCGCCAGAAGGTCTGCCCGCCGATGACGAAGTCGACGAAAGCCAAAGCGATGATCCCCAGCGAAATCGCGACGAGCAGCCGCGCCGTGGCGAAACGCAGCGAGCGAAGCGATTCCGCCCCGTAGACGCCGACCGCGATCATCGCCGTCAGCATCGTCGCGGCAGTGGCCGCGAGCGGCCAGAAGCGGTCGGCGAAATGACCCGCGCCGATCCCGATCTGCTCGGCGCGCAGGCGGAAGGCCAGTTCTCCGGCCAGCAGCAGCAGCCCGAGGTCGAACAACCCCATCAGGATCACCGCATGCGGGATATAGTGCTTGAACAGCCGGATCATGCCCGTGGCATAGCTGCGAGGCGTAAAATGTCGGTAAATCTGACAGTGCCGCGGCGCTCGGGATCAGCCTAAATCAACGAATTCCGTATCCGGTGTCGCCCGTTCTTACACGGCCAGGGGGAGCCTATCACGCTCACTTCGTCATCTCCGCGAAGGCGGAGGTCCATCTCGCATGGGCTCTCTCAAACCGCGCCGATCATGCGGGACGCAAGCTCTGGAGATGGGTTCCCGCCCGGCCCGGAATGACAACAATACCTTTCAACCGCGGGACCTTAAGCCGACATCGCCTCGGCCTCGCCGAGCAGGCGGTAGAGCGTGGTCCGCTGCCGCAGCGGCCGTCCGGCCGAAGCCGCGGCAGCACGCAGCTCGTGGATGCCGATCTCCTGCCCGTGGGCGGCGCCTGCGGCCCGGCTGATCGATTCGTTCATCAGCACTCCGCCCAGGTCGTTGCAGCCCGCGGCGAGGACCGCCGCGGCGCCGTCCGCGCCGAGCTTGACCCAGGAGCACTGGATGGAATCGATCCGTCCGTGCAGCGCGATCCGCGCCACGGCGTGCATCATCACCGCCTCGCGCCAGCTTGGCCCCTTGCGGCTCTGGCCGCGGCGATAGAACGGCGCCTCCATGTGGACCAGCGGTAGCGGGACGAATTCGGTGAAACCGCCCGTCTCGCCCTGCAGCCGGCGCAGCTCCAGCAGGTGGGCGGCCCAGTGCTCGGCCCGCTCGAGGTGGCCGTACATGATCGTCGAGGTGGTCGGGATGCCGACCTCGTGCGCATCGCGGACCACGCCGAGCCATTCGGCCGTGGTCAGCTTGTCGGGACAGATCTGGCGACGGATGTCGTCGTGGAGGATTTCGGCCGCCGTGCCGGGCAGCGAACCGAGGCCTTCGTCCTTGAGCATCGCGAGGTAGTCACGGATCGAAAGCCCCAGCGTCTTCGCACCCTGCGTCACCTCGAGCGGCGAGAAGGCGTGGACGTGGAGGTCCGGGCAGGCCCGCTTCACCGCACGGACGATGTCGCGGTAGGTCTCCCCGGTATAGCTCGGGTGGATGCCGCCCTGGAGGCAGACCTCGGTTGCCCCCTTGGCCACCGCCTCGCGCGCCCGCTCGGCGATCTCTCCGAGGTCGAGATTGTAGGGCTTGTCCCGGAAGCCCGCCTTGCTGCTGGTCTTGGAGAAGGCGCAGAAACTGCACGAATGGGTGCAGATATTGGTATAGTTGATGTTGCGGTTGACCACGAAGGTCACCTCGTCGCCCTTGACCTCGCGGCGCAGGGCGTCGGCGGCTTCGGCCACCGCCTGGGCCGCGGCGCCGCGGGTTTCGAACAGGGCGACGATCTCTTCAGCGGACAGTTCGGCGCCGTTCGCCGCACGATCGAGGATACGATGGAGCCGGGGCGCGGTGGGTCCCATCGCGACGGGCCCGAGGGGGTGCTGCGGACTGCCCGGCACCGAGCCGGCGATCCCAGGGCTCCAGAGGCTGTCGCGCGCGAGCCCGGCGGCGTCGGACAGCTTGAGCACGGCGGGTCGCAGCGCGGGATCGATCCAGCGCCGCTCGTCGGTAGCGACGAAGCGCGGGTAGATGGTCAGGCGCTCGACCAGCGGCCGGCCATAGGCGGCGCAGACCTCTTCCATCAGCGCGATCTCTGGCCAGGGGGCCTCGGGATTCACATGATCCTGGGTCACCGGCGAAATGCCGCCCCAATCGTCGATCCCGGCATCGAGCAGTTCGACCAGCCGCTCGCCGTTGAGGTTGGGCGGCGCCTGGACCGACACGCGGTCGTCCAGCACGATCCGCGCGGCGGCGAGCGCGCGGAGGAAATCGTCTTCGCCGGCCTCGGCTGCCAGGGCCATCCTGGTGCCCGGCTTGGGGCAGAAGTTCTGGACAATCACTTCCTGCAGGTGACCATGCCGCCGGTCGAGATCGCGCAGGGCGATCAGCGCCTCGATGCGCTCGCGCGCGGTCTCACCGATGCCGACGAGGATGCCGCTGGTGGTCGGAACGCCCGCGCGGCCCGCCGCTTCGAGCGAGGCGATCCGCAGCGCGGGGACCTTGTCGGGCGAACCGTGGTGCGCCCCGCCCTTCTCGCATAGGCGCTCCGACAGGGTCTCGAGCATCAGCCCGGCCGAGGCCGCGAAAGGCCGCAGCGCGCGGTAGTCGGCCTCGTCCATCAGGCCGGCATTGATATGGGGCAGCAGGCCCGTCTCGCCCAGCACCAGTTCGGCGCAGTGGCGGACGTAGTCGATCGTGCGGGCAAAACCCCGCTCGTTCAGCCAGTCGCGCGCCGCAGCGTAGCGCCGCTCGGGTGCATCGCCGAGGGTGAACAGGGCTTCCTTGCAGCCCGAAGCCAAGCCGGCCCGGGCGACCTCGAGCACTTCCTCGGGCGAGAGATAGGGCGCGGGCAGTTGCGACGGGGTCGTGGCGAAAGTGCAGTAGTGGCAGACGTCGGCGCACAGGCGGGTCAGCGGGATGAAGACCTTGCGCGAATAGGTCGTGCGGGCGGAACCGCGCGCATCGCGGCGTTCGCGCGCTTCGGCCAGCAGGTCGCCCAGGGGCGCGGCGAGCAGCCGTTCGATCAGTTCCGCGTCGCTCATTCCTATCCCTTGTCGTCAACTCCGGCGGCCGCGAGAACCTCCCGCGCCAGGCGCTCGCGATCGTTCGCATCGCGCATCAGGGTGTTCGCAATGGTGATCGAAAGGCCAAGCCCGTGCAATCCCTCGCGGTCCTTAGCGTCGGTGCGATCTATGACGAAACGGTCGATCAGGGCGCCGTAGTGCCGGGCGATGGCCCGGTTGTCCTCGCTGGTGCCGAGCTCGGCGAGGAGCTTGGAGAGCGGGCCCTTGACCGCCTTGCCGCCGACCAGGGGCGACACCGCGATCCTGGGTACGGCCAGGCCTTCGAGCGCCGCGCGGACCCCGGCGACCGCAAGGATCGGATCGACGCTGAGGAAGGGATTCGACGGACACAGCACCACGGCGGCGAGATCGGGCCGTGCCAGAGCTTCGGCGAGGCCCGGCGACGGCGGTGCCCCAGCTCCGGCGAAGCGGATCGCGCGCACCTCGGGGCGGCACTGCTCGGCGACGAAATAGCGCTGGAAGTCGAGCCAGCCCGCTGCGGTCTCCACCTGGGTGCGGATCGGCGCGTCGCTCATCGGGACGACCGCGTGGGCGATGCCCAGCGCCCCGGCCAGCCGCGCGGTCACGGCGCTCAGGCTCTCGCCCGCACGCAGCCGCCAGGACCGGCCGAGGTGCATCGCCATGTCGCGGTCGCCGAGGTTGAACCAGGTCTCCTCGCCCACCCGGCCCAGCATCTCCATCGTTCGCCAGCTCTCGTCGATTACGCCCCAGCCGCGCTGCGTGTCGTTAAGTCCGGCAAGCGCATAGACCACGGAGTCGATGTCCGGACAGATCGTCAGGCCAAGGTGCTCGAAGTCGTCCCCGGTGTTGACCGCGATGGTCAGCCGTTCTGGGGGCAGTACGGCGGCCAGGCCCGCAGCGAGCTTGGCGCCGCCGACGCCACCGGAGATCGCGAGGATATGGCCGCTCATCGGAACATGTCCTGTTCGGCCGGACGCAGGCCGCTGGCGGCGCCGGGACCGTCCTCGGCCGAGACCCATTGCCCTGCCCCGCGAACCAGTGCCGCCGGCGTGCCCTGTGCGCCCTCGCCCATCGCCAGCACGGCAGCGGCGGCCAGCGAGTCCGCGACGGCGATCACCGTCGCCTGCAGGGTACGGCCGTAGAGATCGGCATCGAGCCCACGCCGATCGTCGAGCACCGCCAGCCCCGCGCAACCGATCGCCGTGCCGATCGTGCCGATCCGCCAGGCCCGACCCATCGAATCCGCGACGACCACCGCCGGGGCCACCCCGGTCAGCTCGCGCAGCGCGGCGCGGATCGCCCGGGCACTGGCGTCCGGATCGGCCGGCCAGAGCAGCAGCGCGCCGTCCGCGACGTTGGACGCGTCGATACCGGCATTGGCGAGGACATGGCCGGTGCGATGCCGCGCGATGATCGCCGCGGGGTGCGCGCGCATGATTTCGGCGCTCTCGTCGACAATGAGCTGGGCGAGCGCCGGCTCGCGCCCGGTAGCCTCCGCCAGCCGCTCCGCTTCGGGACCCGGCGCGACCGCGTCCAGCCGGGTGGTACGACCCTCGGCCTTGGAGACGATCTTCTGCGCGACGACCACGACATCGCCGTGGGCCAGGGCCTCGCCCGCGCGCGCCAGAGCGGCGGCGACCTCGCCCGCCACGTTCATCCCCGCCTGAAACAGCGGCAGCCCGCCTATCGCCGTGACGCTGAAACCCGCTGGCGCCGTCATTCCGCTTGCCCGATCCCTCTCGCGCAAGCTTAGGTGCCTGCGAGCACCCGGCTACCGACAATCGCCGGGCCTAAGCAAGTTCGTAAATTCGAGAGGAGCGGGAAACAATGGCGTCCATCGCAGTCATCGGCGGCACGGGCCACCTGGGCAAGGCCATCGCCCGCCGGCTGGTCAAGGCCGGGCACGAGGTGACGATCGGGTCGCGCACCGCCGACAAGGCCGAAGCCACGGCCGCCGAGATCGGCGCCGCCGGTTCGGGCGAGAACGCGGCAGTGGCGGGCGGCAAGGACGTCGTCATCGTGACCGTCCCTTACGCCTCGCAGGCCGATACGCTGAAGCAGATCGCGCCGCTGGTCGGATCGGCGATCGTGGTCGATACCACCGTGCCGCTGGTCCCGCCCAAGGTCATGCGCGTCCAGCTTCCCGCCGCCGGCTCGGCCGCGCTCGAGGCCAAGGCGATCCTCGATGAGGATGTCCGCTTCGTCACCTCGTTCCACAGCGTGGCCGCGCACATCCTCGACACCGACGCCAAGGTCGACTGCGACGTCCTGGTCTTCAGCGACGACGTCGAGGCCCGGAACGTGGTGATCGGCCTGGTCGGCGACTGCGACCTGCGGGGTCTTTCGGGCGGCGCCCTCGCCAATTCCGCGGCGGCCGAGGCGCTGACCTCGATCCTGATCTACATGAACAAGACCTACGGGGCTGACGGTGCCGGGGTGCGCTTCACCGGGTTGACCAAGGCCCCGGCGTACTGAGCGGGGCATGACCTGCTGGGCGATCATCCCGGTCAAGGGGACCGCGCTCGGCAAGCAGCGCCTGGCCGGAGTGCTTGATGGGGCGGGGCGAAGCGCCTTGGTCGGCGACATCCTCGATCATGTCGTGGGGGTGGTCCGGGCCGCCCGCGGGATCGATCGCATCGCCCTCGTCGGATCCTCGCGCCACGGCCAGGGCGACGATATTGCGCTCCTCCCCGATCCGGGAAGAGGGCTGAATCCTGCGGTGGAATCGGCCATCACGGCCGCCCAGGCGCAGGGCGCGACACGGGCCGTAATCATCTTCGCCGACCTGCCGCAACTGACCGCGGCGGACATCGAACGCCTCGCCGCCGCCCCTCGGATCGCCCTGGCGCCGGACCGCCACGACATGGGGACCAACGCCGTGTCCTTGCCCCTGCCGGACGCAAGCGGCTTCACATTCCGCTTCGGACCTGACAGCTTCGCCCGCCACGGCACCGAGGCCGAGCGGATCGGCCTCGGCTTCGAGGTCATCCGCACCCCGGGGCTGCAACGCGACATAGACAAGCCGGCGGATCTTCCCGATGCCGCGGGACTGAGGGGAGAATGACCCAATGGATACCGGTACGCTCGACCTGACCGGCCAGGCCGCCTTCGTCACCGGCGGCGGCGCGGGCATCGGCCGCGCCGTGGCGATCTGCCTGGCGGCGCACGGCGCCGACGTCGCGGTGCTCGACATGGTTCCCGACAGGGCGGCCGAGACCATCGCCCGCATCGAGGAATTCGGCCGCCGCGGCCTGGCGCTGCCCGCCAACGCAATGGAGGCCGAGCAGGTGACCAAGGCGGTCGAGGCTGCCGCGGAGAGCTTCGGCCGGCTCGACATCCTGGTGAACAATGCGGGCGGCGTGACCCGCCGGAGTTTCACCGAGCTCGCCGAAAGGAACTGGCGCCGCCATATCGACCTCAACCTTATCAGCGCGCTCGCCGCCACCTCGGCCGCGGTGCCCGTCATGGTCGCCGGCGGACGAGGCGGCGCGATCATCAATGTCACGTCGATCGAAGGCTCGCGCGCCGCGCCGGGTTTCTCGGTCTATGCCGCGTGCAAGGCCGGGCTCAACAACCTGACCCGCACCCTTGCGGTCGAGCTGGGCGACCACGGCATCCGCGTCAACGCGATCGCGCCCGATTTCACCGCCACCCCGGGGCTGGCCGGCAACTTCACCGGTCCGATCGCCGACACGCCTGACCTGAGCGAAGCGCAGAAGGACATCATGCGCCGCCGGGTGCCGCTGGGACGCGCGGGGATCGACGCCGAATGCGGCCACCTCGCGGTGTTCCTGGCCTCGCGCATGGCAAGCTATATCACCGGCGCGGTCATCCCGATCGACGGCGGCACCTACGGCTCGAGCGGCTGGATTCGCAGCCAGGCCGGCAACTGGCTATTGCCGCCCGAAGCCTGAGGAGAATTGCCATGAACCGCGATCCCGCGCTGCAACGACTGATCGACAAGGACGCGATCCGCGACCTCGTGCTGGCCTATTCCCGCGCGATCGACCGCAAGGACGTCGTCCTGTTGCGCGATCTCTACACCGCCGATGCAACCGACGACCATGGCGACAGCTTCTCCGGTCCGGCCGCGGACTATTGCGACTTCATCGACAAGGCGCTGCCCTACATTCCCTACAGCGGCCACCACGTCTGCAACCACCTGATCGCCGTGGATGGAGACGAGGGCTCGGGCGAGGTCTATGCCTTCGCCGTCCACCTGATCCCCGATCGCCAGAATCCGGGCACCCTGATCGAGGACTTCATGTGCGTCCGCTACATCGACAACTACCGCCGCGAAAGCGACGGCAAGTGGCGTTTCTCCAAGCGGGTCGTGACCTACGACGTCCAGATCCAGCGGCCGTTCGACGGCAAGTTCCGTGACATGCTGCAGGGCACTGACCCGAGTTACGAGGTCTGCACGCACCGGATGTTCCAGCCTGGCGCACGCTGACCTGCCCGCTCTCAGATGGCGAAGGTATACCCTCCGTTGAGCGGATAGGTCTGCCCGGTGATCCAGCCCGCCACGTCCGAGCAGAGGAACAACGTCAGCGCCGCCACCTCGCTCGGCTGGCCGTAACGGCGGATCACGTAGCGCGAGAGCTGGGCCTTGATCTGGTCGAGCTGGTAGAACTTCTCGCGCTCTTCCTCGCTCATCGGGAACTCCAGCGAGGACAGCGCGATGGCATTGCTGGTGATGCCGTAGCGCCCGCCTTCCTTGGCGATCGAGCGGACGAAGCCGGCCGCCCCCGCCTTGGCCGCCGAATAGACCGCCTGGCGCGGTTCGCCGGCGCGGCCGGAATCCGAAGTGATCGTGACGACCCGGCCACGCTTTGCCGCGACCATGCCCGGCAGCAGGGCGTGGCAGCAATTGAGCACGCCGTAGAGGTTGGTGCCGAGGTACTTGCCCCATTCGGACGGGTCCTCATCCCAGAATTGGTCGCGCGGGCGCAGCTGCGAGGTCGGCCCGGCCATGCCGGCATTGTTGACGAGGATGGTCACAGGGCCGAGCGCGTCAGTGGCCTTGGCCGCCATCGCCCGGACGGATCCAAGGTCGCTGACGTCGGCCTGGACCGCCACGGCCTTCGCGCCGAGCGCACGGATCTCGTCGGCCACGGCCTCGGCGCGTTCGAGCACGTAATCGTTGACCGCCACGCCGCTCGCGCCGTGCTCGGCCAGCATCAGCGCGATAGCCCTGCCCGCGCCCTGGCCGGCACCGGTCACCAGCGCGGCCTGGCCGCCGAGGTCGAGAATGTCCTTGCCGCTCGCTTTGCTATCGCTCATTTCGTCTCCACTTCCCAATCGTTGTTCGCATTGAGCCCATCGAGGACGAAGTCGATCGTCGCCTCGCGGATATCGTCGGCTCCGGCCAATCCGGGCGGGAACATCCAGTCCTTGAACAGGACGCTGCCCAGAACCGCCGCGAAGGACACCCGCACCATCATCTCGGGCGGCACCTTCAGCTCATGGCCGACGCGACCCTGCATCATCGCCGCGCCGCGTTCGAAATATTCCAACAGGCCGTCGATCCCGCTGCCGCCTTCGGTCGGGTCCTGGGCATAGGCCTTGGCCACGACCAGCGACATCAGCATCCCCGAGTGCTGCTCGATGAATTCCTGCAGTTCGGCGATATAGGCGCGCGCGGCCTCACGGACGGGCAGGCCCTGCCGAGCCGGCTGGCGCGCCTGGAAATCGGCGAAGTGGCGATTGAGCGGCTGGAAGATCGCTGAGCGGAAGAGGTCGGCCTTGGATGAGAAGTAGCGGAATATCTGTGCCTCGGTCACGTCGGCGCGCCGGGCGATCGCGGCAGTGGTGGCGCCGGAGTAGCCGCTGCGCTCGAATTCGACCCCGGCCGCCTCGATCACCCGATCGCGGATCTCGTCCGGCGAGCGGCGCTTGCGGCGCCCTGACGATGTCGGTCCTTCGGTCACCTGCATTCCTCTTGCGGTCGGTTAGATAGCGTATACTATCTAATTCAACGATTCGACAAGCGCATTGGGAGATTGCCTTGACCCTGCCCACCGACCTTACGGGACGCGCCGCGATCGTGACCGGCGGCGGCAGCGGGATCGGCAAGGTTGCCGCCTTGCTGTTGGCCCAGGCCGGTGCGGACCTCGTCATCGCCGGGCGCAAGCAGGAACGGCTCGATGCCGCCGCCGCCGAACTCCACGAGGCTACGGGCCGCCGCTGCATCGGAATGCCGACCGATGTCCGCGATCCGGCGCAGGCCGCGGCGCTGATCGACGGGACCATCGCCGAATACGGCCGCCTAGATATCCTGATCAACAACGCCGGGCGCGGCACCCATGCCCCGCTCCGCGCGATGACGGTGGAGGCCTGGAACAATGACATCGCGCTGAACCTCAACGCCGCGTTCTATTGTTCTCGGGCTGCCTATCCGCACCTGCGCGCCCGCGGCAACGGGGCGATCGTCAACATCTCCTCGCTCGCCGGGGTAAACGGCACGATGGGCGTCGGCGCCTATGCCGCGGCCAAGGCGGGCCTGCAGCAGTTCACTCGCGTCGCCGCGGCCGAGTTCGGGCCAAAGGGGGTGCGGGTCAACTGCGTGGCTCCCGGCATGATCGCCACCGAACTGGCACAGCAGGGCTGGGCCAAGACCGGCTTCGACACAGTAGCCGCCTGCCAGGCTTTCCCCCTCCGTCGCCCCGGCACGCCCGAGGAAGTCGCCCGAGCCGTGCTATTCCTGGCAAGCGACGCCGCCTCCTACATCACCGGCGAGACCTTGATCGTCGGCGGTGGCCCGCAGCTCAAGGGCATGATCGATACGGAAGAGTGACGATGGAACTCGCCTACGATCCCCCTCCGGAATTTCGCAAGGCTTCGGACCGGTTGCACGATCTCGTTGCCGGGGAAGTCGGTTCCGACGACTTCGGACCGGCCGACTATATGCCGGGCCTGACCGTCTTGCTCCAGGCCATGGACTACGACCCGCGCTTTACCGAGCTCGGCTGCCGGGCCGCCTGGGGCAATGTCGTCTCGGTGCTGCGCGGGCGAGCGCTGGCGGTGAAGTCTATGCGGGACAACTCTGGCTTCGACGCCCGGCCGATCCTTGATCCCGTAGTCATTACCGGCGTGCCGCGCACGGGCACGACCGCGCTGCACCGGCTGATGGCGCTCGATCCGCGCTTCCAAGGGCTACAATCCTGGCTGCTCGATGGCCCCATGCCGCGCCCGCCGATCGAGAGCTGGGAATACCATCCACAGTTCCAGCGCAGCGTTGCGGCACTCGAAGCTCGCAATGCCGTCGCCCCGCAGAAGCGCGCCGCGCACAATGTCGTCGCCTCCGAAGTCCACGAATGCTGCATGCTCCTGCGTCAGTCGTTCGTCTCCAACCTGTGGACCTGCGGGCATTCGGCGGCGACCTACGACGCCTGGTGGCAGGCGCAGAGCGAGGAGCCGGCCTATCGCCACTACTACCGCTGCGTGCAGCTGATCGGCAGCAAGGAGCCGGACAAGCGCTGGCTGCTCAAGAACCCCGGCCATATCGCGAACCTCGACCTGCTCTTCGCGGTCTACCCTCGGGCCAAGGTCATCCAGACCCATCGGGACCCCGCCCAAGCCATTCCCTCGCTGGTCTCGCTGCTGATGCAGACTCATTCCCGCTTCGAGGAAGGCCGCGCGGACCAGCGCGCCCGGATCATGATGCAGCGTGAGACGGCGAAGTGGGCAAAGGCGGTGCGCAAGGGGGACGAGGTACGCAAGGCGTATCCCGGCCAGGTACTCGACGTGGTCCATGCCGAATTCCATCGTGATCCGATGGCCGTGCTGGAGCGGATCTATGCGTTCATCGGCTGGGACATCCCTGACGCCACCCGTTGGAGCTTCGCCGCGCGCATCGCCGACAAGCCCGAGCTGCAATTCGGCGCACACCGCTATTCGATCGCAGACTTCGGCATGGCGGAAGAAGCCGTACGCGAACCTTTCGGCAGCTATATCGAGCGGTTCGGTCTGGTGGAGAAGCACAAATGAGGGCGGCGATCTATTCCGGCGGCGGCGGGCCGATCGCGATCGAGGACCTGCCCGATCCTGAACCAGGCCCCGGCGAAGTGGTCATCAAGGTTCATCGCTGCGGTATCTGCGGCACCGATCTCAGCATGACCAGAGGCGAGACCTGGGACTATGGCCCCGGCCAGTTCGGTCACGAATATGCCGGTGAAATCATCGCCTTGGGCAAGGACGTCGAGAACTACCGGCTCGGAGACCGGATCGCGGTCCTGCCCTCCGGCGCTTGCGGCAATGGCGAGGGCTGCCGCGGTGGCAACCACGTGCTATGCCGCAACGCGCCGGGGGTGACGCGCGGTTTCGCCGAGTTCGCCAGCCTTCCCGCCGATCTCGCGATAAGACTGCCGCAGACGCTGTCGCTCGTCGACGGAGCCCTGGTGGAGCCGCTGGCGATCAGCCTCCACGGCGTCCGCCAATCGCCGCTTCGTCCCGGCGACAAGGTCCTGGTGCTCGGCGGCGGAGCAATCGCCCTCTATGCGATCTACTGGGCGCGGCGCCTGGGTGCCGGCCGGATCGTTGCCGCCTCGCGTTCGGCCCGACGCCACGACCTTTGCCTGGAAATGGGGGCGGATGGCTTCGTCACCTTTGGCGACGGCGAGGTCGGCGAAGTGATCGAGGCGCTCGGCGGCTCGCCCGACGTCGTCTACGAATGCGTCGGCGCGCCCGGTATGCTGACCAAGGCGATCACGCACGCCAAGCTCTACGGCACGGTCACTTCGCTGGGGTTCTGTACCCATGCCGACCCGGTGATGCCGGCACAGGGTGCCTACAAGTGTGTCACCCTCCAATTCCTGGTCGGTTATACGATGAAGGATTTTCTCTACGTCGCGGATCAGTTGGATAGCGGCCATGCTGATCCCAAGGCCACGGTGACGAGCACCGTGCCGTTGGCGGCCCTCCCCGCCACGATGGGACTGCTGCGCGGCCCGAATGCTGAAACCAAGGTGCACGTCCAGCCATGACCCAGCCCAACCTGTTCGACCTCCTCCAGCCGCTGCAAGGCGCCATCGGCCGCCTGGAGGAGACCTGGCGCCCCGAAGATCCGGCCTACCGTGCCGACGTCTACCGCCAGACGCTGACAAGCCTGTCCTACGCCTATTTCGCCTACTTCCACGCCACGCCCGAACATCCCGACTGGGCGCCGCTGTGGAACCCGGTCTACACGCTCCAGCCCAATCCCGACGACATCTACCTCCAGTCGCCGATCCGCGGCGACCTGACCTACCGCGTCTCGGGCAACCGCGGCACGTGCCGGATCCTCAGCTTTACCACCCAGCGCAGCCTGTCCGGCACGGTGGACGAGATGCCGCGTGACAACGGGCACTTCGAATACGACGACACCGACCTCGACCTGGCCTTGGGCGAGGACTTCGAGGTCGTGTTCAGCGCGAAGCGGCCTATTGGGTACGCCGGCAAGTGGGCGCGGATCGATCCGCAGGCCGGTGGAATGATGGTCCGTTACCGCAGCTACGACTGGGAGAACGAGCGCGACCCGGTCCTCTCCATCGAATGCCTCGATCCGGTGCCGCCCAAGCCGCGCCTGACCGCTGATGAAATTCACGCCCGGATCTTGGAGATGGCCAGGTTCCCGGCACGCACGACCGGTCTCTATTACCGCATGCAGAACGGCGTGAAGGATCGCGTCGGGTTCAACGCCTTCGAGCCGGTGCAATATCACGGCGCGCTGATGAAGCAGGTCTACTGGCCCGCCTGCTTCCGCTTCGACGCCGACGAGGCGCTGATCGTCGCCACTGACCTGCCGCAGCGCCGTCCCTACTGGAATATCCAGCTCAACGATCCCTATTTCAACGCCTTGGAATACGTCTATCGACTCTCCAGCCTCAACGGCCACACCGCCTATGTGGCCTCCGACGGCCGGTTCTACGCGGTGATCGCATTGGAGGATCCCGGCGTGCCCAACTGGCTCGACCCGGCGGGCTACACCGAGGGCGGGATCTACGGCCGCTGGTTCGACTGCGACACCGCGCCCATCCCCACGATCAAGCGCGTCAAGTTGGGCGAGCTGCGTCAGCACCTGCCCGCAGACACACCCATCGTCACCCCAGCCCGGCGCGCCGAACAGCTTCGCCGCCGCGTTCGCGCCTGCCAGCGCCGCCGCCGCTGGTGATCCGCGCCCACGATATTAGCCCGAGGCCTTGCGGAAATAGCCCCAAAGGGCGAGCAGGCGCCAAAATGAAGGAGACTTGCCCATGAGCTCGACCGCAGCGCCTCCCAAACGCCCCCGGCCTCGGCTGGATGCCGACAACCGCGCCTTCTGGACCGGCGGTGCGGACGGCTCGCTCAAGCTGATGAAATGCGACGACTGCGGCCAGTTCACTCACCCGCCGCGGCAGATCTGCCGGCATTGTCAGTCCGAGGCGATGAGCCCGGAGCCCGTTCCAGGCACCGGCGAGATCGACACCTTCACCATCAACTATCAGGCCTGGATGCCCGGCCTCCAAGTGCCCTTCGTCATCGCCCGCGTCCGCGTCGACGGCGCGCCGGGGGTGATCCTCACCACGAACATCGTGAATTGCTCGCCCGAGGACGTAAAGTTCGATGACAAGGTTCGCGTGCTGTTCGACGAGCAGGACGGCATCTGGTTTCCCGTCTTCGAAAGGGCCGCATAATGGGTCTCGCCACCGAAGCCTATATCACCGGCGTGGGCCAGTCCGACGTCGGCGTGCGCCTCACCCGCTCGCCGATGGGCCTGACCAAGGACGCCATCCAGGAAGCGCTGTCCGACGCCGGGCTGACCCTCGACCAGATCGACGGCGTCGCCTCCTATCCGGGCAAGGCCCACGGCTATCTGGGCTTCTCGCCGATCGGCGTCGATGAAGTCATCGAGCAGTTCGGGATCAAGGCCCGCTGGCACTTCGGCGGCGGCGAGATTCCCGCCCAGCTTTCGGCCATCGCCGAGGCGGCCAATGCGGTCCGCACCGGCCAGGCCCGCCACGTGATCTGCTTCCGCACGGTCTATGAGGCTGCCGCCATGGCCCGGCCCGAGGAGTTTCCCCCGCTACGCCGTGAGCATGTCGAAGGACCGTCGCAGTGGACCGCGCCCTATTTCGCGATCTCGGCGGCGACCTGGGTCGCGCAATACGCGATGCGCCACGTCCACAAGTACGGCATGACCCGCGAGCAACTCGCCCAGGTAGCGCTCAATGCCAACCGCAACGCGCTGCGCAATCCGCGCGCCGGGGCGATCACGAAGAAGCCGCTGACCCTCGACGAATACATGGCGGCGCGGATGATCTCCTCGCCCTTCTGCCTGTACGACTGCGACCGGTTCACCGACTGCTCGACCGTGATCATCGTTTCGGCCGGAGACGCGCTCGATGAGATCAAGGCTACCCCCATCCGCATCGCCGCAAGCGCGGGCAAGGTCGAGCGCTGGTCTTGGGACCAGGCAGAGTGGATGGCCTCCTACGCCACTGGCCCCGACCTCTGGGCCAAGACCGACTACACCCCGAAAGACGTCGACACCGTCCAATTCTACGACGGCTTCGCTTTCTTCCCGATCTCCTGGCTCGAGGCGCTCGGCTTTTGCGAGGTCGGCGAAGGGCACCGCTTCATCGAGGGCGGCAGCCGGATCGCGCTCGACGGCGAGTTGCCGATGAACACCGGCGGCGGCCAGCTCGGTGCCGGGCGTCTCCACGGCTTCGGCTTCGCCCACGAGGCGGTGTTGCAATTGCGCGGCCAGGGCGGCGAGCGGCAGATTCCCGGCGATCCCAAGGTGGCAGTGGCGACCTCCGGCGGCGGGCCCTTGGCGGCGGCGTTACTCCTTGCGAAGGATTGATACAGTGGTTCAGCCGCCCTTCACGGGCGATTGACCAATTTGCCTGCAAGTCTATCACGCAGACAAACAACACAGGCAAATACCAGCCGTCGGACAATACAGGGCAGGCGCGGCTTCGACCGCGTCATGCTCGCCGGCAGCTGGCGACAACTCGAACCGGTAACACGCCGGTCGCTTTAGGGAGCATACCGATGAACGAATCCCGCCGCCGCATCCTGGCCGCTGCCGGCCTCGCGCCGATCGCCCTGCTCGGCGCTCGCCATGCCTTCGCCCAGGCCAAGCCGGCCAGCGCCTGCTACGACCTGGCCAAGCTGCCGCTGGCGCAGCGCAACATGCGCCGCTCGGTGAGCTTCGTCGATCCCTCGCCCGAAGGGGCGAAGCGCTGTGGCACCTGCGCCTTCTTCGTGCCGACCCAGGGGACTTGCGGCACCTGCCAGATCTTCAGCGGCGGCCCGACCGCGGTAAGCGCCTACTGCACCTCCTATGCGCCCAAGGCATGATGCGCCGGCTCCCGGAGCGCCCGGGAGCCGCTGACTTCTTCATGCGATCCGGCTAAGGCCGGCGCATGGACTTCAACGACCAGCTCCGGCGCTACTTCGCGACCGACGATCTCGCCGCCATCACCCCTGCCGCGCTCGAAGGCGGCGTCGAGCGGATCCAGGTCGATTTCGGCCTGGAGACCGACCCCGCGCGCCGGTTCGCGCTGTGGACCTTCATGCATATGCTCGGCATCGCGCCGGACCTGGAGGCTGCGTTCGAAAGTGCGGCGGACCGCGAGGCGGCGCGGGACTTCCTCGATCTGATCGACCGCGCCGCGCCCGGTTGAGCGACGGACCCCTTGCGCCCGAGTGCCGTCTCAATAGTGTCATGGCAGTGTAACATCGAAACAGCATCGCACCATGACCCTAGGCGCTTCAGGCAGAACGATGGACATGGACAGTAGCCCGAGCGGTGATCCCACCGCCCCGGATCAACGGTTCTTCAACCGCGAACTGAGCTGGCTGTCCTTCAACCAGCGCGTCCTCGCCGAAGCCTGCAATCCCACCTATCCGCTGCTCGAGCGCCTACGCTTCCTCTCGATCTCGGGCAGCAACCTCGACGAATTCCTGATGGTCCGCGTCGCCGGCCTTGCGGGCCAGGTCCGCCGGCATATCGAGGAGACCTCGATCGATGGCCGCACCCCCTCGCAGCAACTCGCCGCGATCCATGAGCGGGTGATCGAGCTCGAACTGACGCAGCAGGAAATCCGCCGCGACCTCGAAACGCTGCTGTCCGGGCAGGGCGTCGTGATCGTCGGAGGCGGCAAGTTGAGCGCTGCGGACGAGCGCTGGCTGTCCGACTATTTCCTGACCCACATCATGCCAGTGATCACCCCCCAGGCGATCGACCCGGCGCATCCGTTCCCATTCGTCTCCAACGGTGGGATGGGCATTCTCCTGCCCCTCCAGCGAATCGCCGACAATGCCGCCGTGATGGAAATGGTGCTGGTCCCCGCGGCCCTCCCCCGCTTCGTCCGCATCCCTGGCGAGAAGGCGACCTACATCGCCATCGAAGACCTGATCTGCCGCAATGCCGCGCTGCTGTTCCCAGGGTTCAAGGTGGCGGGGCGCGGCGTGTTCCGGGTGCTGCGCGACAGCGATATCGAGCTTGAGGAAGATGCCGAGGACCTGGTCCGCTATTTCCGCACCGCGATCCAGCGGCGGCGGCGCGGCAAGGTCATCATGCTCCAGCTCCAGGGAGAATTCGACCCCGGCGCCGAGAAGCTGCTGCGCGACCAGTTGCGGCTCGACCATGCGATCGTCATCAAGACCGCCGGCCTGATCGGCGTGGCCGGCCTCGCTGCGATCGTCGAGGAGGACCGGCCCGACCTCAAGTTCGAACCCTTCTCCTCGCGCTATCCCGAACGCGTGCTGGAGCACGACGGCGATTGCTTCGCGGCGATCCGCGAAAAGGACATCGTCGTCCATCATCCCTACGAGAGCTTCGAAGTGGTGGTCGATTTCCTCCGCCAGGCCGCGCAAGATCCCGACGTCGTCGCGATCAAGCAGACGCTCTACCGCGCCGGCAAGCAGTCGGCAGTCATCAACGCCTTGATCGCCGCAGCCGAGGCCGGCAAGTCGGTCACCGCCGTGGTCGAACTCAAGGCCCGCTTCGACGAGGAGCAGAACCTGCTTTGGGCCTCGCAGCTCGAGCGTGCCGGGGTCCAGGTGATCTACGGCTTCGTCGACTGGAAGACGCACGCC
Source organism: Novosphingobium sp. (assembly GCA_051955585.1). Classification (GTDB taxonomy): domain Bacteria; phylum Pseudomonadota; class Alphaproteobacteria; order Sphingomonadales; family Sphingomonadaceae; genus Novosphingobium. The sequence continues at coordinate 32,264 of JBQCGM010000139.1, forward strand.
AAGGTTTCGATGGTCGTCCGGCGCGAGGGCGACAGCTACCGGACCTACTGCCATTTCGGCACGGGCAACTACCACCCCGTCACCGCGCGGATCTATACCGACCTCAGCTATTTCACCACCGACCCGAAGATCGGTCGCGATGCCGGCGCGCTGTTCAACTTCATCACCGGCTACGTCGAGCCCAAGCGCACCCAGCTGCTGTCGATCGCGCCGCATGGCCTACGCCAGAAGCTCTATGCCTGCATCGATCAGGAAATCGCCAACGCCGCGGCCGGCAAGTCCGCTGCGATCTGGGCGAAGCTCAATTCGCTTACCGATTCCAGGCTGATCGAGCGGCTCTATGCGGCGAGCAACGCCGGCGTGGAGATCAGCCTGGTGATTCGCGGCATCTGCTGCCTCCGCCCAGGCGTGCCGGGCATGTCGGAAAACATCACGGTCAAGTCGATCATCGGCCGCTTCCTCGAGCACAGTCGGATCTGGGCCTTCGCCGGCGGCGCGCGCCTGCCGAGCCGGCGGACCAAGGTGTTCATCTCCTCGGCCGACGGCATGAGCCGCAACCTCGATCGCCGGGTGGAACTGCTCGTCCAGATCGTCAATCCGACGGTCCACGACCAGATCCTCGACCAGGTGATGGTCGCCAACCTGCTCGATACCGAATGCTCCTGGCTACTCGCTGCCGATGGCAGTTACGCCCGGGCCGAGCCGGGCGAGAGCCCGTTCAACGTACACCGCTACTTCATGACCAATCCGTCGCTGTCCGGGCGCGGTGCGGCGCTCGCCAGTGGACGCAAGGTGCCGAAGCTGACCCTCCGTCGCGGCGGAGCTTGAGCCCTTCCATGCGCCTGCGCGACCGCCTACGAGGGCCCGCTATGGATCGGCGCGCCATTATCGACATCGGTTCCAACACCGTCCGGCTCGTCGTCTACACCGGTTCGGCCAGGGCACCGACCGTGGTATTCAACGAAAAGGTCACCGCCCGGCTAGGCAAGGGCGTGGCCGAGAACGGCCAACTCGCCGAGAAGGGCATGACCGCGGCGCTCGCCGCCCTCGCCCGTTACGCTGCACTGCTCAAGGCGCAGAAAGTTTCCCGAGTCGAGACGGTTGCCACTGCCGCCGCGCGCGATGCAAGCAATGGCCCGGAGTTTCTGGCCAAGGTTGCCGCGCTCGGCCTCTCGCCCCGGCTACTTTCGGGCCAGGAAGAAGCCGAGACCAGTGCCTGGGGCGTACTCGCGGCATTCCCCGGGACCCACGGAATCGTCGCCGACCTCGGTGGCGGCAGCCTGGAACTGACCGACATCGAAGGCGATCACTGCGAGCACGGCGTCAGCTTCCCCTGGGGCTCGCTGCGCCTCAAGGCGCTGCGTGCCGCCGGGCCCCAAAAGTTCGCCCGGCACATTCGCCAGGAACTCAAGGCGGTGGACTGGGCGGACCGCAAAGGCCTGCCGCTGTTCCTCGTGGGCGGTTCGTGCCGCGCACTGGCGCAATATGCCAAGCATGTGCTCGACTGGCCGATCGACGATCCGCACGGGTTCGAACTCGACCCCGCGCGCGCGGTCAGGCTGCTCGGCCCGCTGGAGCAGGGTCAGCCCGACAGCGCGATCCCCGGCATTTCTTCTTCGCGCCTCGCCGCGCTTCCCGATGCCGCCGCGCTGATCGTCAACCTGGTTCGCTCGCTCAAGCCGTCCAGAATCGTCTTTTCCTCATGGGGCCTGCGCGAAGGCTTGCTCTACCAACAGCTCTCTGCCGAGGAGCGCGGCCGTGACGTCCTGCTGGCCAGCATCGGCGCCTTTGCGGAGCAGCTCGGGATTCCCGCTGCCCACGCTGCCACGATCGCGGACTGGACGCGGCCGATCGCCGGCTCGGGCCGTGAATCATTGCGCCTGGCCGCCATCCAGCTCGCCCTCGCCTCGCTCAGCCTGGAGCCCAACCTGCGCGCGGAGCACGCGACCGACTGGGCACTGCGCAAGCGCTGGATCGGCCTCGATGCCGAGGGCCGCGCGATGCTGGCCGCCGCCTTGCTGGCCAACGCCGGTCGCCTGCCGCCGCCCAGCGCGCTGGCCCGCATCGCCTCTCCGGGAGCCTTGCACGACGCCGCCGGATGGGGCCTGGCGACCAGGCTCGCCCGCAAGTTCAGCGGGTACACGGCCGAACCGCTGGTGGGCAGCACCCTGACCACGGCCGGCAACCAGTTGATCCTGGCGACACGCCCGGCCTTCCAGGCCCTGGTCACCGAGACGGTCGAGAAGGACCTGCGACAGCTGGCCGGCTGGCTGAAGCTTGAACCTGCAATCAAGGCGCTCGGCTGAGCGGCGCCAACCGCTTAAGGCCGAGTGCCGACCCCAGGCTTTCGAGGTGCCGGGTACAGACCCTAGGGCCGCCGCAATCAAACCTTAAGGGCGCGAGTCTCACACCGCATCGGGGAGATGCGGCATGGCAGCGTTATGGGCCGAGATTTCAGAACCCGACGAAGCGCCGGATCGGCGCGGATCGGCGCGCCGAACGCTCAGGTTGGTCGCCCGGGCGGCGCACGCCCGGACAACCAATGAAGTCCTGATCCTGGATCTGTCGACGACCGGCCTGATGCTCGAGACCGCCACGCAGCTTCGTATTGGCGATCGGATCGAAGTCGAGCTACCCAATGCGGAGCCCGTTACCGCTCGCGTCATCTGGCAGCGCAACACCTACTTCGGCTGCGAATTCCTCGCGCGCGTTCCGGTTGCGGCGATCAGCGCGGCACTGCTGCGCGCGGCTCCACGGATGCGCGGTTCGCCGGGGGCAACCGCCGCTTCGAACCTGCAGACCGGCTACTGGGACGTTCTGCCGACGAAACAGGAGCCAGCCAGGCAGAGCTTGACCCTCTTCCTCCTGATCCTGCTGCTGGTCGCCGCGATCACTTTCACGATCGCCCTGCTGACCCTGTCGTCCTCGGCCGGCTGACCAGCCGCGGCGCCACGACGGTCAACGAAAAGCCGCCCCCTGCACCTGGCAGGGAGCGGCTTGAATATCGTGGCGCGCCCGGAACGATTCGAACGTCCGACCCTCAGATTCGTAGTCTGATGCTCTATCCAGCTGAGCTACGGGCGCGTTGGAGTGGCGCAGATAGGGGGGGCTTCCGCGCTTGGCAAGAGGCTAAATCGACTTCAGCAAAGCTTTTGCGAGCGGCACGTCGAGCGGCGGCATCGGCAGGGCCATGAGATCGTCCGGCGCGATCCAGGCGATCGATTCTCCGTCCAGGCAACGCGGCTCGCCCGGCCAATCGCGGCAAGTGTAAAGCAAGATGACATGCGGCGCGCGCGGCGCCGGTGGCTGGACGGGATCGCTGGCGAAAGCCAGCGGCAGAAGTGCCTGCGGTGCGAGCGTGAGGCTGAGCTCTTCCTCGATCTCGCGAACCAGCGCCGATTCCGGGGATTCTCCTGGTTCGATCTTGCCGCCGGGCCATTCCCACAGACGGCCGAAAGCACGGTCCGCGCGGCGCTGCTGCATGAGAATCCGACCGTCGCGGGCAATGAGCGCGACAGCGACGACCGGGATCATTGTCGGAATTCTTGGCAAGTTGAAGCTCCGCATCAACACTTTCTTAAGGACCCGCTGGCAGATCCGTCAGATCAGTACCGTACCGGCAGGATAACCATGTCCAAGGAAACTCTTCTGACAAGGCTGCTTCGAAACGAGCAGGGAGCCACCGCCGTCGAATATGGACTGATTCTCTCGATGGTCGTCCTCGCCATGTTGGTTGGCCTGGCAGGAATGGCCAACGAGACGACGAAGATGTGGGGCAACGTCAGCGCGAAGAGCCAGGCAGCCATGTCTGGAGCTTAAATAGTTGGTAAGGAAATGCCTCTAATCTGGAAGGGCTCAATCCATATCAGGGGCGAGACGGGTAAATCGAAGATTGCAATTGGAGACTGACCATGACTTTCATCAAGAACCTTTATCGTGACGAAGCTGGTGCGACCGCCATCGAATACGGCCTGATCGCCGCCCTGATCGCCGTTGCCGCGATCGCTGCGATGCAGGGCCTCGGCAACCAGCTGAAGACCACCTTCAACGCTAGCTCGACCGCCATGGTTCCGAGCTCGTAAGAGGTCGCTCAAGCTTAACGAATGCGGGGCGGCAGGGAAACCTGCCGCCCCTTTTCGTTGGGCGGCGTCAGCGCCCGGCCAGCGGGTGGCGGGAGTTGACCAGCGCCACCAGCCTGGCGCTGTCGACATGGGTGTAGATCTGTGTCGTCGCGATGTCGGCATGGCCGAGGAGGGTCTGGAGCACGCGCAGGTCCGCGCCGCCTTCCAGCAGGTGGGTTGCAAAGGCATGGCGCAGGACGTGAGGGGATACACGCTCCGGGTCGATGCCGGCCCGGGCGGCCAATCCGCGTAACAGCTGGAACAGCCGTACCCGCGTCAGGTGCCCCAGCACGCCGGTCGAGGGAAACAACAGCTTCGATCCCTTAGGCCGCACGGCGACCCACCGCGACAGGGCGTGACGCGCGCGGTTGCTTACCGGAACCATGCGTTGCTGGCCGCCCTTGCCGGTCACGGTCAGGAATGGCGCATCGCGCGGGACGGCTGCGAGTGGCAAGGAAACGAGCTCGGTTGCGCGCAGGCCCGAACCATAGAGCAGTTCGAGCAGGGCAAGCATCCGCACGGAATCGGGCCGGTCGCCGGCGGCCTCTTCGTCAGCCCGGGCAAACAGCATATCGATCTCGTCGTGGCCAAGCAGACGAGGCAGCGGCCTTCGGGCACGCGGCCGCGGCAGCGACGGAGACGGATCGTCGTCGCGCAGGCCTTCATCGATCAGGAAGCCATAGAACTGGCGCAGCGTCGAACACTTCCGGGCGAGGCTGGCAGGCGCAAGTAGGGCCCAGTGCTCGCCAAGCGAAGCCAAGGCAGGTCCATCGGCCACGACGAGATCGCCGATCGCCTGCTCGGCACTCGCCAGGTCGCGGGCATAGGCGGCCAACGTGTTGGGTGTCGCACCGCGCTCTGCGGCCAGCATCGCCAGGAACGCGCGGACCGGGTCTCCCGCGGCCACCCCCGCGTCAGGCCCGGGCAACGGCCTCGGCCGCGATCATCCGGGCTTCGGCGCCGAGGCCGACGCGGTGCAGCGCGGAAACGATGTGATAGAGGTAGCGCGGCGTCATCCGCTGCCAGCTGTCGCCCTGCATCCCGAGACCGGCAAGAATGCAGACCATCCCCTGGTTATCGACTTCCGCGGCGCGGTCGATCAGGCGGGTCCACCGGGTCTGGCCGGCCAGGTCGATCTCCAGCTTGCGCGACAGGTCACGCGTCTGGGCGTCCTGCAAGCGGCCGAGCCCGGCCAGTCCGGCCAGCAGGAACGCCGATTTGCGGCTCTTCTCACTGGCATCGTTGCCATGGAAATCCTCGATCGCCGACGCATTGACCGGAATGCCGTCGCGGGGATCGGCCAGGGCAAGCAGAGCCCAGCCCTCGCTGCCCTGCTCAACCACGCTCGCCCAACGCAAGGCGTTGGCGTCGAGCCCGGCGGCCAGCATCGCCGCGATCAGTGGGCCGGCGTCGGCGGAAAAATTGCTGGAAGCCGGCAGGCGCGCGGCGGAATAGGCGGTCAGGACCTGGCGCGAATAGCGCTGCAGTGGATCCCCCGCTCCGTCCCAGAGCTGCTTGATCGCCGCAAGGCGAGCCTCGGGCGTTTCAGCGACATAGGCGTCGCGCAGCAGCGAGGCACGGTCGGCCCATTCCCCGGTGATGTCGTCGGCGTTGAATATCTGGCCATAAAGATCGACCATCGCCGCACTGGAAAGGATGCCGGCCTGCCCCGCGCGATCGGCCGCCGCGGCCCGGGCGGTAAGGGCGGCCATCGGCGCCGTAGCCGTAATCGCGGCATATTGCGGACCCGCATCCTTCAGGAGCGCCTCCGGCGGCGTGGCCCCCGTGCCGAGCGCGAGCGCATAGCGCAGCGGGGTCATCTCCTTGACGTCGGCCCAGTCGATCGTCACCGCCCGGCGCGCCTTGCCGGCGGCGCCCGCGTATTTCTGGGCGAGCAGCATGTCGATGCGAGGGAGGACGCCGGAATAGGTCTGCCGATCGAGCTGGGCCATCGCCGAGGTGCCCTCGCCCGAGAAGGCCGAGCAGATCGAACGCAGCACTTGCCACTGCGGGTCCTTGCGGGTGGGTCCTTGCGTGCCCACTACCGGGCAGATGCCGGTCAGGTCGGCGGTCGCCAGGTAGGAATCGAGTGCCGCCTGGGTCAGGTCCGGGGAATAGTTCGCCGAATCGACATCCTGCACAAGCGCGCGGGCCGCCTCACCCTCGCCCATTCGGAGCAATAGCGCGGCACGCATCGCGACGAAGTCCGCAGGCCCGATTCCTGCGGGCGCATCGAGCCGCGACACGAGCGCGCGGCGCAACAGGATATGACCCCAGCGCGAGACCATCTGGCCTGCGTTACCGGTAATCGCAGCTCGCACCAGCGCGGGGTTCTGCCCCGCCAGCGACCAAGCGGCGAGCCCGCCCTCCGCAACATCGATCAACCCATTCTGCTTCAATGCTCGGCGTGCGCCGACCGGCATGTCCGATTTCGGCTTGAGCCCCAGCAGGAGGTCGAGTTCCTCGGGCGACATCGCCTCAAGCTCCTTGAGCGAGGGCAGCGGCCGGCCGGCAGCGATGCTCGGACTCTCGGTGGTGCCGTCGGGCGTAGCCTGGATCACCGGTTGGGTGGCAATGCGGGGCGAGCTTTGCGAGGAGCTGGGCAACGGGACGGCAGGCTCCCGCTTGGGCGGCGGCGCCGGACGGTCGAAGCTAGGTGGCAGCAGCGATTCGGGCGCGTCCTGGGCGATCGCCCAGGCCGAGGTCAGGGCCAAGGCCGCACCGATCAGCAGCCGGGCGCGCTTCGAATTGTAGATCATCGCGCCGTTCCCTCCGGAATTGCGACAGGAACGGCAATTTCGCGCAGCGGCTCGCGGCCGCCATCGATCCAGACATAGGCCAAGAGAGCCAGGACCAGCACCGCCACGATCGCCACGATTCCCGTCCCGCGGATTCCCAGAGCCACGCCCTACCTTCCAATAACGCCGCGCCAAATCCAGCGGCAAACCTTGCACGGCGGACTAGCCCATCTATAGGCAGCGCTGCAATGGAAGTCGACGAAACCATGCCCGATACGGCGGCGCTCACCGCGCTGGCCCGGCGGATCGACCGGCCGATCGCGCTGGTCGGGATGATGGGCGTCGGCAAGTCGAGCGTTGGCAAACGCCTCGCCGCGGCGCTGGGCGTACCCTTCGTCGACGCCGACGAGGAGATCGAAAAGGCCGCCAAGCTCACGATCCCGGAGATCTTCGAGCAGTTCGGCGAGGCCGAGTTCCGCGACGGCGAGCGCCGCGTCATCGCCCGGCTGATCGACGGCACTCCCAAAGTCGTCGCCACCGGCGGTGGCGCCTTCGTCAATGCCGAGACCCGCGCATTGATCCTGGCCAAGGCGATCACCGTCTGGCTCGACAGCGACATCGATACCCTGCTCGAGCGCGTCGGTCGCCGCAACAACCGCCCGCTGCTCCAGCAGGGCAATTCGCGCGAGACGCTGGCCCGGCTGAAACAGGAGCGCGAGCACTGCTATGCCGAAGCTCCGATCCACGTGATCAGCGGGGCCGGAACCCATGCGCGCGCCGTCGCCAAAGTGCTGAGAGGGATAGACCAATGGCTATAATCCCCGTCGATATCGCCGGCCGACCCTACGAAGTCCGCATCGGCGCGGGCCTGCTCGCCGAGCTCGTGGAAAACTGCCGCGGCCGGTTGCGCAAGCCGGGTGTGGCGGTGGTCACCGACGCCAACGTCCATGCCGCGTGGAGTTCGGTCATCGAGGCGGCGCTCCGCGAGGCGGGGCACGAGCCGCACTGGCGGATCCTTCCCGCAGGAGAGGCGACCAAGTCGTGGGCCGAACTTTCGGCCCTGGTCGATTGGCTGCTCGACCTTGGAGTCGAGCGCGGCGATCATATCCTCGCACTCGGCGGCGGGGTGATCGGCGACCTCACCGGCTTCGCCGCCTCGGTGCTCAAACGCGGCTGCCACTTCATCCAACTGCCGACGACCTTGCTCGCCCAGGTCGATTCCTCGGTCGGCGGCAAGACCGCGATAAACACGTCGGCCGGCAAGAACCTGGTCGGCGCCTTCCACCAACCGAGCCTGGTCCTGGCCGACCTCGCCGTGCTGGACACGCTCCCGCCGCGAGAACTGCGTGCCGGCTATGCCGAGGTGGTGAAGTACGGCCTGATCGGCGATGCGGACTTCTTCGCCTGGTGCGACACCAACGGCGCGGCCATGCTGGCCGGCGATCCGCAGCTGCGCGAATATGCCGTCGCCCATTCGGTGGCCCACAAGGCGCGGATCGTGCAGGAGGACGAGTTCGAGACCAAGGGCTTGCGCGCCCTGCTCAACCTCGGCCACACCTTCGGCCATGCGCTGGAGGCCCAGACCGGTTTCTCCGAGCGTCTCCTCCACGGCGAGGGGGTGGCACTCGGCATGGTCCTCGCCGCGCGTTATTCGGCCCGACTCGGCCTGATGCCTCGCGCCAGCGCCGAGCATGTCGCCACCCACTTTGCCGAGGTCGACATGATCAGCGAGGTGTCGGAACTGCGCCTCAATTGCGACGGCAAGACGCTGACCGACCATATGCTCCATGACAAGAAGATGGACGCCGGCACCCTGCCCTTCCTGCTGATGCGCGGGATCGGCGAGACCTTCGTGGCCAAGGACGTCGAACTGGCCGACGTGGCGAAGTTCCTCGACGGGGAGCTGGCGAAGTGAGGGCCACGCGCCGCGACGCCTCAGAGGCCGTGGCGCTTTCGCTGAGCATCGAGTGAAGCTCAGGCTGCCGCATCCGGCGGCGTGGGTGCCAAGGCCGGGACCATACCCGCCGGGCGAGGCGAGGCCCGATTCCGCGGGTTCGGGTACCGGGCGCTCTGAACGCGCCGGGCATTACCGCGAGTTAATCCACGCGCTATGGCCCTGGCGCGAAACCCGGTCCATGCTTCGGCACGAAGCAATCGGGGAGGATCATCGTGCTTGCAACCCTCATCGCGTTCCTAGCGGCCCAAGCCCCGAGCGACCTGCCGCCGCCGGAACTGCCGCGCCCGGGCCTGCAGCAGATCTTCATCGCCCCATCGGGCGAGGAATTCCGTGCCCCGCCCGGCGCGCCCTATCCGGTCGCGGACTGGTTCGCCCGGGCCGATACCGACCACGACGGCCAACTGACCGAAAGCGAGTTCACCGCCGACGTCCTGCAATACTTCGCGCGGCTTGACCTCAACCACGACGGCACGATCGATGGCCGCGAGTTGCAGGCTTACGAGGATGCGATGGCCTCGGAACTCCACACCGGGACCTTCGGCGGCTACGGCGCGACCGGCAGCGGCCCAGGCGAGGATGTCTACATGCCCGACAGCGACATCCGCATGAGCCGGCGCGGCGGCTCGGGGCTCGACGCCCCGCGCGGGGCCGGCCGCTTCGACCTGCTTCGAATCCCCCAACCCATCGCCGCGATGGACGTCGGGCTCAACGGCCGAATCAGCCGCCAGGAAGCGGAGGATGCGGCCGCGTTCCGGTTCTCGCTGCTCGACGCCCACAAGCGCGGCTATCTGCTGCTGGCCGAACTCCCCGAGACCTTCGCCCAAGGCCACCGCATCGACCAGCAACGCCGTGGGCGGCGCAGCGGCCGCCGACGCTGAAGCTTCAAGGCAGCACGACCTCGCCGTCCTCCTTGGCGAAACCTTCCGGCCTGCGGTCCAGCAGATCGAGCACGGCCTCCGAGGGGCGGCATAGCGCGGTTCCCTTGGGCGTCACCACGATCGGCCGGTTCACCAGGATCGGGTGCTCGACCATGGCGGCCAGGATCGCTTCGTCGGTGACATCGGCGTCCAGCAGGCCCAGTTCGACCGCGGGCGTGCCCTTGTCGCGCACGATGTCGCGCGGGCGAGCGCTCATCGCGGTGAGGAGCTCGTCCAGCAAGGCGCGGGTCCAGCCGGCCTGGCGATATTCGACGACCGTCGGCACATAGCCGGCCGCCTCGATCATCGCGAGCGCGTTCCGGGACGTGCCGCAGTCAGGGTTGTGATAGATGACGATCGGAAATTCGGCGGGCATCGCTACGCTCCTCGGTGAACAGCCAAGTGAAGAAACCGACCGCCGCCAAGGCCCCCGCCAGCTGCCCGGCGACGAATAGCGGCACGGAAACCGGCGCGATGCCGGCGAAAGTATCGGACAAGGCCCGGGCGAGGGTCACTGCCGGATTGGCGAAGGAGGTCGAAGCGGTGAACCAGTAGGCGGCAGTGATGTAGAGCCCGACCGCAACCGGGGCGAACTCCGGCCGCGAACGCTGGGTGCCCAGGATAGTCCCGATCAGCCCAAAGGTCGCGACGGCCTCGGAGAAGCCTTGCGCCGCGCCGCTGCGCAGCTTGGCCGAAACCTGCAGGATCGGCTCGGCGAACATGGCGTGGGCGATCCAGACACCGAGCACCGCGCCTGCGAGCTGCGCCACGAGGTAAACCGCGAAGGACCGCCGGTCGGCCTCCCCGCGCAGGGCGAAGGCCAGCGTCACCGCCGGATTGAAATGGGCGCCCGAAACCGGTCCGAAGACATGGATCAGCACGACGAGCCCGGCCCCAGTCGCCAGCGTGTTGCCAAGCAGGGCGATCGCCGTGTTTCCGGCAGCGAGGCGCTCGCCCATGATGCCGGAGCCGACGACCAGGGCCAGCAGCAGGGCCGTGCCGACCAGTTCGGCGGTGGCGCGGCGAATCATGCCGAAGTCCGGCAGGTTTGCGCGACTTCGGCAAGCGGCGCGCAGATTTCCGGGCGACCGCCGCAGCAATCGGCGACCAGGAAGCCGAGCAGCTCGCGCATCGCCTCGTAGTCCGCCGAATAGATCACCGAGCGCCCCTCGCGCCGCGAGGCCACCAGCCCGGCATGGCTGAGGATGGTCAGATGGGTCGAGAGCGTATTGGGCAGTACGCCCACCTCCCGCGCGATCTTGCCGGCGGGCAGCCCCCCGGCACCGGCCTTCACTAGCAGGCGGAAGACGGCAAGACGGTGCCCGTGGGCAAGCGCGGATAGGACATCGACGGCTTCGGGTAGCAGCATGACGGCTCCTGATTCGATATTTCGTTTTTACTCGAAATATCGAATTGTTCCAGCCTTTCGCGGCTGGCTTGCCGGCAGTCTATTCCTTCTCGTGCACCGGACCTATCGCCCGGACCGCGCAAGCAGAAGGCTTCGCGTCGAAGCCCGCTCCCGGGACGGTGATCACCGCGCGCCGATAGCGGATCAGGCTAGGCATGCCGTCGTCGGTCACTTCCAGGATGACGTGCAGCTTGTAGGAAGCGGGCGGCGTGAACTGGTCGGTGTTGGCGCTGTCGGCGATACGGACCGTCGTTGTGTCGCCCTCGACGGCCGACAAGGTCAGTTGGGGGGCGTAGAGCCCGCTCGCCTCGCGGTACCACCACCAGCGGTAGGTCAGGCGATTGCCGTCCGGATCGCCCGTTCCTTCGGCCGAAAGCACGATCGGCCGGCCGGGACATCCCGCGATCGCCACCGGCGCAGTGCCGGCATGCCCGTTCAGCCTGACCACCGGCGCATGATTGGCGCGGGCGGCGTCGGGCTGGACCGACCACAGCATCCGCGCCGCGAAGTCGCTCTGGTAGGCCCTGCGCCAGCGCCAGATCGTCGCTTGCGGCGTGCGATAGGCCTTCCCGTCGATGCCCGTGACCGCGTCGGCGCTCTGGGCCCAGAGCCCGAGGCTATTGGAAACCTTGCCATAGCGGCCGCCCCAGCCGCCCCAGTCCGGCCGTTCGGGCACGCCCAGGCCGTTGGGGATCAGCCCGAGGAACGACGGGGTGTCGCCCTCCATCGCATAGGCGGGCAACGGATAGAGCGCGCCCAGCGGCCCATGGGCTCGGATATTGGCCGAAAGCCAGTCCTTGCTCACGATCGATGAGTCCGATCCCGGCTGGGGCGTGGACATGCCGGTCCAGGTGGCCAGCTGGTAGTTGGTGAAAGCGTGGACGCTGGTCACCCAGAACAGCTCGGGGAAGTAGGCGCGGGCCCAAGGCCCGGCGTCATCCTGGTCGGATATCGTGTAGACGCGCAGCTTCGCCAGGAAGCGCTTCACCGCTGCCGGCGAACGCGTGGCACGCACCCTCCACAGCGCCTGGGCCAGGTCGGCCGCGCCGCCCCAGGCCGCAACCCAGACCGGACGCGGATCGGGCCGGTCGACCGCCGCGATGATCAGCCGCGAGGCAGCGGTATCCTTGCCCTTGCCGACGCCGTTCATCCCGTAGACCGGGCTGCCGGCAAGCGTCCGCACGCGAAGTTGCGCCACGTCGGGATAGCGCGGATCGTGCTTGCGCAAATTGGGGAGCACCTGGGCATAGGCGTCGAGCCGGCGAGTGATCAGTTCGAGCCGGGGATCGCGGGGATGATGGCGCGAGGTAGTGGCGACGAGCCCTTCGATGTCGATGTCGTTGGCATAGAGCAGAAGTCGAACCATCGATTCCGAATCGTCCGGCTCGTTGCCGATGTCGGTCAGAACGATCAGCCGCGCCCGCTCGTCTCCCGCCGCAACGGCGCTATCGACCCCGGCGAAACCGGCGAAGGCCGCTGCTGCCGCAAGAATCCATTCCAGCGTCTTGCGCGGCATCCGTCATCCTCTCCGGTTGGCTATCCCCGCCGTCGATCATCGCGCTTTCCTACTTCGGCGCAATCTGAAACAGTCGGCATTCGCGAGGGAACGACATGCACGATACCGATCGAACAATCATAAGTCTCCCGTTGCAAGGTGACACCGCTGCATCTCCGCGAGGCGAAAGGTCACACGGCGCGGTATGGCCGGCCCGTCATCGTCATCTTTTTCCGAATGAAAATCAATGTGATGCGGTATCAACCAGGCCCCTAAGGTCACACGGCTTCGCCCCTAATTTCGCGTCCTCTTCCTCCGCGCGAGCCGCCGCATGACCGCCGCCGAAGCCACCCCTGAACTCGATCTCGAGACCCGCTCCGATCGCGCCTTCCTCGGCCATCCCAAGGGGCTCGGCTATCTTGCCTTCACCGAGGCTTGGGAGCGGTTTTCCTATTACGGGATGCAATCGCTGCTGGTGCTCTACATGACCAAGGCGTTGCTGCTCCCCGAGCGGGTTGGCGGCGTCTGGGGCATCGAAAGCCTGCGCGCCCTGTTCGGCGGGATCGACGGGCAGCCCTTCGCCTCGGCCATCTTCGGGACCTATACCGCCTGCGTCTATCTCACCCCGATCTTCGGCGGGCTGCTGGCCGACCGCTGGCTCGGCACGCGGCGGACGCTGCTGCTGGGCGGGCTGACCATGGCGCTCGGCCATTTCTTGATGGCCTTCGACGGCACCTTCCTGCTCGCCCTGCTCTGCCTGATCCTGGGTTCGGGAATGTTCAAGGGGAACATCGCCAGCCAGGTCGGCGCGCTCTACCGCGAGGGCGACACGCGGCGGGCCGACGCCTTCCAGATCTTCTACCTGGCGATCAATGCGGGCGTCATCGCCTCGCCGCTGATCGTCGGTACGCTGGGCGAGAAAGCCGGCTGGCACTGGGGCTTCGGCGCGGCTGGGGTGGGCATGGTGATCGGTGTGCTGATCTTCCTGGCGGGAACGAAGCACCTGCCCGCCGAGCCACCGCGCGGCAAGGCCGCGAAGGCAGCCCGCCCGCCGATGAGCCGGCAGGATTGGCTGGCCACCACGGCATTGATCCTGCTGATCCCGGTGCTTGCCGTCGCTCTCATCCCCAACAACCAGATCTTCAACGCCTACATGGTCTGGGGCGACCGTGACTTCGATCTGGTCTGGCTCGGCACCAAGCTGCCGACCACCTGGCTGGTGACGCTCGATTCGATCGTCTCGGTCAGCTTCCTGGCGATCACCGCGCTGTTCTACCGCTGGTACGGCAAGCACTGGCGCGAGCCCGATGAGCTGACCAAGATCGTCATCGGTTCGGCCTTCTCGGTAGCGGGAATGCTGGCACTCTACATGGCTGCCGAAACCAAGCCCGCGGGCGGCGCGATCGGCCTGCTCTGGCCGGTGACCTTCCATGTGCTCAACTCGATCGGCTTCGCGCACATCCTGCCCGTGGTGCTCGCGCTGTTCGCCCGGCTCGCGCCGAAGCAGCTCAACGCCACGGTGATCGGACTGCACTACATGGCCTTCTTCGCCGCCAATGCGCTGGTCGGCTGGGTCGGCGGCTGGCTGGAGACGATGCGGATCACCGACTTCTGGCTGATGCACGCAGGCTTCGCCGCGGTTTCGGGGGCGGCTTTCCTGGCCTTCAAGCTGGTCCTGGCGCCCCGGCTGATGCACCCGGCAAGGGCAGAGGATGCGGCGCTGCGTTAGAGCGTTATCTGCGTAAATCCGTTCGTCCTGAGGAGGCCCCGAAGCCGGAGGCTGAGGCGCCGTCTCGAAGGGCCGCTTGCGTCGCGCCTTGCGCTTCGAGACGGGGCTTCAATCTTCGATTTCAGCCCCTCCTCAGCGCGAACAGAGTTGAGGCAATGGATCATGGTCCTCGTCTAGGGAATCAGGTCCACCACCGCGAAGTCCTCCAGCAGGGCCTCGATCAGCAGGCGGCGGTGGCATTCGGCGGCATCGCGTTCGTAGCACAGCAACGCCACCCGCCTTTCACCCGCCAGGTCGCGCAGCTCGGCCATCGCGGCCAGGGCCTCGGGCAGTTCGAGCTGACCGGCGTAGATCCGCGAGAGTTCGGCGTGGTCGCCGCGCCGGGCGGCCGCCCTGCCCTCGGCCGGGGTGCCGAGCGCCTTGACGTGGCGATAGGCGATCCCCGCCTCTTCGGCGGCGGCGCGGAGCGAGGACTTGGAAAAGCCGGGGCGGCGCGACAGCGGCAGGTAGCGGATGTCGGCGAGCACCTCGACCCCGGCCCGGGTCAGCGCGTCGATCACGCTGGCCTGGGTCGCTTGTTCGTAACCGATGGTCCAAATGGTGGGCATGGGCCCGAGATAGGAACTCAGCCGAACAATGCCACAGACTGCATGGCGCTGAGGATCGGTGCGCCGTCGGCATTCCACAGCTGCATCTGCTGGCTGGAGCAGCCCGCCTCGGCATAGTTGCCCGCCGAGCGGAGCAGCCACCAGCCATCGCGCGTCTCGGGCTTGGGGGTCAGCATGTTGATCTGCCAGGTCATCGAGCTGACCATGACTCCGGGGTGCATCAGCGGCATGACCGCGGGCGGCACCCCATCGGCGCTGAGCACCGCCGACCGCGCGGGATCAAGCGCGGCATATGCCTTGGGGCGGACCCACCAGCAGATCTCCGGGCGCTTCTCGGCCCGCCGCGGCAGGGCGTGGCGGACGTCGAAGTGGTTGCGCAGGAAGATCGGCGCGAAGCCGCCGGGCTGGAGCTCGGCCGCCTCGTCGACCGGGATCAAGTCCTCCGGCGGCACGGCCTGGTCGAGATGCAGCGAGCTTTCGACCGGACCCATGAAGACGAAGCTGGCGGCCAGCCCGACTGCGCCGTCCTTGTGCAGTTCCGCGGACAGCCAGGTCGCGTTCTTGCCCCGGCGGAGCACCCGCGCCGCAGCCTCGACCTCGCCGGAGAGCGGCCCCACGAAAGCGATCTGAGCCGACCGCAGCGGCGGCAAGTCCCCGCCAACCTGACGCGCGGCGGCCAGCGCCAGCGCGCTGGAGAAGCCGCCGTAACCGGTCCGCCCCTGGTGCCAGGTCTCCGGCACCGAAAGGGCGAACCCGTCGCTACGCTGCTCGGCTCCCGCCAGGACCTCGTACAGGCTCATTCCATCTCGAGGATGATGGCGTCTACCGCCAGGCTTTCGCCGGCCTTGGCGTTGACCGCCTTGACCGTGCCGGCCTTCTCGGCGCGCAGGATGTTCTCCATCTTCATCGCCTCGACCACCGCGAGCGGCTGGCCGGCCTCGACCTTGTCGCCCTCGGCCACGTTGAGCGAGACCAGCAGGCCCGGCATCGGGCAGATCAGGTACTTGGAGAGATCCGGCGGGATCTTCTCGATCATGTGGTCGGCCAGGCCGGCGAAGCGGGCAGGCAAGACCTCGACCTTGTGGATCGCGCCGCGGGTGGTCATCTTAAGGCCGGTGCGGGTGGGCTCGATCTTGACCGCGATGTCCTCGCCGTCGACCTCGGCATCGACCAGCTTGTCGCCGGGCGCATATTCCATCGCCAGCTCGACGGGCTGGCCATCGACCGTGACCTCTTCGTCGCCCAACTCGACCGCGAACTTGGTGCCGCCGATCTTGACCTGCCATTCGGACGGCGGCGGCAGGTGGTGGGCCAACTGGTTGTTTACTTGGCGCGCGCGGTCGGCGCGGGCCGTGGCGACGAAGCCGGCGATCGCCGCCAGCTTGCCCTTGAGCGCGTCGGAGGTCGCGGCGCCATGGAAGCCTTCGGGATATTCCTCGGCGATGAAGCCGGTGGTCAGCTCGCCCGAGCGGAAGCGCGGGTGCTGCATGATCGCCGAGACGAAGTCGATATTATGGCCCAGGCCCTCGATCTCGAAGGCGTCGAGCGCGGCAATCTGGAGGTTGGCCGCCTCGTCGCGGGTCTTGCCCCAAGTAACGAGCTTGGCGATCATCGGATCGTAGAACATCGACACTTCGCCGCCTTCGTAGACGCCGTCGTCGACGCGGATGCCCGAGACGCCGCGGCGGCCATTGGCCTCGCCGTCATCGGTCCAGCCCTGGACCGGCGGGCGATAGCGCGAGAGGCGCCCGGTCGAAGGCAGGAAGCCGCGGTAGGGATCCTCGGCATAGACACGGTTCTCGATCGACCAGCCGTCGATCCCGATATCGTCCTGGCCGAAGGCGAGCTTCTCGCCGGCGGCGACGCGGATCATCTGCTCGACCAGGTCGATGCCGGTGATCGCCTCGGTCACCGGGTGCTCCACCTGGAGGCGGGTGTTCATTTCCAGGAAGTAGAAACTCTCGCCGCTCGGGTCCGCGCCCGAGACGATCAGCTCGACCGTGCCGGCGCTGTAGTAGCCCACGGCCTTCGACAGGGCGACGCACTGCTCGCCCATCGCCTTGCGCATCTTCGGCGTGACGAAGGGCGACGGGGCTTCCTCGACCACCTTCTGGTGGCGGCGCTGGATCGAGCATTCGCGCTCGTTGAGATAGAGCACGTTGCCGTGCTTGTCGCCGAGGATCTGGATCTCGATGTGGCGCGGGTTGAGGATGAACTTCACGATGAACACGCGGTCGTCGCCGAACGAGTTCAGCCCCTCGCGCTTCACGGACACGAAGCCCTCGCGAACGTCCTTCTCGTCGTAGGCCAGCCGCATGCCCTTGCCGCCGCCGCCGGCCGAGGCCTTCATCATCACCGGATAGCCGATCTCGTTCGAGATCCGCACCGCGTGCTCGGTATCCTCGATCTCGCCGACGAAGCCGGGGACGACGTTGACGCCGGCTTCCTTGGCCAGCTTCTTGGATTCGATCTTGTCGCCCATCGCGGCGATGGCGTTCACGGGGGGCCCGATGAACTCGATGCCCTCGGCCTTGAGCTGCTCGGCGAAGGAGGTCCGCTCGGACAGGAAGCCGTAGCCCGGATGGACCGCCTCGGCCCCGGTCTGCTTGCAGGCGGCGATGATCTTGTCGGCGATCAGGTAGCTTTGCGCGGCGGGCGCCGGGCCGATGTGGACGGCCTCATCGGCCATCTGCACGAAGGGCGCCCGCGCATCGGCGTCCGAATAGACCGCAACGGTCTGGATACCCATTCGGCGCGCGGTCTTGATGACCCGGCAGGCGATCTCGCCGCGGTTGGCGATGAGGATTTTCTTGAACATCAGTTCCCCGTTTGAATCAGAGCATTGAGTTGCGCGATACGCGCGCGAGTGAGTTCATGGAAGCAGCCGCCGTGGATCTGCGGCGCGCCGGAGCCGGCGAGGAGAAGCAGCGGGGCGATCATACCGGCTTCCTCGCCAGATAGACCCCCAGCGCCATCACCGCGATTCCCGCCACGCGCCGCCAGGTGATCGCGGACTGCACCGCGCCCCACAGCCCGTAATGGTCGATCGCGGCGGCGGCGATCAGCTGGCCGAGCAGGACGAAGAACACCGCATTGCCGATGCCGATCTTCGGTCCGGCCCAGGTGATCGAGAAGATGTAGAAGACGACGAAGACCGCGCCGAGGTAGAAGTGCGGGCTGATCCCCTGGAACTTGCTCGCCGCCGGCCAGCCGCCCGCCGCCAGCATCACCCCGAACGACAGGCCGAGGCCGACGACGTAGAGGATGAAGGTCGCCGCCGCCGGGCTCGCCAGCTGCCGGCCGAGGCCGGAATTGAGCGTCGCCATCAGCGGAATGCCGATGCCCGTCAGGAACATCAGCACCGCGATCGCGAGAAAGCTGGCGTGGCCTTGCTGCAAGTTACTCGGCCGCTTCCAGTGCGCTGCCAGCAGGTGGCATGTTGTGGCCGAGCAGGCGCAGGACGTCGGCGGCGCATTCGACCACGTTCGAGCCGGGGCCATAGATGCCCTGGACGCCCGCGTCGCGCAGATAGTCGTAGTCCTGCGGCGGGATCACGCCGCCGGCGATCACCTTGATGTCGTTGCGGCCGGCTTCGCGCAGGCGCTGGATCAGCTCGGGGATCAGGGTCTTGTGACCCGCCGCGAGGCTCGAGGCGCCGACCACGTCGACGCCGTTGTCCAGCGCCAGGACGACGGTCTCCTCGGGCGTCTGGAACAGCGGGCCGGAAACGACGTCGAAGCCCATGTCGCCGAAGGCCGAGGCGATCACGTTGGCGCCGCGATCGTGCCCGTCCTGGCCCATCTTGGCGACGAGCAGCTTGGGCTTGCGGCCCAGACGGCGCTCGACCGCCTGGACGCCGTCGAGCACCTGCTGCCAGCGGCTGTCGCCTTCGTAGGGCGCGGAATAGACCCCCTTCACCGGGGTCGGCTGGGTGCCGTAGCGCTGGAAGCTCTCTTCCATCGCCGAGCTGATCTCGCCCAGCGTGGCACGGGCGCGGGCCGCATCGACGGCGTGGGCCAGCAGGTTGGTCTCGATCGACTGCGGCGCCGCGGCCGCCTTGCGCAACGCGTCGAGCGCGGCCTGGCAGGCGGCCTCGTCGCGGCTGGCCTTGACCTGGTTGATCCGGGCGATCTGCGCCTCACGGACCTTGGTGTTGTCGACCTCGAGCGTCTCGAGCAGGTCCTCGTTGGCCAGGCGGTACTTGTTGACCCCGACGATCACGTCCTCGGCGCGGTCGACGCGAGCCTGGCGGGCGGCGGCGGCGGTCTCGATCATCGCCTTGGGCCAGCCCGCGGCGACGGCCTTGGCCATGCCGCCCTCAGCCTCGACCCGGTCGATGATCTCCTGCGCGGCGTCGACCAGCTGCTGGGTCAGGCTCTCGACGTAGTAGGAGCCGCCGAGCGGATCGACCACCTTGGTCATCCCCGTCTCTTCCTGGATGACGATCTGGGTGTTGCGGGCGATGCGCGCCGAAAAGTCCGTCGGCAGGGCGATCGCCTCGTCGAGGGCGTTGGTGTGGAGCGACTGGGTGCCGCCCAGCATCGCCGCCATCGCCTCGATCGTGGTGCGCATGACGTTGTTGTAGGGATCCTGCTCGGTCAGCGAGACACCCGAGGTCTGGCAGTGGGTGCGCAGCATCTTTGAGCGTTCGCTCTTGGCGCCCAGCTTGGTCATGGCGCGGTGCCAGAGGACGCGGGCGGCGCGCAGCTTGGCGATCTCCATGAAGAAGTTCATGCCGATCGCGAAGAAGAAGCTGAGGCGGCCGGCGAAGTTATCCAGGTCGAGGCCGGAATTCATGCCGTAGCGGGCATATTCGATGCCGTCGGCGATGGTGAAGGCCAGTTCCTGGACCTGCGTCGCGCCGGCTTCCTGCATGTGGTAGCCGGAGATCGAGATCGAGTTGAACTTGGGCATCTCGCGGCTGGTGTAGCCGAAGATGTCCGAGATGATCCGCATGCTCGGCTCGGGCGGGTAGATGTAGGTGTTGCGGACCATGAACTCCTTGAGGATGTCGTTCTGGACCGTGCCGTCGAGCAGGTGCCGCTCGACGCCCTGCTCCTCGCCGGTGACGATGAAGAAGGCCAGGATTGGAATCACCGCGCCGTTCATGGTCATCGACACCGACATCTGATCGAGCGGGATACCGTCGAACAGGATCTTCATGTCCTCGACCGAGTCGATCGCCACGCCCGCCTTACCGACGTCGCCGACCACGCGCGGGTGGTCGCTGTCGTAGCCGCGGTGGGTGGCGAGGTCGAAGGCGACCGACAGGCCCTTCTGCCCCGCGGCCAGGTTACGGCGGTAGAAGGCGTTCGATTCCTCGGCGGTCGAGAAGCCCGCGTATTGGCGGATCGTCCAGGGCCGGCCGGCATACATCGAGGCGCGCACGCCGCGGGTGAAGGGGGCGAAGCCCGGCAGGCCCGGATCTACGCGCACATCCTCGGCCGTGTAGAGCGGCTTGACCGCAATGCCCTCGGGCGTGTGCCAGGTCAGGTCCTTGCCCTTGACTTCCTTGTCGGCGGCGGCCTGCCAGTCTGCGATCGTCTTGTCCGTCATTGCCTTTTTCCCGTTCGTCTCGAGCGAAGTCGAGAGACGTTGCGCGCCCGTGTCTCGACTACGCTCGACACGAACGGAGGTTGATTTCTACTCGCCGCGAAACACCGGCGGACGCTTCTCCAGAAAGGCCGCTACCGCTTCCGCGCAATCCTTGGACTTGCCCGCCGTGCGCTGGTTGCGCGCCTCGGTTTCCAGCGCGGTGGCGAGGTCGCTTTCCAGCGCCGCCTGCACTTCCTGGCGGATCAGGCCGTAGGAGACCGTCGGTCCTGCCGCGAGCCGCGCGGCGAGCGACTGCGCCTCGTCCAGCAGCGCCGCGTCGGGCACAACCTTGTAGATCATCCCCCAGTCGAGCGCCTGGGCGGCCGAGATCTTCTCCGCCAGCATCATCATCTGCATCGCCCGCGCCTTGCCGATCAGGCGCGGCAGGGTGAACGATCCGCCCGCATCGGGCACCAGGCCAACGTTGGGAAAGGCCATGAAGAAAAAGGCGCTCTCGCCAGCGAAGACGAAGTCCGCCAGTAGTGCAAGCGGGGCGCCAGCGCCAGCCGCCGCGCCATTGACCGCGGCGATCACGGGGATCTTGAGCGCCTTGAGCTTGAGCAGCGCCGGGTTCACCGCGCCGGTCAGCCCTTCGTAAAGCATCTCGCCGAAATCGGAGCCTTCGCGCACCTCGCTCGACATGTCGCCCCCGGAGCAGAAGCCCTTGCCCGCCCCGGTGATCACCAGCGCGCGGGCGCCGCCGAGGTTGTCGAGCGCGTGGCCCAGTTCCTCGGCCATCTTCCACGACAGCGCGTTGCGCGTCTCGGGATGGTTGAGCGTCAGCGTGGCGACGCCGCCGGCATGTTCGAGGGTGATCCGCTCGTAAGCCATCAATGATGGCCCTTGGGCGTTTCCATGATCTCGGTCAGCTGGCCGCCCATGTCTTTAGGATGGACGAAGAAGATCAGCGTGCCGTGGGCGCCGATCCGCGGTTCGCCCAGGACGCGCTTGCCCAGCTTCTCGAACCAGGCCTTGGCCTCGTGGATATCGGGCACCTCGTAGCAAAGGTGGTGCTGGCCGCCGAGCGGGTTCTTCTCCAGCCACTTGCCGACCGCGCTGTCTGCAACGGTGGGCTGGAGCAGCTCGATCTGCGTGCCATCGGTGCCGTTCTCGCCCGGCGTGTTGACGAAGCAGACGCGGACCTGCTGGCTTTCCAGCACGAAGGGCTCGGTGATGTCCTCGGCGCCCAGGACGTCGCGGTAGAAGGCAATCGAGGCGTCGAGATCGGGCGTGGCGACGCCGATGTGATTCAGGCGGCCCAACTTCATTCCGCGGCCTCCTTCAATTCCTGGACACCATCGACGTTCTCGATGACCAGGGCGATGCCCTGCCCGCCGCCGATGCACATGGTGATCAGCGCATAGCGGCCGCCGATGCGCTTCAGCTCGTACATCGCCTTGACGGTGAGGATCGTGCCGGTGGCGCCAACCGGATGGCCGAGCGAAATGCCCGAGCCGTTCGGATTGAGCTTCTCGCGGTCGAAGCCGAGTTCCTTGGCGACGGCCAGGGCCTGGGCGGCGAAGGCCTCGTTGGCCTCGATCACGTCGATGTCGTCGAGGGTCAGCCCGGCCCGCTTGAGCGCGATCGGCACGGCCTTGACCGGGCCGATGCCCATGTATTCCGGCTCGACCCCCGCGTGGGCCCAGGCAACGATCCGCGCCATCGGCTCGAGCCCGCGCCTGGCGACCTCGGAAGCCGTGGCGAGGACCACGGCGGCGGCGCCGTCGTTGATCCCGCTGGCATTGGCTGCGGTGACCGAGCCGCCTTCCTTGAACATCGGCTTGAGCGCCTTTACCGCGTCGGCATCGACGTCGGCGCGGACGTGCTCGTCCTCGTAGAAGAATACCTTGCCCTTCTTGGTCTTCACCTCGATCGGCAGGATCTGCTCGGAGAAGCGCCCTTCCGCGATCGCCTTGGCGGCGCGCTGGTGGCCTTCGACTGCCAGGGCGTCCTGCTCCTGACGCGTGACCTGATAGCGCTCCGCCACGTTCTCGGCCGTGATCGCCATGTGGATGCCGTGGATCGGATCGGTCAGGCCCTCGACCAGCGCGTCGAGCAGGACCGAGTTGCCGAGCTTCTTGCCCCAGCGCGCCTCGAGATCGTGATAGGGCACGTTGGTCATCGATTCAGCGCCGCCGGCTACGGTGATCGACGCCTCGCCCAGCTTCATCATCTGCGCGCAGGAGATGATCGACTGCACGCCCGAGCCGCACAGGCGGTTGAGCGTGAGTGCCGGCGCATCGACCGGGATGTCGGCATTGAGCGCGGCGACACGGGCCATGAACTGGTCCTTCGGACCGGTCGCCATGACCTGGCCCATCACCACGTGCTCGACGTCGGCGGGCTTGATCCCGGCGCGGTTGATCGCCTCGGTGATAACCTTGGAGCCGAGATCGGCCGGACGGTACTGCTTGAGCGCCCCGCCGAAGTCCCCGATCGCGGTGCGGACGCCGCTGACGATGTAGATGTCTTCGCTATTGGTCATCATGGGTACCGGATCCTAGAGCGGAATGTTGTCGTGCTTCTTCCACGGGTTCTCGAGCTGCTTGTTGCGCAACTTACGCAAGCCCAGGGCGATCCTCCGCCGGGTGCTATGTGGGTAGATCACCTCGTCGATGAAACCCTTGCTCGCGGCGACGAAGGGATTGGCGAAGCGGTCCTCGTATTCCTTGACCTTGGCTGCGGTTCCTTCGGCGTCCAGGCCGCGGAAGATGATCTCCACCGCGCCCTTCGCGCCCATCACCGCGATCTCGGCGGTCGGCCAGGCATAGTTGAAGTCGCCGCGCAGGTGCTTGGGCGCCATCACGTCGTAAGCGCCGCCATAGGCCTTGCGAGTGATCACGGTGATCTTCGGCACGGTCGCCTCGGCATAGGCGAACAGCAGCTTGGCGCCGTGCTTGATGATGCCATTGTGCTCCTGGTTGGTGCCGGGGAGAAAGCCCGGAACGTCCACGAAGGTGAGGATCGGGATGTTGAAGCAGTCGCAGAAGCGCACGAACCGCGCGGCCTTCTTGGAGCTGTTGATGTCCAGCACGCCGGCCAGGACCATCGGCTGGTTGGCGACGACGCCGACGGTACGGCCCTCGATCCGGCCGAAGCCGATGATGATGTTGGCGGCATAGCCTGGCTGAACCTCGAAGAAGTCACCCTCGTCGAGCACCTTCCGCAGCACTTCGTGCATGTCGTAGGGCTGCGTGGCCGAAGCCGGAATCAGCGTGTCGAGGCTGTCCTCGCGGCGGTCGAACGGGTCGGCGCTGGGCCGCTCGGGCACTTCCTCGCGGTTGCTCAGCGGCAGGAAGTCGAAGAAGTCGCGCGCGGCGAGCAAGGCCTCGACGTCGTTCTCCAACGCCAGGTCGGCGACCGAGGTCTTGGTGGTGTGGGTGATCGCGCCGCCGAGCTCTTCCTGGGTGACGACCTCGTTGGTCACGGTCTTCACCACGTCGGGACCGGTGACGAACATGTAGGAGCTGTCCTTCACCATGAAGATGAAGTCGGTCATCGCCGGCGAATAGACCGCACCGCCCGCGCATGGGCCCATGATCATCGAGAGCTGCGGAATCACGCCCGAGGCGTTGACGTTGCGCTGGAATACCTCGGCATAGCCGGCGAGCGCGGCGACGCCCTCCTGGATGCGCGCGCCGCCGGAATCGTTGAGGCCGATCACCGGCGCGCCGACCTTCATGGCGTTGTCCATGATCTTGCAAATCTTCTGCGCGTGCCGTTCCGACAGCGAGCCGCCGAGGACGGTGAAGTCCTGGCTGTAGACATAGACCAGCCGCCCGTTGATCGTGCCCGAGCCGGTGACGACGCCATCACCGGGGACGATATTGTCCTGCATGCCGAAATCGACGCAGTTATGCTCGACGTACATGTCGAGCTCTTCGAAGCTGTCCTCGTCGAGGAGGATCTCCAGCCGCTCGCGGGCGGTCAGCTTGCCCTTCGAGTGCTGGGCGTCGATGCGCTTCTGTCCGCCACCCAGGCGGGCGGCGTCGCGGCGCTTCTCCATTTCGGCGATGTTTGCTGACATGCGGGCGGAATCCCTTCTCTTGTTGCTGGCGCGCCTAGGCCCGGGGGCCGCGCGAGGTCAATAGGCTTTAACCGCGCGATTAACACCTTTGGGCATCGCGACGCTTGCCAAATCGCGGCTCTTGGCCAAAGGGCGCGGGCGTTACGGTCCACGAGGGTTGGCGGAATTGCAGGAAACAGGCTTCATCACGCGGCCGGTGTCGCTGTGGCTCGATCTCGTGCGCGCCCTGGCCGCACTGGCCGTGGTGGTCGGCCACGCGGCGCAGATCGGCACTTACACAGGGCCCTTTCCGTTCGGTATGTTCTTCCAGAAGAATGCAGTCGTTGTGTTCTTTGTGCTATCCGGAATGGTCATAGCGGCCTCGGTCGATCGTGACCGGCGCTCGCTAAGAGATTTCGCATTCGCCCGGATCTCGCGGATTGTGCCGGTCGCATGGGCGGCGGTTGCGGTTTCCCTTGCCGTTTCGGCCCTCGCTACGAGACTTCCCGGACCGCTGCAGTTTGCGGACGACGTCAAATGGGCGGATGCGGGCGAAATTTTGCGCGCGATGCTATTCCTGAGCGAGAGCTGGACCACCGGCTTTCCGCCGAACTCACCCTATTGGTCGCTCAGCTACGAGGTCTGGTTCTACGCGCTGTTCGCCGCCGCGACCTATCTCAACGGGCTGGCGCGGTGGATCTGGCTGGCACTGCTCGCCGCCGTGGCGGGGCCGAACATCCTGCTGCTCATGCCGGTGTGGCTGGTCGGGGTCGGCCTGGTCCGCCTGCCCGCCGCGCGCAGGGTGCCAGGCGCCCTGGCCTGGCCGTTCGTCGCCCTGGCCATTGCGGCGCTGTTCGTCGTCCCGCGCTTTGCGATGGACGGATTCCACCTGCTGCGCCCCGCCGTGCCGTGGGGCCTGGGTTCGTCGCTCTACGCCATGACCGACCTGGCTCTTGGCATCGCCCTCGCCGCCGGCTTTGCCGGGCTCAAGACTCTGGCCGACCGCGGCCTCGTCCTCCCGGTCTGGAGCGAGCCGGCAATCCGCTGGGGCGCCAACATGTCGTTCTCGCTCTACCTGCTGCACTGGCCGCTGCTGAAGCTGGCGCACATGGCCGGCCTGACCGCGGGCAGGAGCCCCCTGGCCTTCGCCGCCGTGATCGCCGCCATCGTCGCGACCAGCGGCGCCTTCGCGCGGGTAACCGAACACAAGCGCCATGTCGTCCGGAGCTGGATCGAGCGCGCCGTGCGGCGGCGCCCCCAAGCCCAACCTGCCTGAAGCGAGCAATAAAAAACCCGGCGATCCTAAGAGCGCCGGGTTCTCGGTCAGAGGCCTGAAGGATCAGAACTTCTTGGTAACGCCGAACTGGATCACGCGACCCAGGGTGAACATGGCATAGCTCGGCTGGCTGGTATTTACGATGCCATTGTAGTGCGGCGGATCGACGTCGAAGAGGTTATCGACGTTCAGTGACAGCGAGGTGCCATCGAGGACGCCGTCGCCCTTCAGGTCATAATTGAAAGCCAGGTTGATCACGTTGAGGCCCTTGACCCACGTTTGCCCCAGGTTCTCCGTAGTCGGGGAAACGATGTACCCCGAGGTGTGCTGCAGTGTCGCCCGACCGGAGAAGTCACCGACCTTGGCACCTGCCATGACCTGCAGCCGGAGCTCGGACACCGAGTTATCCTTGAGCCGGGTTGTTCCGCCGCCGTTGAAGGCCAGCACGTCGTAGCTGAGGACTAGGCTGCCGCCCACCTTGGCGAAGATGGAACCGAAGCTGGTCGGACGGTTGTAGCTCACGTCGAAATCGAGACCCGTGGTCTTGAGCGACGAGAGGTTGAGCGACCGAGCGTCGATCAGTGCATAGACCTTGGATGGATCGTTTACGTAATCCATCCAGTTTTCGGGCTTGACGGTTGCCTGATTGATAAACTTTTCCACGTCAGTAGCGTTGAAGTTGGTAACGACCTTGTTGCCGAACTGCGACAGCATAAGTTGTGCATTGAAGAACGGCGGCGTACCGATGCGATCCTTGAAATTGATCTTGTAGTAGGTCGCGCTGATCGCAAGGCCCGGAATCTGGTCAGGCCGGATATCGAACCCGAGCTCCCAGGTCGTCGCCTTCTGCGGCTGCAGGTTGTCGACGGAACCAGGGTAGAGGAACAGCGCCGTGTTTGCGGACGGATAGCCCAGCAAGCTTGCCTGGTAGGTGCTGAGCGTGGCAGGCGAAACATCATTGCGTTCAGCCAGCGAGGGCGCCTGGAATGACTTGGCCCAGTTGCCGCGGAGCGTGAAGCCCGCAACCGGCTGCCAGGTCACGCCGACCTTCGGATTGAAGGTGCCGCCAAAATCATCGTAATGATCGTAGCGTCCCGATGCCGAGATGTTGAACGAATAGATGAAGGGTACGCGATTGCCTTCACCGACGACGGGCAGGGACAATTCACCGAATAGCGATTTGACCGTGCGCGAATTTTGCCGCGCGAAAACCGGCTGCACACTGTCGTCGGTGTAGATCGAGTAGTTTTCATGAAGTATTTCGGCACCGACGGCAGCTCGAACGTCGCCGCTCGACAGGCTTAGGATCGGACCATCAAAGGTCACCCGACCGTTGTGAATCTCGTCGACGCCTCTCCTAAAGCTGTACCGGTTGCGGATATTGGCCAAAGTGGCCTGCCCGCTAGGAGTGTTCGCGAAGGTACCGGTGAATGGATCGAACCCGGTCGTTGGATCGAGCAAGTTACTCGCATAGGCGGCTTGCAGTGCCGTCGTGTTGAGATTGCCAGTGCTGCCGAAACGCGAGGTGCCCTTTCCGTAGTTGTAAAAAGCTACCATCCGCCAGTCGCCACCCAGTTGAGCCGTCAACGTGGGGGTGACGCCCCAAGTTTCGAGCGTCGAGCTGGCATAGGTGTCCGGCCCGAAGTACCGCGACAAGTTGCCGACGATGGTCCGACCGGGGTAATATACCGTGGGAGCCAAAGGATTGATGATCTGATTGACCGAGTAGGTGATCGGACCGTTGTCGGTCGTCGACTTGCGGTGGGCATAGAAAGCCCGCACGTCGAACGTAATGTTGTCAGACAGATCGGCACTGAGACCAACCATTGCCGAATGCCGCGAGCTCTCCGGGAACAACGCTCGGCTCAGCCAGTTGTCGCAGCGATTGCCGGTGCCCGGGGCTACTGCCAGGAAGCCAACCGACGGGCCAGCGGGAATGAGCGGCGTACCCGGCGAATAAGGGAAGACCAGCCGGGTTGTCGCGCCGGTCACCTGGATCTGGTTGGACGCCGAACACGCAGTATCGGCCGAGGCGTTGGCAACGTAGTCGTAGTTCCGAGCGTAGTCGCGATCGCCGAAATGCACCAAGCTATTGTGCGAGTAGCTATAGGTACCCCACACGTTGACGTTGCCGAAGGTGTGACCTGCAGTGACGCTGGCATCCCACTGCTGGTATTCGTCGCCGAAACCGAAGTGACCGCCAACCTCTACACCCTCGTACTTGCGGCGAGAGATGACGTTCATCACGCCGCCGACGGCGTCCGAGCCGTAGGTCGAGGAACCGCCGCCGGTGACGGTTTCGATGCGCTCGATCGCGCCGGGCGCGATGGCATCGAGATCAGGGGTGGTCTGATAGATGCCCATGCCCGGCATGCGGTGACCGTCGAGCAGCAGGAGCGTGCTCGAGCCGCCCGATGCGCTCGCGCCGAGGTAGCGCAGGGTCGGACGGTTGACAGTCTGAAACGCCTGGAAGGCGCCGACCTGCGGACGATTGTTGAAGTTCACGTCCTGGGTGATCGAGCCCAGCAGCTGCGAGGCGTTGACCACGCCGAGCTGCTTGATCT
>JBQCGM010000140.1:0-46942 GCA_051955585.1 Novosphingobium sp.
GCCCGCGACCCCGAGGATCCCCCCCCCGAGCGCCCCACACGAGGCTGGGTCAGTCTAGGGAACGTGGGCTACCCGGCAATGACGAAGCGTTGAGGTACGGCCGATGTTCCGCGTTCTCTCGATCAGCACCCTCTTTCCCAACCCGGCGGTGCCCGCGCTAGGTCCCTTCGTGGCGAGTTCGATAAAGGCAGCTGCACAGCGCGGCGACGTCGACCTGGTGATGGTCAATCCCTTGGGCATCCCGCCCTGGCCGCTGTCGTTGCACCCGAATTACGCAAAGCTGCGGCCGGTGGGCGCACGTTCGACACTCGGCGGCCTGACGGTCCATCATCCGCGCTTCACGCTGATCCCGAAGATCGGCGCCCAGTCGAACGCAGCCCGGATTGCCCGCGCGGTCTTGCCGCTGGCGCGCCGGCTCCACGCCGAGAAGCCGTTCGATCTGGTCGATGCCCAGTTCTTCTTCCCCGACGGGCCCGCCGCCGCACGCATCGCGGTCGAGCTGGGCCTGCCGCTGACGATCAAGGCCCGAGGCGCGGACATCCACCATTGGGGCACGTTGCCTAAGTCCGGCCCGCAGGTGCTGGCGGCGGGGCTGCAGGCCGCGGGGATGCTGGCCGTGTCCGAAGCCTTGAAGGCCGATATGGCGAGGCTGGGCCTGCCCGGCGAGCGGATCCAGGTCCATTATACCGGGCTCGATCACGCCCGCTTCCGCCCGGTCGGGCGCAGCACCGCGCGTGCGCAGATCGCCGCCGAATTGGACATTCCCGAAGACGGCCCCCTGCTCGCCGCGACCGGCGCACTGATCGAACGCAAGGGGCAAGGCATCGCCATCCGCGCCTTGGCCCGGTTGGGCCGCGACGACGTGCGCCTCGCCCTGGCCGGAAAGGGCGAGGACGAGGCGAAGCTGCGGGCACTGGCGCGAGAAGTCGGCGTGGCGGACCGCGTCCACTTCCTCGGCCAGGTCGGGCACGACAAGCTCCCGCTGCTCCTGTCCGCTGCCGATGCGCTGGTCCTGCCTTCGGCCAGCGAGGGTCTCGCCAACGCCTGGGTCGAAGCCTTGGCCTGCGGCACCCCGCTGGTGATCCCGCCGATCGGCGGGGCGCGCGAGGTGGTGCGGGACGCCAGCGCCGGACGCATTGCCGAGCGAACGCCCGAAGCTATCTCGGACGCCTTGCGCGACCTGTTGGCCGATCCGCCGGCTCAGGCCGAGGTTGCGGCGAACGCGGCGCGGTTCAGCTGGGAAGCCAATGCCGAAGCGCTGGTCGAATTCTGGCGGAAGATGGCGAAAAAATAGGAAGTCCTATTTATCCCCGTTCGCGCGCCAGGCGCTCCTGCCGGTCCATCTCGCTCTCGGTCGGCACGAAGCTCTTGGCCGTGACGTTCAGCCAGACCAGCATCGGCGCGGCCGCATAGACCGAGCTGTAGGTCGCCACTACCAGGCCGACGATCAGCGCGGCGGAGAAGCCGAAGATCACCTTGGGGCCGAGCAGCAGCAGGGCGAACAGTGCCAGCAGGATGGTCACCGCGGTCATCACCGTGCGGTGCAGCGTCTCGTTGACCGAGAGGTCGAGCAGCTCTTCCATCGGCATCTTGCGGTATTTCTTCAGGTTCTCGCGTATTCGGTCGTAGACCACGATCGTGTCGTTCAGCGAATAGCCGATCACGGTCAGGATCGCGGCGACGATCGTCAGGTCGAACTCCATCTGGGTCAGCGCGAACAGGCCCAGCGTCAGGATGATGTCGTGGACCAGGCTGACCAGCGCGCCGACGCCGAACTGCCATTCGAAACGGAACCAGATGAAGATCGAGATCGCCAGCGAGGCGAAGCCGAGCGCCTTGGCCGCGGTCCACCCCAGCTCGCCCGAGACCTTGCCCGAGACCGAATCGACGCCGTCGATCCGTGCATCGGGGTGGGCCTGCTTGATCGCCGCCGAAATCTTGTTGGTCATGGCCTGGGCCGCGCCTTCCTGACGCTCCGCCCCCTCGGGCAGGCGCATGCGGACCGAGATCGCGTTGGGCGCGCCGAAGGTCTGGATGATCGGCTCACCGTAGCCGAGCTTCTCGATCTCGCCGCGCAAGGCCGGGACCGGCGCCTCCTTGCTCTGGACGAAGGTCACGCGGATCATCTCGCCGCCGACGAAGTCGACGCCGAGGTTCAGCCCCTTGGTGAACAGCAGGCCGAGGCTGGCGGCCATGAGCAGGATGCTCATGATCGTGGTCGGCCATTGCCACTTCAGGAACTTGATGTTCGTGTTGTCGGGGACGAGCTTGAGCAGTGCCATGTCGCGGGACCTCAGAGATGGATGTCCGCCGGGCGCGCCTTGCGCAGCCACAGCGCCACCCACATGCGGGTGAGGAAGACGGCGGTGAACACCGAGGTGATGATGCCGATGAACAGCACGACCGCGAAGCCCTTGATCGGGCCCGAGCCGAAGGCGAACATCATCGCCGCGGAGATGGTGTGGGTGATGTTGGCGTCGAAGATGGTCCGGCTGGCCTCGGTGTAGCCCATCTCGATCGCCTGGACGACGCGGCGGCCGCGTCGCCGCTCTTCACGGATGCGCTCATTGATCAGCACGTTGGCGTCGACCGCCGCGCCGATGGTCAGCACGAAGCCGGCGATGCCCGGCAGGGTCAGCGTGCCGTTGACCGCGGCCATGACGCCCAGGATCATCAGCACGTTGAGGACCAGCGCGGCGTTGGCGTACATGCCGAGGCGGCCGTAGGCGGCCGCCATCAGCACGACGATCGCCGTGGTGCCGACGAGCATGGCGATCAGGCCCTTGCGGATCGAATCCGCGCCGAGGTCTGGCCCGACCGAACGTTCCTCGATCACCTTGAGATCGACCGGCAAGGCACCGGAGCGCAGCGAAATGGCGAGCGCGTTGGCCTGCTGCGAGTTGCCGACGCCCGAGATCTGCGCGCTGCCGCCCAGGATCGGCTCGTTGATCGTCGGGGCCGAGAGCACCTTGCCGTCGAGGATGATCGCGAAGGGCTTGCCGACGTTCTCGCTGGTCAGCTTGGCGAACTTCTCGCCGCCCTGCTGATCGAAGGTGATCGAGACGATGTTCTGGTTGGTCTGCTGGTTGTTGCCGGCCTGGGCGTTGGTCAGGCTGTCACCCTTGATGCCACCGAGCCGCTTGACCGCGATAGCCGCGCCGCCTTCGGCATAGGGCACGATCTGGCTGCCTGGAGGGGCGATGCCCTGGGCGATGTCGGTCGGCGAGGCGGTCTGGTCGACCAGCTTGAACTCGAGCTTGGCGGTCTGGCCAAGCAGCTGCTTGAGCTGCTCCGGATTGCTCAGGCCGGGGACCTGCACGACGATGCGCTGGGCGCCCTGGCGGATGATCGTCGGTTCGCGGGTGCCGAGCGAGTCGATGCGCTTGCGCACCACTTCGGTCGCGGTTTCCATCGCGTTGGAGACCGCCTGGTCGATCCCTTCCTTGGTCGGGGTCAGGACGAAACGGGTGCCGTCGACCACCTGGATGTCCCAGTCGCGCTGGCCGGTCAGGCCCGCCCCGGTGGTCAGCGGCAGAATCAGCTCGCGCATCGCATCGACCTGGCCGGGATCGACGACCATGAAGGTCAGCGCGCCGTCCTTGGTCGAGATGTCGCCGATCGCGATCGGCTTCGGCGCGGTCCGCAGCTTGTTGCGGACGTTCTCTTCCATGCCCTCGAGGCGCTGGCGCACGACCTGGTCGGCACTGGCCTCGAGCAGCAGGTGGCTACCGCCGGCAAGGTCGAGCCCGAGGCTGATGACCGGGTTCGGCAGGCCCTTGGGCCAGGGCACGCCCGCCAGCGAGAACAGCGAAGGCACGGCGGCCAGGCAGGCGATCGCGGTGACCAGCCAGACCCAGATCTGCTTCCAGCGTGGAAAATCGAGCATTTTGCGGCGGCCCCGATCAGTCGTTCGCGGGCTTGGAGCCGGTCGGCGGGATCACGTCGGAGATCGTCGACTTGAGCGCCTTGACCTTCACGTTCGCGCCCAGCTCGAGCTCGGCATAGTGTTCGTCGACCTTGATGACCTTGCCCAGCAGCCCGCCGGCGGTAAGGACCTGATCGCCCTTCTTGATCGCCTCGATCTTGGCCTTCTGCTCCTTCTGCTGGCGCATCTGCGGGCGCAGGATCAGGAACCAGAAGATCACGCCGACCGCGATGAAGGGCAGGAACTGCACCCAGGCCGGCGGGGCTCCGGGGGCACCAGCGGCAGCGGCGGCGAGAATTTCGAGGGAGGACATGGTCATCGCGGAATGATGCTCTTGTGAGAGGGCGAACCTGAGCGGCGGATGAAGGCACCCGCCGAAAGGCGCGCGCTAGCAGCTATGACAGGCCATGGCAACGAAGCCCCGCCAGCCGCTTCCCGTCCGAATCCGCCACCGCTCGGCGCGAGCGCGCTTGCCTTCGCCGGAAGCGCTGCTATAGGGCGCGCCTCCGGTCGGGACGTAGCGCAGCCTGGTAGCGCATCACACTGGGGGTGTGGGGGTCGGAGGTTCGAATCCTCTCGTCCCGACCAAATTTTCCCACCCCTGGCACCACTCCCCAGTCCTGGCCGCGCCCCGAGCACGGTCTCGCCGGAACCAAGCCGCCATCCGCACGCTTTATGGGCAAAGGAGATTGCGATGCTTGGAAAGATCATCGGTGCGGTGGCCGGACGGCAGGTGGCTCGGCAGATCGGCGGCATCGGCGGAACGAGCGGCGCCCTGCTCGGCGTGGGCGCCGCGACCCTGCTGCGCCGGATGGGGCCCGGCGGCCTGATCGCCGCGGCGGTCGGAAGCTATGCGCTCAAACGCCAGCTCGAAAAGCGGAAGCACCCAAGCGTCGAGCCCGTAAGGCCCGCGATGTCCGACTGACGATTTTTTATTTTCCTACACGAACCAAAATGGTTATCTGATTCGGCTTCCCCAACCGGAGGCCCATCATGCCCCTGCTCGATACCATCCTCGGCCCGATCACTTCGATCATCGACAAGATCATCCCCGACAAGGAAGCGCGCGACAAGGCGAAGCTCGAACTGATCAAGCTCCAAGGCTCGCAGGAGCTGGCCGAAATCCAGGCCCGGCTATCGGCCATCGTGGCGGAGGCGAATTCGCACGATCCCTGGACCAGTCGGGCGCGGCCCAGCTTCCTCTACGTCATGTACGCGCTGATCCTTTTCGCCTTGCCGATGGGCCTGCTGGCGGCCGTTCGGCCGGAGATGGCCCTGGCGATCGGAGCGGGCATGAACGCCTATCTAGGCGGCCTGCCGGACCCGCTCTACGCCCTCTTCGGGACCGGCTACCTCGGCTACACCGCGGCGCGGCAGTGGGGCAAAGTGGCGGGAACCGACAAATAGTTCCGTTTGCGCAGGTCTCGCCAGCCGCTAAGGAGTGCGGGCAACTAGGGAAGCCAGGGTCATGGCAAGCAATCTGGTCTACGTCCTCAATGGGCCCAACCTCAACCTGCTCGGTCTGCGCGAGCCGGAGATCTACGGCAGCGACACGCTGGACGACATCGCGGGCAGCCTGGAAGACCGCGCCCAGGACCTCGGGCTGGAGATCGACCTGCGCCAGTCGAACCACGAAGGCCACCTGGTCGACTGGCTGCACGAAGCCCAGGCCGAAGGCGCGAAGGCGGTGCTGCTCAACGCCGGCGCCCTCACCCACACCAGCCTGGCGCTCTACGACGCGATCCGTTCGGTCAAGGTGCCGGTGATCGAGGTTCACCTCTCCAATCCGCACGCGCGCGAGGAATTCCGCCGCAAGAGCTACGTCGGCATGGCCGCCAAGGGCTCGATCGCCGGATTCGGCGCGAAGAGCTACCTGCTGGCGCTGGAGGCCGTGGCGGGGCTCTGAGCCGCCCACCATTCGCCGATCTCGTTCAAGTTCGGCGCCAGCACCTCGTAATAGGGCGCGGCGAAGGCGTCCCAGGCTTCGCGCCGGCCCGGCGAGGCCGCAGTGAGGATCGGCACTCCGGCTTCGAGTGCGGCGACGAAGGCAGCCATCAGGCCCGATCCATTTTCCGCCTCGAGCTTGGCGAACTTGCTGAGGATGACGAGGTCGCAACCGGCGGCGATGTCGTGGCAGACAGCGGCGCAGGCCTCGGCCACACCCGCAGGATCGAGCGCGCAGGCGGTCGAGCCGGCGCCGAGATCCTGGAACAGCGAAAATTCGCGCCCGTCGGCAATGCTTCGCAGGACTTCGAGGCCGCAGGCACCGGGCTCGCTTCCCGCGCCCCCCATCGCCTCGATCACCCCTGCGATCCGCGCAGGCCGCCAAGGTGCCGTCAGCAGAGCGCCGAAGAGCTGCTGGATCGCCTCGCTCTCCGCCCCCTGGACGACGGCGATCGGCAATCTTGCCGGCTGGCGGGTCACTCCAGCGGCACGCCCGGCAACTGCTTCGCGGTGCGGATCGTCAGCGAAGTCTTCACGCTGGCGACATTGGGC
Source organism: Novosphingobium sp. (assembly GCA_051955585.1). Classification (GTDB taxonomy): domain Bacteria; phylum Pseudomonadota; class Alphaproteobacteria; order Sphingomonadales; family Sphingomonadaceae; genus Novosphingobium. The sequence goes on from JBQCGM010000140.1 coordinate 6,422, forward strand.
GCCGGAGTCAGCTTGCTGGTCAGGAACTCCTGGAAGCTCTGCAGGTCGCGGCTGACGATCTTGAGGATGAAGTCGATCTCGCCGTTGAGCATGTGGCATTCGCGCACTTCGGGCAATCCGCGCATGTGATCCTCGAACTGCCGGAGCGATTCCTCGGCCTGGCTCTTGAGGCTGACCAGCGCGAAGACCGTGATCGCGAATCCCAGCTTCGATGCGTCGAGTTCGGCATGATAGCCCTTGATCACCCCCGCCTCCTCCAGCGCGCGAACGCGGCGAAGACACGGCGGCGCCGTCAGGCCGACGCGCTGCGCCAGCTCGACGTTGGTCACGCGGCCTTCGTCCTGCAACTCCGCCAGCAACCGGCGATCGGTTTCGTCGAGATTAGCCATTACAACTCACTCAGCCCTTACGGAACGGGCACCGAGGCCGGAACCTCGCTGCCCGAATTTCAATCCCAATTCCCGCAACTTTCGCAGCTTATCCCCGATAGCTGCATAATATTATTGTTTATTACCGTAATCGTCCCGCTTTGCAACGCACCTACGCTGTCCGCTTTCGATACGGATCGAACCTGCTAGAAGCTTGCATCAAGATGCTGTTCGACGATCGCCTCGGCACGGTCCTGCGGCATCGGCCCGGAGGGGCCAATGCCGCCAAGACCCAATTCCGCCAGCTGCTCGACCTACTCGGCACGCTGCCGAGCGAGGCGCGCGGTACGGCCGTCGATTCCGCTTATCTGCGCCTCCTCGAACTCGGCGACCGAATCGAAGTCTCCGACAAGATCGCGATGGTGGGTGATCCCGGCCTTCGCCTGCGCTCGCCCCGGTTGGTCGCATTGCTGGCTACGGGCGATGCGCGCCTCGCATCCGCCGCCATCCGCGCGGCGCGCCTGGCCGACCGCGAGTGGCTCGACCTCATCCCCGCCCTGCCTGTCGCCGCCCGCCAGTTCCTACGACTGCGCGACGACCTTGGCCCCGAGGCGCAAGGCCTCCTCGACGCGCTGGGCATTCACGACGCCGGGCTCCCGCCGGCGGAAGTCGCCGCGCGCGAAGCGGGCGTTCGGGAAGACGTCGTTCGCAATGCACCGGTCCGGGAAATTTCAGCGACAACCGCAGAGGCCGCAGCCCGGAACGAAGGTGCCCAAGGTATCGCCGCGCTGGTCAAGCGGATCGAGGCGTTCCGCAAGACCCGCACGCCGATAGAGGCTGCCAACGACGGCCAAGCGCCACGCCTGCCGCTCGGCGAGGACACCTTCCCGCGTGCCGCACGCACGGTCTGCGCTTTCGATTTCGCCTGTGACGCCGAAGGGCGGGTCACTTGGGCCGATCCCGGCGTAGCACCGATGATCGTTGGGCTCAGCCTGACCGACGGGGACGATCCCGAGGCGCGCAATCTCGCCCGGGAAATCCGCCGCCTGCAACCCCTGCGCGCGGCCCGCCGCACGCTGGCCGGCGCTCCGGCGATCGCCGGCGACTGGCAGATCGATGCCGCACCGTGGTTCGACCCGGCGGGTGGCCGCCTGACCGGCTGGCATGGCCGGTTCCGCCGGCTGCCACAATCCGTGATCGCCGCCCCGCCTTCCACGACCGCGGGCGAGGCCGACCGCGTCCGCCAGCTCTTGCACGAACTCAAGACGCCGGTGAATGCGATCCAGGGCTACGCGGAGGCGATGCAGCAGGGCCTGTTCGGTCCGATCGGCCACGAATACCGCGCGATGTCCGCCGACATCGCCAGCGACGCGGCGAGGATCCTTGCCGGCTTCGAAGAACTCGAACGCCTGGCCCGGCTCGACAGCGGCGCGATGGGGCTGGAAGCGGGGATCTGCGACCTCGGCGACATAGCGGTCGCGACTGCGGCCCGGTTGCGGCCGCATACCCTGGCGCGGCAGATATTCTTCGACGTTCAACTCGGCGAAGGTCCGCTGACCGTGCCCCTTGCCCCGATCGAGGCAGAGCGGCTGCTCTGGCGCCTGCTGGCCACCCGGGCTGGCGCGGCGACGCCGGGCGAACGCCTGCGCCTGCGCCTGCGCCGCCGCGACGGGCAGGTCCGCGTGAAGCTGCAGTTGCCGGCCACGCTCGCCGGCCGCAGTGACGAGGAACTGTTCCGGGTCTCCCCACCGGCAGGTTCCGGCGCGCTGTCCCCCGGCAATTTCGGCGGCGGCTTTGCCCTGCGCCTGGCCGCTGCCGAAGCACGGGCCGGCGGAGGCGAACTCGTCCGCCGAGGAGACAGGCTGCGTTTGTCGCTTGCGGGCTTGACCGAACCTGCGATGCTCCATAGCCACAGCGCAGAAACGGCCCGGTCGCGGACGGCCGTTCCCGACTGAGAACTAGAACACGGGGCAAAATCTTGGGCGACTATCGCATCACCGACCGGCCTGGCGCCGCCGACTTCGTTCAATTCAAGAATACAGCCCCACGACGTTTCCTGCTGACCGTCGATACCGAGGAGGAGTTCGATTGGACGAAGCCGCTGAAGCGCACCGGTCACAGCCTCGACACCGTGCCGCGCCTGCGCAAGTTCCAGCAGTTCTGCGAGCGCCACGGCGTCGTTCCGGTCTACCTGATCGACTATCCGATCGCGACCTCGGCCATGGCCGCCGACATCTTGCGCGAGGCGATCGCCGCCGGCCGCGCCGAAGTGGGCGTGCAGCTCCACCCATGGGTCAGTCCGCCGCATGACGAGGAGGTGACCCAATACAATTCGTTCGCCGGCAACCTGCCGCCCAGCCTGGAACTCGCCAAGCTACGGCAGCTGCGCGATACGATCGAACAGAACTTCGGCGCCCAGCCCCTGATTTACCGGGCCGGCCGCTATGGCGTCGGACCCAATACGGCCAAGTTCCTTGGCGAAGTCGGCATCGCGATCGACACTTCCGTCCGTTCCCGGTTCGATTACAGCGCCGGCGGCGGGCCCGACTTCCGTAACCTGCCGCTCGAACCCTGGTGGATCGGCCAGGCCGGCGGCTTGATGGAACTGCCGCTGACGACCGTTTTCCAAGGCGCGCTCCGGCGCTGGGGGGAACGCATCTATCCCCGGCTTTGGCGAATCCCGCGCATGCGCGGCGTGCTCGCGCGCCTCGGCCTGCTCGACCGCATCCCGCTGACTCCCGAAGGCGTCGGGATCGCCGAAGCTCTGCGCGGCATCGACATCGCCGTGGCCGAGGATCTGCCCGTACTGGTCTTCTCGTTTCACAGCCCCTCGCTGAGCCCAGGGTTCACGCCCTACGTCCGCGAAGCCGACGACCTCGACCATTTCTACGATTGGTGGCGCCAAGCCTTCGCCCGCCTGGAAGCCCACGGGGTCAAGCCGACTACGGTCAAGGAGATCATGGATTCAGTCGCGCTTGCGTGAGCGCCTCGCCCCCGCTAATCCGCAGCCCGGCGATAGGGGCCTGTAGCTCAGCGGTTAGAGCTGGCCGCTCATAACGGCTAGGTCGCGGGTTCGAATCCTGCCGGGCCCACCACCTTTCGCCCGAACCCCGGTCGGGGAGTAGCGCAGCCTGGTAGCGCATCTGCTTTGGGAGCAGAGGGTCGCAGGTTCGAATCCTGTCTCCCCGACCAATTCCTCAATGAAAATCCCGCGATTTTGGCAATATCCTGACATTGCGCGGGTGGCCTTGGCGGCGGATGTCCGGGCGCAGGGCCTTGTCGCCGGGGGATATGTCGATCCTGGCGCCGTGCTCTTCCGAGAGGCGCGCCAGTTCGGCGGTACGGTCGACGATGCGATCCGCCATTAGGTGGAGGACCTCGACCTCCCCTTCCCGCACCTTCTGCACCACGCCGTGGGCCTCCATCAGCCGCGAGGCCATCAATGGAAGGCGGTAGCGCTCGAACATCCGTGCCCAGAGCAGGATATTGACCACTCCGGTCTCGTCCTCGAGCGTGGCGAAGATCGCATTGCCCTTGCCGGGCCGCTGGCGGATCAGGACCACGCCGGCGATCTTGGCGCGGACGCCGTTCTTCACAGCGGCCAGCTCTTCGCTCGACAACACGCCCTCGGCGCGAAAGACTGGGCGAAGGAAAGTCATCGGGTGCTGCTTGAGCGAGATCCGCGTGGTCTGGTAATCGGCCGCGACCTCTTCCGAAAGCGGCATGGCAGGCAGCGCGGCATCGGCTTCCTCAGGCAGTTCCCGGGCCTTGGCGGCAGCGAACAGCGGCAGTTCGCCCGGCGGCATCCGCCGCACCTCCCACGAAGCCTTGCGCCGCCCCCGGCCGAGCGAGCGGCAGGCGTCGGCATCGGCCAGTAGATCGAGCGCGCGGGTGGGAAGCTTCACCCGGCGGGTGAGTTCTTCCAATGAGGCAAAGGGCCCGTTGGCCTTGCGCTCTTCAGCAAGCGCTTCGCCCCATTCTTCGCGAAAGCCGTCGATCTGGCGCAGGCCGACGCGAAGGGCGAGATGATCGTCCTTGCGGTTCCGCGGGACGATGTCACCCCAGCGCGGATTGACAGGGGTCCAAGCATTGCCGCCGGTCGGATCGGCCTGGGCGAGCGGTTCCAAGCCATTGTCCCACTCGCTGGCATTGATATCGACGCCGCGCACGACAACGCCATGCTCGACCGCGTCGCGCACGATCTGCGCTGGGGCATAGAAGCCCATCGGCTGCGAATTGAGCAGGGCGGCAGCGAAGGCGCCAGGGTAGAAGCACTTCAGCCAAGCCGAGCAGTAGACCAGCAGGGCAAAGCTGATCGCATGGCTTTCGGGGAAGCCGTAGGAGCCGAAGCCGCGGATCTGGTTGAAGCAGCCCTGGGCGAAATCCCTTTCATAACCGCGCGCGGTCATCCCTTTGACCATCTTGTCTTCGAGTTCGCCGATCGTGCCGACGTTGCGGAAGGTCGCCATGGCCCGGCGCAGGCGATTGGCATCGGCGGGCGAAAACCCCGCCGCCGTGATCGCCAGCTTCATCGCCTGCTCCTGGAACAGGGGAACGCCGTAGGTATGGCCCAGCAGATCGTGCAGTTCGTCGCTCGGGTGCGGCGGCGCAGGTGACGGGAAGCTCCAGCTTTGGGGCTTGCCGTCACGCTTCTCCGCCCGCCGAAACAGATAGGGATGGACCATGTCCCCCTCGATCGGGCCGGGGCGAACGATCGCGACCTGAACGGCGAGATCGTAGAACTTGTCCGGCCGCAGACGCGGCAGCATGTTGATCTGGGCGCGGCTTTCGACCTGGAAGACCCCGACGCTGTCCCCGCGCGAGAGCATCTCGTAGACGTTCCTATCCTCTGGCGGGACGGTGGCCAGGGCCAGATCCCCCAACCCATTGTCCGCGATGAGGCGGAAGGCCTTGCGGATGCAGGTCAACATGCCGAGGGCCAGAACATCGACCTTCATCAGGCCGAGCGCGTCGATGTCGTCCTTGTCCCATTCGATGAAGGTGCGGTCGTCCATCGCCGCCTTGTGGATCGGTACGGTCTCGTCGAGCCGGTCTTGGGTGAGGACGAATCCCCCAACATGCTGCGAAAGATGGCGCGGGAATTCGAGCAGGCGGGTGACGAGCTCCTTCAGCCGCATGACGTCGGGATGGGCGAGATCGAGCCCGGCATCGGCGAAGCGCCGTTCCGCCATGCCGGCCGCGTAAGACCCCCAGACCGTGCTGCCGATGCGGGCGGTGACGTCCTCGGTCAGGCCCAGCGCCTTGCCGACCTCGCGCACCGTGCTGCGCGGGCGATAGTGGATGACCGTGGCGGCAATCCCCGCGCGATGGCGGCCATATTTCTCGTAGATGTGCTGGATCACCTCCTCGCGCCGCTCATGCTCGAAATCGACGTCGATGTCCGGGGGCTCATTGCGATCTTCGGAGATGAAACGGGAAAACAGCAGGTTGTTTTTCGTCGGATCGACCGAAGTGATGTCGAGATAATAGCACACGGCAGAATTCGCTGCGGAACCACGGCCTTGGCAGAGGATATTTCTACTCCGCGCGAACTTGACCGTCTCATAGACGGTGAGAAAATAATAGGCGTAGTTACGCTCGCCGATCAACTTGAACTCTTCCGCCAGGGCCTTCATCACCTTGGCGGGAATTACGCCGCTATGACGCTCCTTCGCATGACGCAGCACCTCATGCTCCAGCCACGCCTGGGGTTCCCAGCCTTCCGGCACCGGCTCATGAGGGTATTCGTACTTGAGGTCCCCCAGATCGAAGGCGATCCGGTTCAACACATCACGCCAGGCATGCACGGCCGAAGGCCAGTCCCGGAACAACCGTGCCATCTCGCGCCCCGGTTTCAGATGCCGCTCGGCATTGGCACGGAGACGGCGACCGGCGCGATCGAGGGTGACGCCGTCTCGAATGCAGGTGACGACATCGTGGAGTGGGCGATCCTCGGGGCCGGCGTAAAGCGCGTCGCAGGTCGCCAGCAGGGAAATGCCCAATCGTTCGCCCATCCTTGCGGCCTGCGCGAGACGGCGCCGGTCGGGGCCGGAACGCGGCATGGTCACACCCAGCCAGAGCGCTCCGGGCACCACCTTGGCCAACTTGGCGAGGACCGCCTCGTCCCCCTCGTCCGCCATGGCGATGAGGACCATGTCCTGGGCATATTCGAGCAGGTCCTCGAACCGCAGGTCGCAGTCGCCCTTCTTGACATGGGGTTTAAGGTTGCCCGCACTGAGCAGGCGCGTCAGCCGACCCCAGCCATGACGGTTCACCGGATAGGCAAGGATATCCGGCGTATCGTCCGAAAAGCAAAGCCGCGCTCCGGTGACCAGGCGAAAAGCTTCCAGAAAGGGTCGGCCCGCCTGTGCCAAGGCGCGGCGCCGCGCGGCGATCTCGGCGGTTTCCCTTTCACGGACCAAGGGGTCTTCGGCATCGGTCGCCAGGATTTGCCGAGCCTCGCGCAGACAGGCCCAGGCACGGACTACCCCGGCCACCGTGTTGCGGTCGGCGATACCGATCCCCGAGTGTCCCAGCGCCAAGGCCTGGGCCACCATATCGGAGGGGTGCGAGGCTCCCCGCAGGAAACTGTAGTTGGTCGCCGCGGCCAACTCCGTGAAACCGCCTGGGGAGGGTTCGGGAACAAGCGGCATCCCGCTTTCCAGATCATACTCCAATCGGGAGAAGGCCGGGGGCGTGAGGATCGCTTTGCTGTTCCGTTCTTCCGCCTCGGGATCGCGCGGTTTCATGCGAATAGTCCGTGCAGGTACCATCCCGGCATCGGCCGCTGCGCCTCGTAGAAGCCATGCCGGAAGATCCAGAAGCGCCGTCCTCGCCGATCTTCGACGCGATAGTAGTCGCGGGTATGGTCGGAATCGTCGCCCAAGTGATGGCGGGTTATCGCCTCGCCCTCCTCGCCCTGTGCGATCTCGTAAGGCCGCGGCGTCCTCCGCCACCACTCCTCGGCGATCCGTTCCGGCCCTTCATAGCGGGCAACGTCGTGCATCGCGCGGCGCCAGCGGAAGCGTGCGGGAGGGCCGTCGGGAACTTCGGCGCCGATCACCTCGATACGCTGGGGCGGGTCGAACAGGTGGAGCGGGCGCAAGGGCGGTTCGCCGGGCGCGGTGATCGGCCATTCGCCGGGCGGCAGCGGATCGAGCGCAGGGAGGGAGAATTCGGCCTGCTCGGGGATATGGGTGTCGCGCGAGGCGAAGCGGCGGATGCGGCCTCGTCCCAGGCGCGTGCCCAAGCGCTCGACCAGGGCCATGACCTCCGCCTCGGCGACGCCGCCGCCTTCGAGGTGCAGCTGCGCGCCGTGCAGCGGTTCGGACAGCGGCACGTTCAGGCGCATCAGATCGAAGCCGAAGCCTGGATCGATCGGGTCCGCCAGCGTCTCGATCCGCTCGCGGAACAGGCGCATCAGCGCGGGGACGTCGCGACTGGGCGCGCCGGTCTCGACGGAGATGCGACGGACGAGACCGTCGGTGCGGAAGAATAGCGCCTCGAAGCGGCGGCCGCCTTGCTTGCGTCTTTCCAGCAGCTCGCCCGCTTCTGCCGCCAGCTCGGCGAGTATCTCCAGCATGGTCTCGGTACGGGCGACAGGCTCGGCGAAACGCCGCTCGGCACCGAGCGGCGGCGTCACCAGGCGGGGGGCGAGCGCGCTGTCGGCTTCTCCCAGGATGCGGCGGATGCTGGTCACCGCACCTTCGCCGAAGCGCGCCGCGATGGCCGAGAGGGGCCGGCGCGCAACATCGCCGATCGTCTTGAACCCGGCCCGGCGCAAGGCGAGCGTGGCGCGGGCCTCGAGCTCCAACGCCGCCACCGGGAGCCGGCGGATCGCCGCGGCCTCGTCCTGCGCCGGGCCGCCCGACCAACGCGCCAGGGCCCGAGCGCCCTCGGCCGTGGCGGCATAGGCCAGTTGCAGGCTCATACCGAGCCGAGCGAAGCGCGCTTCGACATCGGCCATCAGCGCGGTCTCCCCGCCGAGCAGGTGGTCGCAGCCGGTGGTATCGAGGATCAGTCCGTGCGGATGATCGAGCGCCACGGTCGGGGTATAGCGGATGCATAGGTCGGCGAGACGTTCAAGCCATTCCTGGTCGGCCAACGGATCGTGATCGACGAGCACCAGTTCGGCCACGCGCGCTCGGGCGTCGGCCATCGGCAAGCCAGGTTCCAGCCCGATCGCAGCCGCGCGATGGTCTACCGCATATAGCCGCATGGCATTGCCGGCGCGCTCTACGAAAGCGAAAGGCCGATCAGCCGGCGCGCCTTCGCGCTTCAGCCGCTCGGCCGGAAACCAGGGCATGAACAGGGCGAGATAGCGGCGCTCTCTCGCCAATGTCGATGCGGTCCGGATCGGCGAAGCAGGTTTGGTCACGGTTCCACTCCACGCGCCAAGGGCCAGCCGGAGGGCCGGCGCGGCGGCGCAGCAATTCTAGATCGAACATCGGCGCGCCGGGGGCATCGGCCTCCAACGCGGCCGATGGCGCGGAGGCAACGCGCCAACGGGTATCTGCGGCGCTAGGCTGCAGCGGCGCCGCCATGCGCAGCACCAGCACGGGCACACCCGAGGCCTCGGCCGCGAGCATCAACCGGCGGCTGGCGGTCAAGTCGAACCCACGCATCGTCCCCCAACATTCGACCAGCAAGGCCCCTAGCCCGGCGCAGCGCGACGCTTCTGCGGCGGCGCGGAGGAGCGCTGATTCGTTGGGTACGATTCCCAACAGGAGGGCGGCGGGATCGAAACCAAGCTCTCCCAGCCCGCCGGCCTGGAGGCGCCCGGTCCTGCGTTCGGCCGCCTCGCAACGCAGCCACAACAGTGGACGCCCGCCCGCCAAACGCAGGCCGAGCAGCGCGGTAAAGCCTCCGCCGCTGGCGGCCTCTTCCTCCTCGGCAAAGACCTCGTGCAGGCACCCGCGCCCCAATCCGCCGCCAAGCGCGGCGTCGATGCCAGGGTGGCCCAGTGCGACCGGCGCAGAGGAAGTAGCGGCTCGGCGTGGCTCGAGACGCTCCAATCTACGGCGCAGCGCGATAAGGGCCGGCGAATCGCTCATATGTTCACTATATGTTCTTTTTCGCAGCCTGTCTGCCCGCTGGTGGCTCTCTTGTAAAATGGGATCAGGCAGAGGGGAGCTTCGCCTCGCGAAGTTCGCCATAAGCGCGCAGGAAAGTGGCCATCGCCGCTTCGACGTCGGCCGCGATATCTTCGGCCGACACCCTGTCGACGGCTCCAGTCAGCAACATCTGATAATGGCCTGCCATGCACAGCCAGGTCAGTTGCTGGGCCGCCCGAAACGGGTCGATACCTGGCAGGCGGCCGCGTTGCTGCGCATCGGCGATAAACCGGGCAAGCAGGAGATGCGTCTGGCGCGGCCCACGCGCATAGAAGATCTTGCCGACCTCCGGGAAGCGGCCGGCCTCGGCCACAACCAAGCGATGAAGTGCTACTCCGTCTGCCGACATCACCCTCGTCAGGTAATGCCGGCAGAACCGGCTCAGTGCGACCTCGATATCGTCCGCGGGCTTGAGCACCACGGTCAACTGGTGGCGGAACTCCTCCGTGGCACGTTCGATCACTGCTTCGAACAGGGCTTCCTTCGAGGGGAAATAACTCCACAACGTCCCCTTCGAACCGCCCAGCTCGGCGGCGATTGCCGACATCGTGGTGGCAGCATAGCCTTGATTCAGGAAGGAACCCTTGGCGACATCGAGAATTGCTTCTCGACGCGAAAGGCGGTTAGCTTCCCTGCGGCTCGGGGGGGACGAAAGGGTGGCGACCATTTCCGTACCATACAGTACGATTTTTCGATTGACAACCACCCCCAGGGTGGATCAAGGGCACTCGCCATACCAGCCGGTACACTTTACCATGCCCGATCCCCTTTTCCTCCGCCGCCTGCCGCTCGCCGCCCTGCTGCTGGCCACCGCGAGCTGCGCCTCGATCCCCGACCTCGGCCCTAAGCCGCTGCCGCGCGAGCCGCAAACCCTCGCTGCCGAGCGTAGCCTGCCGGCCAGCGCCTCCGCCTGGCCCCGCGATGCCTGGTGGCAGGACTACGCAGATCCCCAACTTACCGCGCTGATCGAGGAAGGCCTGAGGGCCTCGCCCGACGTCGCGACCGCGGCGGCGCGCTACCGCCGGGCTGCGGGACTGACCCAGCAGGCGGGAGCCGCGCGGTTGCCGTCGATCGACCTGCGCGGCCAGGCGCAGATCAACAAGCAGAGCTACAACAACGGCTTCCCCAAGGAATTCCTGCCGCAAGGCTGGCAGGACACTGGGCAGATCGCCGCCAGTTTCAACTTCGATCTCGACCTTTGGGGGAAGAACCGCGCCGCTCTTGCCGCGGCGACTTCCGACCAGCGCGCGGCCCAACTCGACCTACGCCAGGCCGAACTGTTGCTGGCCACGGGCATCGCCTCGGCCTATTTCGACCTCGCCCGTCTCGGCGCGCAACGCGACCTGCGCCAAGCCGAGCTGACCCTGCGCGAGAACTCCCGCAAGCTCGTCGCCGATCGCGTCGCCCAGGGCCTCGACATGCGCGGCAGCCTGTCCCAGGCCGAGGCCCAGGCTTCCACCGCCCGCGCCGCCGTGACCGAGATCGACCAGGCGATCGACCTGCGTCGCCACCAGATCGCCGCGCTGGTCGGCGCGGGGCCGGACCGCGGGCTCGACATCGCGGCTCCCGCCCTGCCCGCCCTGCCCGGCCGTGGCATCCCGGTCGGCGCCACGACCGACCTGGTTGGCCGCCGTCCCGACGTGGTTGCGGCGCGCGAGCGGGTCGAGGCTGCGGCGAGCCGCATCAAGGTTGCCCGCGCCGATTTCTTCCCAGCGGTCAGCCTAACGGCATTGGTCGGCTTCCAGTCGCTCGGTCTGTCCAACCTGATCACCAGCGATTCGACCTTCGGCCAGGCCGGGCCGGCGGTGACCCTGCCGATCTTCCGCGGCGGCGCGCTGGCGGGTGCCTACAAGGGCGCTCGGGCCCAGTACGACGAGGCAGTCGCCGCCTACGACAAGGCAGTCCTCGGTGCCTACCAGGATGCCGCCGACGCGGTGACGGCCCGGCAAGCCATCGCGCGGCGACTGGTCGATGCCCGTGCCGCGCTGGCATCCTCCAACGAGGCCTACTCCATCGCCCGCCGCCGCTACGAAGGCGGGTTGTCCAACTATCTTGACGTCCTGACGGTGGAGGATCGCCTGATCCAGACGCGCACCGCCTTGACCGAACTCGAAGCCGCCGCGCGCAACGCCGACGTCGCCCTGGTCAGGGCGCTCGGGGGCGGATTTACGATCAAGGATGAACCCGATGCTTGAGCCGACCGAGGGATCCATTGCCGCGGCGGAGGCCAATGCCCGGCGCAAACGGCAACGCCGCACCTGGCTGGCCCGCTTCGCCCTGCTCGTCGCGGCGGTCATGGTGATCTGGGGCCTGTGGTACCTGCTGGTCGGCCGCAATCACGTTGGCACCGACAACGCCTACGTCAACGCCGAGGTCGCGCAGATCACGCCGCTGATCTCGGCCTCCGTCGTAGAGGTCGCGGTCAAGGATACCCAGGCCGTCAAGCGCGGCCAGATCCTGGTCAGGCTCGACCCGACCAATGCCCAGATCGCCGTCGCACAGGCCGAGGCCGATCTTGCCGAGGCGCGGCGCCGGTTCCGCCAGACCGTGGCGACCGGTTCCTCGCTCGCCGCCCAGGTCAATGCCCGCGGCGCGGATATCCAGCGCGCCCGCGCCCAGCTCAGCAGCGCCCAGGCGGACTTCGACAAGGCCCGGATCGACCTCCAGCGGCGGCAGGCCCTTGCCGGCGGCGGGGCCGTCTCGGGCGAGGAACTGACCTCCGCCCGACGCGCCTACGAGGCAGCCCAGGCAGCGCTGGTCACGGCCCGCGCGGGGATCGCCCAGGCAGAGGCCGGCCGGTCCTCGGCCAGCGGGGAACTGGCCGCCAACGAAGCACTGGTCCGTGGGCTCAGCGAGGAGACCGATCCCGGCGTCCTCGCCGCCAAGGCCAAGCTCGCCTCGGCCCGGCTCGACATCGAGCGCTCGGTGATCCGGGCGCCGATCGACGGCGTGGTCACCAAGCGCCAGGTCCAGCTCGGCCAACGGGTCGCGCAGGGCACCCCGATCATGACCCTGGTGCCAATGAACCAACTCTACGTCGACGCCAACTTCAAGGAAGTGCAGCTGCGCAAGGTGCGGGTCGGCATGCCGGCCAAGGTCACCGCCGACCTTTATGGCAAAGATGTCGTCTATCACGGCAAGGTCGCCGGCATCGCCGGCGGCACCGGCGCCTCGCAAGCGCTGATCCCGGCCCAGAACGCGACCGGCAACTGGATCAAGGTTGTCCAGCGCCTGCCGGTGCGGATCGAGCTCGACCCCAGGGAGCTGGCCGCCCATCCACTGCGGATCGGGCTGTCCATGGATGTCGAGATCGACATCTCGGGCAAGTGACCCGGTGAGCGAGGCCGCTTCAGCCCCGGTCACTCCGGCTTTCGTCCAGGCCGAGCCGATGATCGCGCCCAATCGGCGCTATCTGGCGGGTCTGGTCCTGGCGCTCAGCAACTTCATGGTCGTGCTCGACCTGACGATCGCCAACGTCTCGATCCCGCACATCGCGGGCAACCTCGGCATCTCGTTGGACCAGGGGGCCTGGATCATCACCTCCTATGCCGTCGCCGAGGCGATCTGCGTGCCGCTGACCGGCTGGCTCTCGCAGCGCGTCGGCGTGGTCCGCCTGTTCGTTCTGGCCATGATGGGCTTCGGCGTCTTCTCCCTGCTTTGCGGCATGTCGGTGACGCTGGGCATGCTGGTCGCCTGCCGCATCGGCCAGGGGCTGTGCGGCGCACCGCTGATGCCGATGTCGCAGACCCTGATGCTGCGCGTCTTCCCGCCCGAGATGCGCGGCGCGGCGACCGGGGTCTGGGCAATGACCACGCTGCTCGGCCCGGCGATGGGCCCGATCATCGGAGGCTGGATCAGCGACAACCTGTCGTGGCACTGGATCTTCCTGCTCAACGTACCGATCGCCGCAGCCTGTACCGCGGCCGCCTGGTTCCTGCTCAGGCCGGTGGAGACGCAAATTCGGATCGTGCCGATCGACAAGATCGGCATGCTGCTCCTGGTGTTCTGGATCGGCTGCCTGCAGCTCCTGCTCGACCTCGGGCGCGACCGCGACTGGTTCGGCAGTCCGCTGATCGTCGCCTTGGGCGTCATGGCCTTCATCGGGTTCGTGGTCTTCGTGATCTGGGAACTTACCGAGGAGCATCCGGCGGTGGATCTGCGGATTTTTCGCTACCGCGGTTTTTCCTTCAGCGTGATCACCCTCGCCCTGACCTTCGGGGCCTATTTCGCCTCGATCGTAGTCATTCCGCAATGGCTGCAGACATCGCTCGGCTATACCGCGACCGACGCAGGCCTGGTGACGGCGATGACCGCGATGACCGCCATCATCACCTCGCCCCTCGCCGCTCGGCTGATGAATCAGGTCGATCCGCGCATCCTGATCTCTTCCTCGGTCGCCTGGGTCGCCTTGATGACCCTGGTGCGTGGAACGTGGACCACCGATATCGATTTCTGGAGCTTGGCGATCCCCCAGATCGCGCAAGGCTTCGCCATGCCCTTCTTCGTCGTCCCGCTGACCGCCCTGTCGCTGGGCAACTTGCGCTCGGACGAAATGGCCTCCGGCGCGGGATTGCAGAATTTCCTGCGGACCATGGCGATCGCCGTCTCGACCGCCGTTGCGTTGACCGTCTGGGGCGATGCTCAGCGGACCGCGCAGACCGATCTGGCCGGCAGCCTCAACCCGCAAGAGACGCTGCGCATCCTTCGGGACGCCGGCGTGGGCGCCGAGCAGGCGCGGCAAATGATCGGGAATCTGGTTGGGCAGGAGGCCACGACTCTAGCGGTCGATCACACCTTCTTCGTCGCCGCGATCGTGCTGTTCATAGGCGCGGTGGTCGTCTGGATCGCTCCGCGCGCGAAACCGCAGGCGGACATGATCGACTTCCATTGACCTCGCCACGACGCCGCCTGGCCGGGTTTGCGGGCACTTAGCCGGCGGATGAACGGTTTGCTCCGATGTCGTTCAGGCGTCGGGTGAGAAGACTCGGCGCATCCACAATATGGAGAGCCCCGATGCTTAAGCTCATACTCAGTGCCGCCATCGCCGTCCCGCTGATGGCGACCGCTGCCTCGGCCCAGCCGTGGCGTGGCAACAACAACGAAGTCCGCCGCGAGATTCGCGAGTGCCAGCGAGAGCTGCGCCACGCTAACAGCCGCTGGGAATACCAGCGCGAACGCCGCGAATGTCAGCGCGAGATCGCCCAGGCCCGCCGCGAGGCGCGCCGCGACTGGCGTAACGACCGCTACTATCGCGACCATCGCCGGTGGGATGACCGCCGCGGCTACTACGACCGCCGCTGGTAATCGCTGACCGATACGGGCCGGGATAAAACTCGGCCCCTCCCTTTGCGCGCGCCCATCCGACTGGCAGAGATGCCCGGATGAAGGCGCGCGCAATCCTGCTGGCAATTCTGTTCGGCCTGGGCGCGATGCTGTGGCAGGGCGGGGCCCAAGCAGCGGCCGGCGATCCGCTGCCCGCACCTGCCGCCGGCCACTACACCGACAAGCGGCTCTACCGCGACATCGCCGCCGAAGTCGCCAAGGGCACGACCTACTATGCCGCCGCCGCCGAATTGCAGCGGAGCCACCGCTATCCGCTAAGGCCCGGCGTGACGGTGCGCCTGCCCACGCTGACCCTGGCCGCGGTGGCGATCGGCTGGGAGGGTCTTCGTGCTATTGCCTTCGTCGTGCTGGCCGGAACGGCGCTTGCCTGGTTTCTGGCCCTGCGCAACAAGGCCGCCTTATGGGAACGGCTCGCTGCCGCTGCTGCGGTCCTGGCGAGCGCGGGGATGTTCACCGGCGATCCGATGATCCTGCACGAGCGCTGGGCCGGCTTGCTACTGGGCCTGGCTCTCGCCCTGCGCGTCGGCGCGAGAGAGGCCTGGCCCCGGATGGTGGTGCCCGCGGCACTGGCGCTCTCCCTGCGCGAGCTTGCCCTGCCCTTCGTTCTATTGGCCCTGGCTGCGGCGCTGGTCGAACGACGCTGGCGGGAAGCACTGGCCTGGTCAGGGTTGGTCGCCGCCTTCGCGATCTTCGTCGCCTGCCATCTCCGCCTCGTCGCCGCGGAAGTTCAGCCCGGCGATCTCTCGACCCAGGGATGGGCTGCGCTTGGCGGTCCCGCCGCGCTGGCCCGTGCGATCGCCTTCACTTCGCCGCTCCAATATATCCCGGGATTCCTCGCCGTGCCGCTGGCGCTGCTACCCCTGCTCGGCTGGCTCGGACTACCGGGGCGGGCCGGCCTGTTCTGCTTCGCGCTCTACGCCGGCTACGGCCTGATGATCGCCCTCTTCCCCCGGCCCGACAACTTCTACTGGGGCGCCATCGTCCAGCCCGCCTGGTTCGTCGGTCTCGCCTTCCTGCCCCGCGCGGCCATGCGCGCCTGGTACGCGATGCGTCGGCGCGGTGGTCAGCGCGGCAATCTTGCGGGCACCGGCGCGGGCCTGTAGAGGCCCTGCAACTTCTTTCCCGACATTCCTTCGAGGACCCCGATGGCCGCGCAATACGCCTTCGTCATGAAAGGCATGACCAAGACCTTCACCGGTGCCCCCAAGCCGGTGCTGAACAACATCAACCTGCAGTTCTACCAAGGCGCCAAGATCGGCATCGTCGGCCCCAACGGCGCCGGCAAGTCGACCCTGATCAAGATCATGGCCGGCGTCGACAAGGACTTCACCGGCGAAGCCTGGGCTGGCGAGAACATCACCGTCGGCTACCTCGAGCAGGAACCCCAGCTCGACAACAGCAAGACCGTGCTGGAGAACGTCAAGGACGGCGCCCGCGAGATCGCCGACCTCGTCGACCGCTTCAACGCGATCTCGGCCGAGATGGGCGATCCCAAGGACGACACCGACTTCGATGCCCTGATGGAAGAGATGGGCGACCTCCAGGCCAAGATCGACGCGGTCGACGGCTGGACGCTCGACAACCAGCTCGAAGTGGCGATGGAAGCCCTGCGCTGCCCGCCCGGCGACTGGCCGGTGGACAACCTGTCGGGCGGTGAAAAGCGCCGCATCGCGCTGACCCGCCTGCTGATCCAGAAGCCCTCGATCCTGCTGCTCGACGAACCGACCAACCACCTCGATGCCGAATCCGTCGAATGGCTGGAAAACCACCTCAAGGAATATGCCGGCGCGGTGCTGATGATCACCCACGACCGCTACTTCCTCGACAACGTCGTCGAATGGATCCTCGAGCTCGACCGCGGAAAGTACTTCCCCTACGAGGGCAACTACTCGACCTACCTCGAGAAGAAGGCCAAGCGCCTCGAGCAGGAGGAGCGCGAGGAAAGCGGCAAGCAGAAGGCGATCAAGGACGAGCTCGAATGGATTCGGGCCGGCACCAAGGGCCGCCAGACCAAGTCCAAGGCGCGTATCGCCAAGTTCGAGCAGCTCGTCGCCAGCCAGGAAAACCGTACCCCCGGCAAGGCCCAGATCGTCATCCAGGTTCCCGAGCGCCTGGGCGGCAAGGTGATCGAGGCCAAGAACCTGACCAAGTCCTTCGGCGACAAGCTCTTGTTCGAGGACCTCTCGTTCATGCTGCCGCCGGGCGGGATCGTCGGCGTCATCGGGCCCAACGGCGCGGGCAAGTCCACGCTGTTCAAGCTGATCACCGGCCAGGAACAGCCCGACAGCGGCACGATCGAGATCGGCTCGACCGTGCACCTCGGCTATGTCGACCAGAGCCGCGACCACCTGAACGACAAGAACAACGTCTGGGAGGAAATCTCCGACGGGCTCGACTACATGAAGGTCAACGGCCACGACCAGTCGACCCGGGCCTATGTCGGCGCGTTCAACTTCAAGGGCCAGGACCAGCAGAAGAACGTCGGCAAGCTGTCGGGCGGCGAACGCAACCGCGTGAACATCGCCAAGATGCTGAAGCGCGGGGGCAACGTGCTGTTGCTCGACGAACCGACCAACGACCTCGACGTCGAAACGCTCGGCGCGCTCGAAGAGGCGATCGAGAACTTCGCCGGCTGCGCCGTGGTCATCAGCCACGACCGCTTCTTCCTCGATCGCCTGGCCACCCACATCCTCGCTTTCGAGGGCAACAGCCACGTCGAATGGTTCGAAGGCAACTTCGAAGCCTACGAGGAAGACAAGCGCCGCCGCCTGGGCGACGCGGCGGATCGTCCGACGAGACTGGCCTACAAGAAGCTCACGCGTTAACCCGAGCAGCGGCAAACCTGAACGGGAGGTCATCCTCCCCATTCAGCATGCCGACAGCGGGACTCGGTTAATCCATCCTCAACACGCCGCATCGTGCGGCAGCTGAGGATGGAGAGCGGCGATGGCCGTAAGCACTTTCAAGAAGATGAGCGGCATCGCCGCTCTGGCGATCGGCCTGGCGATGGCCCTGCCGAATGCCGCCTCCGCGCAAGAGCGCGGCTGGAACCGTGGTGGTGGACAGTCGGGCGAAGCCCGGCAGTCGGGAGGCGAACAGCGCTCCGCCTGGCAGGGCCGGGGCGGCGAGAACCGCGGCGGCTGGCGCGGCAATGGCGGTGATAGGGGCCAGCAGGCTCCGCGGTTCCAGCCGCCGGCACAGCCTCAAGCGCAAGCGCCGGTCCAGGTCCAGCCCCAAAGTCAGCCGCAAGGTATCAATCGCTGGCTGGGCAGCCGCGACGGCGCTCGCTCATGGCGCCAGGACAACCCGCAGCAGAACGCGCAGCGGACTCCCTGGAACGGTGGCAATCAGCGCGGCAACTGGAACCGGGACAACGAGCGGCACCAGGACGCGCAGCGCAACTGGAACGGCAATGACAATCGCTGGCGCGGCAACGACGGCCGGCTGGACACCCGTTCGCGGATCGACACCCGTTCGCGCTTCGACGGCAACCGCAACTGGAACGGCAACGACAGTCGGCGCTGGAACAACAACTGGCGGCGCGACAACCGCTATGACTGGTTCAGCTACCGCAACGCCAACCGGAACCTGTTCCGTGGCGACCGCTACTACTCGCCCTACCGCAACTGGAGCTACCGCCGTCTGAGCATCGGCTTCATGCTGCAGCCGCTGTTCTACAGCAGCACCTACTGGATCGACGATCCGTGGCAGTATCGCCTGCCCGACGCCTACGGCCCCTATCGTTGGGTGCGCTACTACGACGATGCCCTGCTGGTGGACATCTATACCGGCGAAGTGGTCGACGTGATCAACGATTTCTTCTGGTAAGGGTTGCCCCCCTTTTCCCTGCCAGAAGCTTGCCGGATGAGTGGAACCGGCAATTGGGGTCCCCGTCACTGGCGGGGACCCTTTTTTCGGCGCTCGCCCGCAAACAGATCGGCAGCATAGCCCTCTCCCGCAAAGGGGGAGGAAACCCGCGTGCTTCCAATCGATCCACCTGCTTTTTTTGTGCGAATGCGAGAAAGGCTTGCCGTGGGCCGGTGCCGACCGGTAGCCCTGCCAGCCCGTGCCCAAGCTCCACTCGTCATCGCTCCTGGCGGCCGTCGCGCCGATGCTGATCGCTTTTGCGGTCGCAATCGTGCCTGCCCAAGCCGCGCCCTCGCCCCCAACCGAGCCGAACCGTGATGAGGACGCCAAGCTGGCCCTGATCTTCGCCCAGGATGCCAAGCGCGAGGACGAGACCGACCCGCTCGAGCGGCTCTATCGCGGCGAGCTTCCCGATCCGGATGCCTTCGCCCGCCTCTTTACCGACGAGCTCGACCAACTGGCGCTGATCGCGGCGCAGGAGAGCCTGACCTCCCTGGCCAGGATCGACCGCGCCCGGCTGACCCCGGCGCGCCAACTGTCCTACGACGTGTTCCTTCGCGCGAAGCGCCAGAACGCCGCGTGGCTTCAGCCCTCGGTCCGCGCCCTTACCGGCCCGCGGCCGTTGAACCATTTCGGCGGCCTGCAAGTAGAATTCCCCACCCTCATGACCCAGGGCGGCGCGGTCGCCTACGAGACGGAAAGCGACTATCGCCGCGCGCTCCTGCTCGACGCGGCCTTCGCCAAGGTTCTCGATCAAGCGGTCGTGCGGTTCCGCCAGGGCATGGCTTCTGGAGTGGTCGAATCACGACTGACTGTGTCGAACATGATCGTCCAGATCGACGCGCTGCTTGCGCTGGGCGTGGAAGGCTCGCCGTTCTATTCGCCGGTGAAGCGCTTGCCCGAACGCATGCCGGAGCGGGTCAAGGCCCAGCTCCGCCAGGATTACGCGCGCACGATCGGCGAGGAAGTCCTGCCCGCCTACCGCCGGCTGCGCGCCTTCCTGGCGGACGAATACTTGGCCGTGGCACGCGAGCGCCCCGGGCTTGCCGCCATGCCCGGCGGCGGCGGCCTCTACCACCGCCTGATCGAGCGCCAGACCACGCTGAGCCTGGACGCGGGCCGAGTCCACCGCCTCGGCCTGCGCGAGGTCGCCCGGATCAAGCGCGAAATGGATCAGGTCCGCCGCGACCTGGGCTT
Source organism: Novosphingobium sp. (assembly GCA_051955585.1). GTDB lineage: Bacteria > Pseudomonadota > Alphaproteobacteria > Sphingomonadales > Sphingomonadaceae > Novosphingobium. The sequence goes on from JBQCGM010000140.1 coordinate 26,310, forward strand.
TGCCGGCGACCTGCGCCAGTTCTTCGACGCAGTCCGTACCGACCCGCGGTTCCACCCCAAGACCAAGGAAGAACTGGCCCGGGGCTATGCCGCGATCGCCAAGGCGGTCGACGCGCAGATCCCGCAATACTTCCTGCGCCGCCCGCGCACGCCGCTGGTGATCCAGCCCTATCCGGAATATCGTGAGAAGTTCGAAGCCGGCGGCTCCTACAACCAGGGATCGCCGGACGGCAGCCGGCCGGGAACCTTCTTCTACAACACCTACGACCTGCCGAGCCGGTTCACTTCGGGCATGACCACGCTCTACCTTCACGAAGGCGTGCCCGGACACCATTTCCAGATCAGCCGGGCGCAGGAGAACCCCACCCTTCCCGACTTCCAGCGCTTCGGCGGCAACAACGCCTTCGTCGAAGGCTGGGCGCTCTATGCCGAGACGCTGGGCTATCCGATGGGCTTCTACAAGGACCCGATCCAGCACTGGGGCACGCTCGACGACGAGATGCTGCGGGCAATGCGGCTGGTGGTCGACACCGGCATCCACACCAAGGGCTGGAGCCGCGAGAAAGCGATCGACTACATGCTCGCCAATTCCGGCATGGGGCGGACGGACGCCACTTCCGAGGTCGAACGCTACATCGCCAATCCGGCCCAAGCGCTCAGCTACAAGCTCGGCGCGATGACGATCCAGCGGCTGCGGACCAAGGCGGAAAAGGCGCTGGGGGCGAAGTTCGACATTCGCCAGTTCCACGAGCAGGTGCTCGATAGCGGCGCGCTGCCGCTGCCGGTACTGGAAGCGAAGATCGACCGGTGGATTGCGGCGAGCCGCTAGCTACCCTGCCGCTTCCTCTCGCGCTCGCCTTCCCTGACGCCGAGGTGTTCGATCAGCTCCTCCAGCCTCTGCTGGACGCGGATGATCTCGAGCTGCGCCCGCAGGTTCACCTCATAGTCGTGGCGCGCGGCGATGCGGTCCTTGGCGGCCTGGCGGTTCTGGCTCATCATGATCACCGGCGCCTGGATCGCGGCGAGCATCGAAAGCAGCAGGTTCAGGAAGATATAGGGATAGGCGTCGAAGGCGCGTAGTCCGAAGGCCTCCAGCACGCGGCTGTTGATCAGCACCCAGGCCAGCAGCACGACGCCGAAGGCCAGGATGAACGACCATGAACCACCGACGGCGGCGACCTTGTCGGCCAGGCGATCGCCCCAACTGGCGTGGAGCGCGGCGAACTCCTTGGGATCGAGCCCCGGCATCCGGGCCGAGCAGATTCGCCGCAGCGCGTCCTGCTCTTCCTCCTCGAGCTCTTCGAAGCGCCGCCCGATCAGGTCTTCGGCAAGCTTCTCAGGCGTCCGCTCCAACTCGTGCATCCAGTGCCTCCGCGATCAGCCGGCGTGTGTTTGCCACGCCGTAGAGTGCAATGAAACTGCCCATGCGCGGGCCTTGCGCGGAACCCAGCAGCGTCTCGTAGAGCGCCTTGAACCAGTCGCGTAAGGATTCGAAGCCGAAGTGCGGGTCCTTGCCGATCTCGTAGACCACATTCTGCAGCTCCTCGGCCGCAGCGTCCTCGGAGATTGCCGCCAATTCCTCGTCCAGCGCGGTGAGCGCCGCAATCTCGCCGTTCTCCGGCTTCCGGCGCTGGAGGGTCGGGGCAATGAAGTCGCGGTTGTAGGCGAGCGCGCTCGTCACCAGGCCGTCGAGCTCGGGATGGGCCTCGGGCCGGGCATCGGCGACATAATTGCCGAGGTAGGACCAGACCTGCTCGCGCGTCGCCTGGGCGCCAAGCACGCCGACGAGGTTCAGCAGCAGTCCGTAGGTCACGGGCAGCTTGTCGCCCGCACCCTCACCGGCTCCGTTGGCCCGCAGCAAGTGCCAGACCGGATTGCCCAGCTGCTGCTCGATCGGCTGTTCGGCCAGCTTCTCGCGGAACTGCCAGTATTCGTCGACCGCGCGGGGCACGACACCGACGTGGAGCTGCTTGGCGCTCTTGGGCTCGCGGAACAGGTAGAAGCCCAGGCTCTCTTCCGAGCCGTAGGTCAGCCACTGGTCGATGGTCAGGCCGTTGCCCTTCGACTTGGAAATCTTCTCGCCCTTCTCGTCGAGGAAGAGCTCGTAGATCAGGCCTTCGGGCCGCTGGCCGCCGAGCACGCGGGCGATCTTGCCCGACTGGGTGACCGAATCGGTCAGATCCTTGCCGCACATCTCGTAGTCGACGCCAAGCGCGACCCAGCGCATCGCCCAGTCGACCTTCCACTGCAGCTTGGCTTGGCCGCCCAGGATCGATTGCTCGACCACCGAGCCATCGGCATCGGCAAAGCGTACGATTCCGGCCTCGGCATCGACCACCTCGATCGGCACCTGCAGGACGACGCCGGTGGTCGGGCTGACGGGCAGGACCGGTGAATAGGTCTTACGGCGCTCCTCGCGCAGGGTCGGCAGCATGATGTCGAGGATCGCCTGGTTCTGGCGCAGGACGTTCTTCAGCGCCTCGTCGAAAGCGCCCGAATTGTAGCGGTCGCTGGCCGAGACGAATTCGTAGTCGAAGCCGAAGCGGTCGAGGAATTCGCGCAGCATCGCGTTGTTGTGGCCGGCGAAGCTGTCGTACTTCTCGAAGGGATCGGGGATGCGCGTCAGCGGCTTGCCCAGGTTGGCTTCGAGCAGGGCCTTGTTCGGCACGTTGTCGGGCACCTTGCGCAGCCCGTCCATGTCGTCGGAGAAGGCCACCAGCCGCGTCGGCGCACCGCCGGTGAGGACCTCATAGGCGCGGCGGACCAGCGTGGTGCGCAGGACTTCCTGGAAGGTGCCGATATGCGGCAGGCCCGAAGGGCCATAGCCGGTTTCGAACAGCACGGGACGAATTTGACCATCTTGGCCCCGTTTGCCGCCGGGGAAGCGCTTCACCAGCTTGCGGGCTTCCTCGAAGGGCCAGGCCTTGGAGACTTGGGCGGCGGCGTAGAGTGCGTCTTCGGTCATGGCGCCGCCTTTCGCCTCAAAGCGCCGCTGTGGCAAGGCCAAGCGCCTGTGCTAGAGATCGGAGAACCGATCGGGAGAGCGAAATGACCTACCAAGGATCCTGCCACTGCGGCGCAGTCGAATTCACGGTCCAGGGCGAGATCCCGGTCTCCGCGATCAGCTGCAATTGCTCGCACTGCCGCCGCAAGGGCCTGCTCCTGACCTTCGTTTCGGCCGACCGGTTCCAGCTGGAGAACGGTGAGGATCTGTTGACCACCTATCTGTTCAACCAGCACAAGATCACCCACCGGTTCTGCAAGACCTGCGGCTGCCAACCCTTCGCCGAGGGCCGGGGCCAGGACGGCGCCGAGACCCGCGCGATCAACCTGCGCTGCGTTCCGGAAGCCGATCTCGACACGCTGGAGCTGCAGAAGTTCGACGGGGCTTCGTACTAGCCAGCCCTTTTTGAAGGCATTGCGTTTGGGAAAAACTGCCCGCCTCCGGCCTCGCTCGGTCTTGCACCAACCTAGGTTAGAAAGGTCGCCGGAACGCTAAAGGCGCTTCGACGTTCAACAGGCACAGGTCGCCGGTCCACCACGACGGCCTGCTCGTGGAGGTGCCAGTGTCGTCTCTGAACTATCGCAGCAGCCGCCCCGATTATTGGACCAGCCCGCGTCCGTCCTCCGATCCCTCGCTTCGCCGCATGAAGTATGGCCGCGTCGTACCTATGGACGAAGATCGCGGATTTTTCTGGCGGCTGATCCACGGACGCTGACCTTCGGCAAGGCTTGCCCCGCGTTCCGATTTCGTTCTAACGCTGGGGCATGGCCGTCGCCCCCATCCCCGCGCTTCACGCTAGCCACGGCGGATGCTGGCTCCGCACCGGCGAAGCAACCCGCGCCGTGGCCAAGGGCGAGGCGATTATGGCGGCGGCGGACACTCCGCTGCTGCTGCTCAATGCGCCACTGGTCGCAAACCGGCTGGGCTATCCCGATCTCTCCGGGCTGGATCTGCTCGAACTGTTCGCCTTCGTCCATCCCGCGCGCTTCATGGTGCCGACACCCAAGGGTCTGGCAACCTCGCTCGGCCTAGCCGAACCCGCCGACGATGCCTCTGTACCCGCTTTGCTCCAGCAAGCGGCCGACGCCCTGCTCGACACCTGCGATAGCCCGGACTGGCCGGAACGCGAAGGCGCCTGGAGCGCGCTGCAGTCGCTCGTCCGGCTGCGTTGGCCCTGGTCGGGACCGCTGGCCGACCGGATCGCCCCGCCCGAGCGCGCCGAGCGCTGGCTGTTCTCGCGCCTGCCCGAATGGGAGGAAGCGCCCGAGCGGCCGCAGCCCGCGCAGGTGGCTCTAGAGCGAGAAGAGGTAGTCGATCGCCTAGTTTCCCTGACCGGAGAGCAAGCCGAAAGCCGGCCCGGCCAACGCGCCTATGCCGCCGAAGCCGCTCACGGCTTTGCCCCGCGCCGGCGCGAGGGCTCGCCCCACGTGCTATTGGCCCAGGCCGGAACGGGGATCGGCAAGACGCTCGGCTATCTCGCCCCAGCTTCGCTCTGGGCGCAGAAGTCGGGCGGGACGGTCTGGGTTTCGACCTTCACCAAGGCGTTGCAACGCCAGCTCCGCCGCGAAAGCCGCCGCGCCTGGAGCGGCCCTCGCCCCGACGGCTCGCAGCCCGTGGTGGTTCGCAAGGGGCGCGAGAACTACCTCTGCCTGCTGAACCTGGAGGATGCACTCCAGGGCGGCTTCAACGGCCGCGCGGCGATCATGGCGCAGCTGGTGGCGCGCTGGGCGGCCTATAGCCAGGACGGCGACATGATCGGCGGCGACCTGCCCGGCTGGCTCGGTACGCTGTTCCGCCAACGCGGCATCGCGGCGCTGACCGACCGGCGCGGCGAATGCGTCTATGCCGGCTGCCCGCATTACCGGAAATGCTTCATCGAGCGCGCCGCCCGCGCCTCGGCCCAGGCCGATCTGGTGATCGCCAACCATGCCCTGGTCATGGTCAACGCCGCGCGCGGTCGCGACGCCGCGTTGCGTCCGACGCGGATCGTCTTCGACGAAGGCCACCACGTGTTCGAGGCGGCGGATTCGACCTTCGCCGCCGCCCTGACCGGGGCCGAGACGATCGAGCTCCGCCGCTGGGTGATCGGCCCGGAGAAAGGCTCCAAGGGCCGCCGCCGCGGTCTCGCAGCGCGCCTCGCCGACATCGCCAGCTACGATGAGGACGGCGGCCGGGCAATCGCCGCGGCTCGCGAGGCGGCAGAGGCCCTGCCCGGTGACGGCTGGCTACAGCGGCTGGTCGAAAACGAGCCGAGCGGCCCACTGGAAGAGCTGCTCGCCGGCGTCCGCGCCACGGTCTATGCCCGCGACGAGAGCGGGGGAGCGGAAGCCGGCTATGGCCTGGAGACCGAGGCGGCGCAGCTCGATGGTCGCTTCATCGAACTGGCCGGCCAGGCCCAGGCCGCGCTCGCCGCGATTCGCCAGCCGCTGATCCGCCTCGGCGTGCGTCTGGAAGCGATCCTGGCCGAGCCGCCCGACTGGCTCGACGGTGCCGGGCGCGCCCGGATCGAGGGCGCACGCCATGCGCTGTCGTGGCGGATCGACATGCTTGCCGGTTGGGAGGCACTGCTCGACCGCCTCGGCGGCCCGGCGGATCCCGAATTCGTGGATTGGCTCGCGGTGGACCGCTCCGAGGCGCGCGAGTTCGACATCGGCATCCATCGCCGCTGGCTTGATCCGATGAAGCCCTTCGCCCGCGTCGTGCTCGAACCGGCCCACGGCGTGATGCTGACCAGCGCCACGCTGAAGGACGGCGAAAGCTGGGACGGCGCCGTGGCCCGCAGCGGTACCCCGCATATCGAGGCGGCCCCGCGCCTTGCCGAGTTCCCCAGCCCCTTCGACTATGCCGCGCAGGCCGAGGTGCTGATCGTCACCGACGTGCCCAAGGGCGATATCTCCGCGCTCGCCGGGGCCTATGGCCGGCTGATCGAGGCGGCTGGCGGGGGCGTGCTCGGCCTGTTCACCGCGATCCGCCGCCTGCGCGCCGTCTACGGTCGGATCGCCGACCGCTTGGCTCGCGGCGGCCTGCCGCTCTATGCCCAGCACGTCGATCCGATCGACACCGGCACTCTGGTCGATATCTTCCGCGATGATCCCCGCGCCTCGCTGCTCGGCACCGATGCCCTGCGCGACGGAGTGGACGTGCCCGGTCATTCGCTCCGACTGGTGGTGATGGAGCAGGTGCCCTGGCCCAAGCCCTCGATCCTCCACCGCGCGCGGCGGCTGGCGGGTGCCAAAGGCATTAAGGGCGGCTCGGCCTACGACGATGCGATCATCCGCGCCCGACTGGCCCAGGCCTTCGGGCGCTTGATCCGCAGCCGCGAGGACCGGGGCCATTTCGTGGTCCTGTCTTCGGCCTTCCCCTCGCGGTTGCTCTCTGCCTTCCCGCCGGAAACACCGGTGCGGCGGATAACCCTGGACGAGGCTTTACAACGCGTGGCCGGCAGTGCTTCTCAGGAAGCCCCCGCCGCAGCGAGTACCCTCCAAGCGTGACCACGAAATCATTTCACATCCCGTTCGTGTCGGTGTCGACAGCATGAAAATCCTAGGGCTCTTCCGCCACGCCAAGTCCGACTGGCACGACGCCAAGGTCCGCGACTTCGACCGTCCGCTCAACGGCCGCGGGCGCAAGGGCGCACGGATCATGGGGCGGCACATCGTCAAGTACGGTCAGACCTGGGACCGCATCATCGCCTCGCCGGCAGTACGCTCGGCCGAAACGATCGAGATCGCCAGCGGCGGTGCGCCCGGCTTGCTGCCGATCAACTGGGATCGGCGGGTCTACCTCGCCAGTTCGGCCACCCTGCTCGACGTGCTGCGCGAACTGGACAAGAACATCGGCGCGGCCTTGCTGGTCGGGCATAATCCCGGCCTTGAGGACGTGATCTTCGACCTCGTTCCCGATGACGGCACCAGCCCGCTGCGCGACGTGGTCGAAGACAAGTTCCCGACCGCGACCTTCGCCGTGCTGGAACTGGATATCGACGACTGGGCGGACCTGACGGAGGGCACGGCGCGGCTGGTCCACTTGACCCGGCCGCGCGACCTTGATGCGGCACTGGGGCCGGAGCTGATCGACTAGAACAGGATCAGCTTTGATCGAAACAACGCCGTTCGCACCAAGGAGAGACCGAAATCGTAGATTGAGGCCCATCCCGAAGCGCCCGTGCCACGGCAGGTCTTTGAGACGATGTTTCAGCCATACGGCTTCAACACCTCCTCAGGATGGATGGTTTGGTTTGTCTTTGGAGGCTATTCCGCCAGCGCTGCCGCGAGTTGCGCGCGGATGTCTTGCAATTCCGCGATGATGCTAGCCCTTAACGGAGCTGCCGCGGCCGCCGGCGCTGCCGCCTCGACCGACCGCGGCACGGCACGGCCGCCCTTGCCCTCGGTCTCGATCGCCTGGCGCGCACCGCGCAGCGTGTAGCCCTCGCGGTGAACGAGGCGGTCGATCTCGCGGACCAGGCGGACGTCTTCGGGCCGATAGTAGCGACGTCCCCCGCTCCGCTTGACCGGGCGAAGCATGGGAAACTGATCTTCCCAATAACGCAACACGTGCTGGCGGATGCCGAGCAGCTTCGCCACCTCACCAATCGTCCGAAAGGCGTCGGGCGCTTTTCCGTCGGCCGGGAGGGAGGCGTGGTGCTCGCTCATTGCTCGGCGATGCGATCCTTCAGCATCTGGCTGGCACGGAAGGTCAGGACGCGGCGTGGCGTGATCGGCACTTCGATCCCGGTCTTGGGATTACGGCCGATCCGCTCGGTCTTGTCGCGCAAGAGGAAGGTGCCGAATCCGGAAATCTTGACGTTCTCGCCGTTGCCCAGCGCCTCGCACATGTGACGCAGGATTGCCTCGACCATGCCGAGCGATTCGGCCCGCGAGAGGCCCAGGCGACGATTGATCGCTTCCGCCAGATCGGCGCGCGTAAGTGTGCTCATGGAGCGCATATGCCCCTTTCCCCCGTTGCGCGACCCCGACTCGGACTATTAGCGAAAAACCGCGCAAAGGCAACGGACTAGGGGTTAATGCTCAGAGGGGCCAACCTCAGGTGCGCAGCAAGCTGGCGCCCCAGGCGAGACCGCCGCCCATGGCCTCGAGCATGACCAGCTGGCCGGGCTTGATCCGCCCGTCGCGCACTGCCGTATCGAGCGCCAGGGGGACCGAGGCGGCCGAGGTGTTGGCATGCTGGTCGATCGTGACGACGACCTTGTCGGCCGGCAGGTTCAGCTTCTTGGCGGTGGCATCGAGAATGCGGATATTGGCCTGGTGCGGCACGACCCAGTCGATCTCCTCGGGCTGGACGCCGGTATCTTCGAGCACTTCGCGCAGCACGTTGGTGAGGTTGGTCACCGCGTGCTTGAACACCTCCTTGCCGGTCATCCGCAGCTTGCCGACCGTGCCGGTGGTCGAAGGGCCGCCATCGACGTAGAGCAACTGGTTATGCGCCCCGTCGGCATGAAGCTTGGAGCCCAGGATGCCGGCGCCGGTCTTCTCGTCGGTGTCCTGGGCCTCGAGCACGATCGCGCCCGCGCCATCGCCGAACAGGACGCAGGTCGCGCGATCTTCCCAGTCGAGGATGCGGCTGAAAGTTTCCGAGCCTATCACCAGCGCGCGGTTGGCAGCGCCGGTGCGCAGCATCGAATCGGCTACGCTCACGGCATAGAGAAAACCCGAACAGACTGCCGCGACGTCGAAGGCGACACCACCGTTGCAGCCCAGGTTGTTCTGGACGATCGTCGCCGTGGCCGGAAAGGTCTGATCCGGCGTAGCGGTCGCGAGGACGATCAGGTCGATGTCCTTGGCGTCGATCCTCGCCGCCTCGAGCGCCTTGCGGGCAGCGTCGGTGGCCAGGCTCGAGGTCGTCTCGTCGGGTGCGGCGATATGGCGATTGCGGATGCCGGTGCGCGCGACGATCCATTCGTCGCTGGTGTCGACGAGCTTGGCCAGCTCTTCATTCGGCATGGCGCGCTTGGGCAGCGCCGAGCCGGTGCCCTTGAGGACCGAGCGGCGCGTCATTCCGCGACCTCCGCGCTGGCATTGCGGGTCTTCCGCAGGCTGTCGGCCCCGACGCGGGCAAGGTCGGCGGCAATACGCTCGGTCAAGTTTTCCTCCAAGAGCCGCGCGGTCACCGCCACGGCATTGGCCACGCCCAGCGCGGAGGCGCTGCCGTGGCTTTTCACGACGATCCCGTTCAGCCCCAGGAATACGGCGCCATTGTGGTTGTTCGGGTCGAGATGGTGCTTGAGCAACTCGGTGGCCGGCCGCGAGATCAGGAAACCGACCTTGGAGCGCAGCGAGCTGGCGAAGGACCGGCGCAGCAGGTCGGCAACGAAGCGCGCCGTACCCTCGATCGCCTTCAAGGCGATGTTGCCGGAAAAGCCGTCGGTCACGACGACGTCGACGTCGCCGCGGCAGACCTTGTCGGCCTCGGTGAAGCCGTCGAACGACAGGGCGAGTTCGTGGCTGGCAGCCTTGAGCGCGGTCGCGGCGTCCTTGAGCACGTCGGTGCCCTTGGTCTCCTCGGTGCCGATATTGAGCAGGCGGACGCGCGGAGCGTCGAGCCCGGTGACGATCCGCGAATAAGCGGCGCCCATGATCGCGAACTGGACGAGGTTGCGCGCGTCGCATTCGGTATTGGCGCCGAGGTCGAGCATGACCACGTCGTTGGCGCCGAGCGTGGGCATGAGCGCGGACAGCGCGGGGCGGTCGATCCCCGGCAGGGTGCGCAGCGCGAGCTTGGCCATGGCCATCAGCGCGCCGGTATTGCCGGCACTCACAGCGGCACCGGCTGCGCCGGTCTTCACCGCATTGATCGCCAGGCCCATCGACGTGGTCTTGGCCCGGCGCAGCGCCTGGCTCGGCCTTTCCTCGCCGCGGATCACGTCCTCGGCATGGAGGATCTCGGACGAGCGGCGCAGGTTCGGGTGGTTTTCGAGCGCAGCCTTGATCCGCTCCTCATCGCCCACCAGGAGGAACTTGAAGCGATCGTGGCGACGACGCGCCAGCGCCGCGCCCTCGATCATCACGCGCACACCCTCATCGCCGCCCATCGCATCGACGGCGATACGCGGCAAGGACATCGGCGTTATCCTGGGGTTTCGGGCTTAGAGCCCGACCGCGATGACTTCGCGACCGTTGTAGTGACCGCAAGCATTGCACAGGTTGTGCGGGCGCTTCAGTTCGCCGCAGTTGCCGCATTCGTGGAATGCTTCAACCTTCAGCGCGTCATGGCTGCGACGCATGCCCCGGCGGGACGGGGTGGTTTTTCTCTTGGGGACAGCCATGTCGGCACCTGTTCCTGAAATCGTGTTCTATAGCGGGGCCGCACATGTCCCAAGGACCGGCGGCGACGAAGGCGCGCCTATAGCGAATTTGTCGTGCGTTGCAAGCATTCGCAGGCTAGCCGTTCGCACGCCTCACGATGGGAGAAGACGAATGCTGCTGCCGACCACGATCTGCCTGACCGCCGCGGCGGTGATCGTCAATTTCTGGCTGGGCATGCGGATCGGCAAGCTGCGCTACGCCCTTGGCGTTTCGGTGGGCGATGGCGGCCACGAAGCGCTGATGCGGCGGATGCGGGCGCAGGCGAATTTCCTGGAGTCGACGCCGCTGACCCTGCTGTTGGTCGCCGCCATCGAGCTCGCCGGCAAGGGCGGTGCATGGCTCGCCCCGGCCGGGGCGGTGTTTGTCCTCGGCCGGGTCGCCCACGGCATCGGCATGGACGGCCGCTTCAAGCCCGGGCGGCCGATCGGCATGGCGACCACCTACCTCTTCCAGATCGCGCTGATCGTGGTCGGCGTCCTGGCCAGCTTGGGCCGGGCTTAACCGAAAGCCCTGTCCGCGACGAAGGGATTGGTCATCCGCTCGTAGCCGAAGGTGCTGGTCGGGCCATGGCCGGGGAGGAAGGTTACCTGATCGCCGAGCGGCCAGAGCCGCTGGGTGATCGAATCGAGCAGGTCCTGGTGATTGCCCTGGGGAAAGTCGGTGCGTCCGATCGAACCCTTGAACAACACGTCGCCGACGATCGCGAAGTTCGAGGGCGCGTGGAAGAACACCACATGGCCCGGGGTATGGCCGGGGCAATGGATCACATCGAGCGTGAGATCGCCCAAGGTCACGATATCGCCATGGTGCAGCCAACGGTCAGGCTCGAAGCTCTCGCCTGGAATGCCGTAGCGCTTGGCGGGATCGTCGAGGCTCTCGATCCAGAACCGGTCACCCTCGTGCGGACCCTCGATCGGCAGGCCGAGGTCCCTGGCCAGGACTCCGGCCATCCCGCAGTGATCCATGTGACCGTGGGTGACGAGCAGCTTCTCCAGCGTGACGCCCGCCTTGGCCACAGCCGCCTTGAGCCGGTCGAGATCCCCGCCGGGATCGACCAGCGCCCCGCGCATCGTCCTGGTGCACCAGATCAGCGAACAGTTCTGCTCGAAGGCGGTGACCGGAATGATCGCGGCGCGGAGCGGGGGCTGGGTTTCGTCGGACATGCTCGGGAGATGGCGAATGGAAACCGGCTAATCAAGCACGGTCACAGCCGCCCGCTCTTCCACACCACCCGCCCGATCACTTCGACCTCGGCCGGAGCGAGTTCGATCGGGTCGTAGGCCTTGTTGTCACTGCGCAAGACGATCATGCCGGGCCGGCCGGTCTCCAGCCGCTTGACCAGCAAGGCGCCGTCGACGCGGACGACATGTATGCCGTCGCGCGGGGGGCGCGGGGTGCGGTCGACCAGGATCTCGTCGCCGTCGCGCAGGGTGGGGTCCATCGAATCGCCGGCGACGGCGATGGCCGAGAGCATCGCCGGGTCCAGCCCCTGCTCGCGCAGCCATTGCGGAGTCACGCCGAATGCCCCGAACGGCTCTTCGTCATCGGCGAAGGCGCCGGGGCCCGCCGAAGCGCTGAGCGGCAGGCGCGGGATGCCGACCCAACCGCCTCGCGGCGCCGATCGCACCGGATCGGAGGATTTTTCCTCATCCGGCGCCCCGAGCTCCGCCTCGGCCACCCCAAAGAACCGGGCCAGAGTGCGCCGATCGGTCTCTTCCAGCTTGCGGGGAGAGCCTTTGCGGACGAACTGCTGGAGATAGGTTCCGTTCCGCCCGATCAAGGCGGACAGGCGAGAAAGGCTGATGCCCTGAGCGGCAGCCAGGGCAAGCAAACGGGCGCGCGGATCGGCGGTAACCATCAATCGTTCCTACACGATGTATTTTTCCTAGACAAGTAGGATTTCACCGACAACAACACCTTAATCGAGCCCTCGATTCGCCCTGGAGGTCATTCATGCTGGTCAGCCGGATAGAACGCTTTCTTCGCCAGACCGGAATGCCCTGGACCAAATTCGGCCGTCTCGCCGTGGGCGATCCCCGCTTCGTCGAAGACCTGCGCAACGGCCGCCTGCCCCGCCCTCAAACGGAAAGACGAGTGGAACATTTCATGAACATATATCGGAAGGATGCCACCAGTGCAATTTGATCCTCAAGCCCGCCGTGTCCGCCAGCACCTGATCGAGGCGATCATGGCGCTCGCGGGCGGCAAGGCCGAACTGGCCCACCATATCGAGCGCGGCTGGGCCAGCGTGACCTTTGCCGGCACGCGCCACACCATGTCGCTGGTCTTCGCCGGTGCCGAGGCAGTGGCTGCGGGCGAAGAATTCATCGCCGCCCTGCCCGACCACGAGTTCGCGATTCCCCGGCAACTGGTCGCGGATGCCGTCGTGGTTGCGGCCGAGCATGCCCTGTTGCCAGAGCCGCGACTGGCAGTGGAGATCGAGCTGCTCTTGCTGGAGGATGCGTGAACTTTCAGTGACGCGACAATTCATCCCAAGTCTCGTCATTTCCGCGAAGGCAGGAATGACGAAAGGTATTTGAAGGAAACGGCACCGCCTCAGTCGGGCGTCGATTCCTCCAGGATCGTCTCCTGCAGCTTCTGCTTGAGCCCGTTGGGGAAATCCGGCGCGGCATAGAGATCGTCGAGCTTCCACGCCCCGTCTTCGCGCTTCAGCACCAGTTGCGCCTCGCGGCGGGTGCCGAAGCCGAGGTCGAGCCGAACCGAAACCTGCGTGCCGCCGCGCGCCTCGCGCTTTGAGAGGACCCGGGCCTTGAAGGCCCTGTTGTCGAACTCCTGGCACAGGCAGAGCCAGTCCCCGTCGCTCAGCGCATCGGGCTCGTCCCGCGGGGTGACCCGGCGCCAGTGGGCGATGAGCTCGGCCGTCTGCCGGGAGAAGATCGGATAGTCCCCGGAAGCCGTCGCCGTGGTCGGCCCCGAATAGGGCGCATAGATCTCGGCGACGGCCGCTTCAGGAGTGGCGGCGGCGAGCAAGACGGTGGCGAGGACTACACTCATGATTCCGCCTTTCCCAGATCCTCTCCATCGAGGATCAGGCTAGCCCAGCTTCCAGTCCCAACCAAGGGGATCGCCGTCCATGACCTCAACGCCCTTGGCGGCGAGTTCGTCGCGGAGCGCATCGGACCTGGCGAAGTCCTTGGCGGCGCGGGCCTCCTTGCGGGCGGCGAGCGCAGCTTCGATCTCGGCCTCGGTGATTTGGGCGGATTTCGGGCGGATGCGGAGATCGGCGCGCTTAAGACCGAACAAGTTCAGGCCGAGCACAGCATCCATCGACGCGATGGCGGTGAGCTTATCGCCTGCGTCGACTTTCTTCATGGCGGCCACCTCTTCCAACACGGTCAGCGCCACGGAGGTGTTGAGATCTTCGGAGATCGCCGCATCGAAGCGAGCTAGCGGATCGGCCAAGCGAGCACCGGCTTCGTCTGAAGGCTCTGCCTGAGCGCGCAGGTTGGCGATCGCCATCACTAGCCGCTTGAGACGGGTCAGCGCTGCTGCGAGCGCTTCCCAACTAAACTCCAGTTCGCTGCGATAATGGGCCTGAAGACACATCATCCGATAGGCCAGCGAGTGATAGCCCCGATCCACCAAGGTTTGGAGCACAAGGAATTCGCCGCTCGACTTGGACATCTTGCCGCGCCGATCGATCAGGAAATTGTTGTGCATCCAAATCCGCGCCCCGCTGTCGGCGCTGTGGCCGCGAGCCTGGTTCTGAGCGATCTCGTTGGGATGGTGGATCTCACGGTGGTCAATACCTCCGGTATGGATATCGAAGGGATGACCGAGCAGTTCGGCACTCATCACCGAACACTCGATATGCCAGCCCGGCGCGCCGCGGCCCCAGGGGGAATCCCATTCCATTTGGCGGGTCTCGCCGAGGGGAGTCTTGCGCCAGATCGCGAAGTCGGCAGCGTGACGTTTGCCCTCGACCTGCTCGATCCGGCCCTCCCCCTCGTCCGTGACGGTGCGGGCAAGCCGACCGTAGTCGGGAACGGTAGATACGTCGAAGTACAGCCCGCTATCGAGCTCGTAGCAGTGCTCCGGCGCGATCGCTTTGCCCCAATCGATCATTTGCTCGACATATTCGGTCGCTCGTGGATGCGCCGGCTTCCTCACATTGAGCCTGGCGAGATCAGCCTCGAAGACCTCCTGATAATAGCGCGCGATGTCCCAAGCCGACTTGCCGGCCTGGGCGGCAGCCTTTTCCATCTTGTCGTCGCCAGCATCGGCATCGGAGGTCAGATGCCCGACATCGGTGATGTTGATGACGTGACGAAGCCGATATCCCTTGAAGGCCAGCGTTCGGCCGAGCGTGTCGGCGAAGATATAAGCCCGCATGTTGCCGATATGCTGATAGTTGTAGACCGTCGGCCCGCACGAATAGACCCGCGCCTCGCCGGGATGGACGGGCTCGAACGGCTCGAGCTGGCGGGTCAGGCTGTTGAACAGCGTCAGTGCATGTGTGTCGGTCATGATGCGGCGGACTGACGTGGGCTGCACCAAAGGTCAAGCAGCGCCAACGCAAACGGGCGCGGCATTGCCGCCGCGCCCGCCGCTGTTCCGCCTGACGGCAGGATTACTTGATCTTGGCGAGCTCGACGTCGATCTCGTCCAGGGTCTTGGCATTGATGCGGTCCGGGGCCATGCCCTGGAGCTGACGCAGGGTCATCCCACCCGCGCCCTGCTCGGCGGCGGCGGCGATGCCGGGCATCTTCTTGTCGAGGACGGCCTTGGCCTCGGCATTGCCGATCAGATCGCTGATGGTCGAAGCTTCGGTCGAGAACTTGGCGGCTTCGGCCGAAGCCACGGCCGGAAGGGCGGCCGCCATGAGGGCGGCGGCGATGACGAACTTGCGCATGGTCCATTCTCCCAATGAGGATGGCCGCTATCTGTCGGGCCGGAGCCGCGATGTCACGCGGATTTCTGTCGCAAATTGTCCGGGTAATGTTTCGCCGCTGACTTATTCTTCCTCGAACAGACCGGCGAGTTGTTCGATCATCGTGCCGCCGAGTTGCTCGGCGTCCATGATCGTCACGGCGCGGCGGTAGTAGCGGGTGACGTCGTGTCCGATGCCGATCGCGACGAGCTGGACCGGCGACTGCCGCTCGATCCAGTCGATCACCTTGCGCAGGTGCGCCTCGAGATAGCCGGCGCTGTTCACGCTGAGCGTGGAATCGTCGACCGGGGCGCCATCGGAAATGACCATCAGCACGCGGCGATCTTCCGGACGCGCCAGCAGCCGCGAATGCGCCCAGAGCAGGGCCTCGCCGTCGATGTTCTCCTTGAGCAGCCCCTCGCGCATCATCAGGCCAAGGTTGCGGCGGGCGTGGCGCCAGGGCTCGTCGGCCTTCTTGTAGACGATGTGGCGCAGATCGTTGAGCCGGCCCGGCTGCGCCGGCTTGCCCCCCGCGAGCCAGGCGTCGCGGCTCATCCCGCCCTTCCAGGCGCGGGTGGTGAAGCCCAGGATCTCGGTCTTGACCCCGCAGCGCTCCAGCGTGCGGGCCATGACGTCCGCGCTGATCGCCGCGATCGAGATCGGGCGGCCTCGCATCGACCCGGAATTGTCGATCAGCAGGGTAACGATCGTGTCCTTGAACTCGATGTCGCGCTCGCTCTTGTAGGACAGCGAGTGGCCCGGCGAGACCACCACGCGGGCCAGCCGCGCGGCATCGAGCAGGCCTTCCTCCTGGTCGAAGTCCCACGAGCGGTTCTGCTGGGCCATCAGCTTGCGCTGCAAGCGGTTTGCCAGCCGGGTGACCACGCCCTGGAGACCCTTCAATTGCGCGTCGAGATAGGCGCGCAGCCGGGTCAGTTCCTCCTCGTCGCAAAGGTCCCGCGCGGCGACGACCTCGTCGAACTGGGTGGTCCAGGCCTTGTAGTCGATCCCGGCCGAGGTATCGTTCCACGGGCGGTTGGGGCGAACCGGGAGCATGCCCTCCTCGCCGTCCTCGCCGGCCTCGCCGTCGTCCATCTCCTCCTGGCCTTCGGACCGGCTCTCGCTTTCGCTCCGCTCGTCGCCCTGGGTGGCTTCGGCGGCGATCTCGCTGGGCTGCTGCTCCTCGCCCGCGCTGTCGCCCTCCTCGTCGTCCTCGGTATCCTCGTCGCCGTCCTGGTCCTCGCCCTCCTCGGGATCGCTCGCCGGCGGCTCGGCGCGGGTCAGCTCGAGGTGCTGGAGCATGTCGAGCGCCAGCCCCTGGAAGGCCTTTTGGTCGTCGAGCGACAGAGCGAGCGCGTCGAAGTCGGCGCCCGCCTTCTCCTCGATCCACGCGCGCATCATGTCGACGCCCTGGCGCGCCGCCTCGGGTACCGGCTGGCCCGTCAGGTGCTCGCGCAGCAGCAGGGCGAGCGCGCCCTGCATCGGCACCTGATCGGGGGTCTGGGCACGGGTAATCGGGTCGGCGCCCATCCGAACCGAGAGCGCGGCGTCGAGGTTGTCGCGAATCCCCGCGTAGCCCTTGGATCCCAGCGCCTCGTAGCGGACCAGCTCGACCGCGTCGTAGCAGGCCCGCGCCACCGGCTCCGACGGCGCGCCGCGGAGGTGCAGCGCATCGTTGTGGTGGCGCAGCTTGAGCGCGAAGCTGTCGGCAAAGCCGCGCGCCTCCATCGCCTGGGCGCGCGGCAGGCTGCGGCTCGGCGTGGGCACGCGGAAGGTGGTGCCCGACTGGCTGGCGTTGTCCGCGGTCCAGTTGACCTCGACCTCCGCCTCGTGCGCGAGCGCCCGCGAGGCGCCGGTCAGCGCGGACTTGAAGCGGTCGAGGGGGGAATCGTCGGCCATTCGTCAGGATTGCCTCAGATGGTCCGGGTCAGATCGATTGGCCGGTCTTGGCCCAGTCGGCCAGGAAGCCCTCGATGCCCTTGTCGGTGAGGACATGCTTGAACAGGCTCTTGATGACCGAGGGCGGCGCGGTCATCACGTCGGCGCCGATCTTGGCGCTTTCCAGCACGTGGACCGGGTGGCGGACCGAGGCGACCAGGATCTCGGTCGTGAAGGCCGAATAGTTGTCGTAGATCAGGCGGATGTCGCTGATCAGCTGCATGCCGTCGAAGCCGTTGTCGTCGTGGCGGCCGACGAAGGGCGAGACGAAGGTCGCTCCCGCCTTGGCCGCGAGCAGCGCCTGGTTGGCCGAGAAGCACAGCGTGACGTTGACCATGGTGCCGTCGCCGGTCAGCTTCTTGCAGGTCTTGAGCCCGTCGATCGTCAGCGGCACCTTGATGCAGACGTTGTCGGCGATCTTCCGCAGAACCTCGGCCTCGCGCATCATGCCGTCGTGATCGAGCGCGACGACCTCCGCGCTGACCGGGCCGGCGACGATTCCGCAGATTTCGCGCGTGACCTCCATGAAGTCGCGGCCGGACTTGGCGATCAAGGAGGGGTTGGTGGTCACGCCGTCGAGCAGGCCGGTGGCGGCCAGCTCCTTGATGTCGGCGATTTCGGCGGTGTCGGCGAAGAACTTCATGATGGCTCCGGGGCGCGAGTCGTTGTCTGCCCCCCCTTATTCACCCCCGACCGTTCGTGTCGAGCGAAGTCGAGACACTTGCTCGCGGCGTCTCGGCTTCGCTCGAGGCGAACGCCTAATTTTGGGCGGTCACTTGGCGAAAGCCCCGATCAGAACGCGGTCGCCGGTCGAGCGGGGATTCTTGCGGATGTCGCCTTCCTCGGCCCCGATCTGATACCAGATCGCGCTGTCGGCCTTGAGCGCGACGGCCTTGGCGACGTCGGTAAGTTCGACGCCGGAGAGACGGCTGACGGCCGCGACCACGACCGGGTCGCGGTCGGCGCGGAGCTCGCGCTCGATTGCCGGGATCATCACGTTGATCAGATCGGGGCCGACCCGGTCGCGCAGGATCGAGGTGCCCGCGGTCGCCTCGCCATTGACGATCGCAGCGGCGTCCTGCCGCTTGATCAGCCCATGGGCCGAACGCGACGCTCGCCCCGCCCGGCGCGCGCCGGCTGCCGCCACGGCGTTGAGCTTGCGGGCGAGCTGTTCGCGGCTACCCTGCGGCACGGGCGAGCGCCCCTTCACAAATAGTTCGGGCAGATCAAAGCGGGCGACCGGGCTCGACCAGAAGCCATCGGGCGCGGAAAGCTTGGTGAAGGCGCGCTGCGTGGAAAGGCGCATCAGCCTGCGGGCTACGTCCAGGCTAGGCCCGGTAGCAGCCAGAGCCCAGCCGGGCAGCACCGCGAGCACGCCCGTCGCCCCGATGCCGGCCAGCGCCTCGCGCCGCGCGATCATGCCACCCGCGATCCTGGCTTTGCCCACATCGTTCATCATGCGCTCCTTCCCGAGACTGACGTCGCCCCTATATGCATGGCCCATGGCCCGAGTTCGACTCCTTGTTTTCAACGCCGCGCTCGGACCGTTGGACTATCGCGTCCCGGAAGGAATGACGGTCGAGCCCGGATCGGCCGTGGTCGCGCCTTTGGGTCCCCGGCAGATCATCGGGATCGTCTGGGAACCGGAACGGCTGCCCACTACCGAAGTTCCGGATTCGCGTCTCCGGCCGCTGCTCGGGGTCCTCCCGGTCCCGCCGCTGGCGGCCCCGCTGCGCCGCCTCATCGAATGGACCGCCGACTACTATTGCGCCCCGCTGATTGCGGTTGCCCGGATGGCGCTGGCCAGCGGAGCAGCCTTGAAGGGCGGCGGGACGACCACCGAATATCGTCTGTCCGGGGCCGAGCCGGCCCGCCTCACTCCCCAGCGCGCCGCGGCGCTCGACGCGCTTCAGGGCGAACAGGCAACCATCCGCGAACTCGCCGAACTGGCCGGCGTATCCGAAGGCGTACTGCGCGGCATGGTCGGCGCGGGGTTGCTCGAGCCGGTGACGGTCGACCTCGACCGCCCCTATCCCCACGCCCGGCCGGATTTCGCCGTGCCCGAACTGTCGCCCGACCAGCAGGCCGCGGCTGACCGTTTTGTCTCGGCAACCGTGGAAGGCGGCTTCACTCCCTTCCTCCTCGATGGCGTCACCGGCTCGGGCAAGACCGAGTGCTACTTCGAGGCCATCGCCGCCGCGCTGGAGCAACGCCGCCAGGTCCTGGTCCTGCTGCCCGAAATCGCACTGACCGAGAACTTCCTGCGCCGCTACGAACACCGCTTCGGCGTGCCGCCGGTCCTGTGGCACTCCTCGCTCAAGTCGACCGAGCGCCGCCGCGCCTGGCGGGCGATCGTTTCCGGAGAGGCCCAGGTCGTGGTCGGCGCCCGCTCGGCCCTCTTCCTGCCCTACGCGCGCCTCGGCCTGATCGTGGTGGACGAAGCGCACGAGGTTTCGTTCAAGCAGGACGACGGGGTGCGCTACAACGCGCGCGACGTCGCGGTGATCCGCGCCCGGTTCGAGGCCATTCCGGTGATCCTGGCCAGCGCCACCCCGGCGCTCGAATCGATGCAGCTGGCAGAAGCGGGAATCTACGAAAAGATCGAACTGCCCGCCCGCTTCGGCGGGGCCACCCTGCCCGACATCGCCGTCGTCGACCTGCGCCAGGAACAGCCCGAGCGCGGGCGCTGGCTCGCCCCGCGGCTGGTCAAGGAGATGCGGGAGCGGCTGGCGAAGGGCGAGCAGTCGCTGCTGTTCCTCAACCGGCGGGGCTACGCCCCGCTGACGCTGTGCCGCAATTGCGGCTACCGCTTCCAGTGCCCCAACTGCACGGCCTGGCTGGTCGAGCACCGCCTTTCGCGCCGGCTCGCCTGCCATCACTGCGGGCACGAGGCGGGGGTGCCCGAGGCCTGCCCGGAGTGCGGCACGCCGGATTGCATGGTGGCGTGCGGGCCCGGAGTGGAGCGGATCGCCGACGAGGTCGCCGAGCTGCTGCCCGAGGCGCGGGTCGCGCTGGTCACCTCGGACACGCTGAACAGTCCGGAGAAGATCGGGGAGTTCGTCGCCAAGGCCGAAGAAGGCCTGATCGACGTGATCGTCGGCACGCAGCTGGTGACCAAGGGCTATCACTTTCCCGAACTCACCCTGGTGGGCGTGGTCGACGCCGATCTCGGCCTCGAGGGCGGGGACCTTCGCGCCGGCGAGCGCACCTACCAGCAGATCGCCCAGGTCGCCGGCCGAGCCGGGCGCGGGGAGAAGCCGGGCGAGGTGCTGATCCAGACCCGCCATCCAGAAGCGTCGGTCATTGCCGCGCTCGCCGCGGGGGACCGCGACGCCTTTTACGAGGCCGAAACTCAGGCACGCCGCGACGCCGGCGCGCCGCCCTTCGGCCGCTGGGCGGCGATCATCGTCTCGAGCGCGGCCGAGGCGGAGGCTCGAGAGGCCGCCCCGGCGCTCGGCGGTTCGCGCCCCAACGAGCA
>JBQCGM010000141.1:0-10969 GCA_051955585.1 Novosphingobium sp.
GGGCCGTCGCTTCGGCGAGGTTCAGCGTGTCGTTGTTTTCGGCGATCGTGCCGACAAGACCCTCGCCGATCGCCATGCGGGTGACGTGTACCGCCTCTTGGGCCAAGCCCCGCGTGGCGAACAGCTCCAGCATGCCCTCTCGTAGGAGGTAGACCGAGCATACCTCGCTATTCAGGCTGGAGCCGATCACGTCGACCACCGTGTTCAGCTTGGCCTGGGCGTTGGAACGCGAAGCCATCACGTCGTGCAGACGGGTGAGGATCGTGCGGGCGGCGGTCACGGCGGAGTTCATGCCCGACGCCTAACCCAAAGCGCAGGATTTGGAAACGCGCCTGCCCCCGCCGAACGTGGAATTTGCCCGGCGGGATGAGGACTGGCGACCGCGCTAGTGGATGTGGGCGAGCTCTTCCTTGATGCGGAGCTTGCGCTTCTTAAGGAGCTGGATGGTGATCACGTCAGGCATGGGACGGCCCTGTTCCTCGGCGAGTTGTCGCTCTAGGCCGGCGTGTTTGAGTTGCAGGGCGTTGGCATGCGATGCTTCCATCGGAGCTTCTCCTTCGGGTTTCGACCCTCGTGGCGAACTCACACCTTCCGACTCGCGCAAGGGGCTCGTCGCGATTGTCATGGAAGCACATTAAGCCTAAGTTGCGAAGCGCCTGCGACGGCATTTCGGCAAACGACGGTATGATTGCGACCGGACGAACGCGGGTTGGACGAGACGTTCTGCGGTGGGGACTATTTGAAATGGCAGGCGTCAACGAAGAAGAGATGCGCAAGCGTCTGGAAATGCTCAGGATCGAACATCGCGATCTCGATGCCGCGATCGATGCGCTGAGCGACGGTGCCAGCGATCAGTTGCAGGTCGCTCGCCTGAAAAAGCGCAAGCTCAAGCTCAAGGACCAGATCGCGATGATCCAGGACTATTTGATCCCCGACATTATCGCCTGACCGGACTTGACTGACGGAAAGCCGAATCGTCCGGGCCTTCGAGATGTCCCGGAACCGGACAGTCCCGTTTTGAATCAGCCCGGGCAAGGCCATCCAGTTGCCGGGAACCGCGGCGCCGGATAGCCAAGCTCCGGATGTCAGAACCTGTCACCATCAATCCGCGGATCATCGACGGCCTCTATTGCGAGGCGCTCGTTCTGTCCGACGAGGTACGCGCGGCCTTCGACATGTCCGGGCGGCTCGACACGCGGATTGCCGACGGGGACACCGCGCGGTTGGCCTTTTCGTGCGAAGCGCTTCGGACGACGACGCGGATGATGCATGCGTTGGCCTGGCTGCTCAACCACCGTGCCTATATCGCCGGCGAGCTTTCCGAGTTCCAGCTGAAGCGTTACGGCCGCCTGATGGCGGACAGGTCGCCCGCGCCCGAGCAACTGGCCATGCTCGACGACAGGACACTCGACCTCGTCCAAGCGACGACCCGGTTCTACGCACGGCTCGTCCGGCTCGACCATGACTGGCGCGCGCGCGATCCCGGAATGCCGGGTGCGGTCGAACGCCTGCGCGAGCGGATCGGCAGCGCAATCGCGAGCTAAACCTTCGCGACCGCCGCGCGCCAGGCCGCGCGGCGGTCTACCCGCCAGGGCTCGTCTCGGCTTGGGGTAAACTGCCGGCGCTCCCCGCGCATCGCTTGGGCGGCTGCCGCCAAATCGGGCACCAAGCCGGCTCCCAGGCTGGCAAGCATCGCCGCACCGAGCGCGGTCGTTTCGACGAAGTCGGGTCGTTCGACCGGCAAGGCGAGCATGTCGGCCAGATCCTGGGCCATCCATTCGTTTGCGCTCATTCCCCCATCGATTCGCAAGCTCCGCCACTTGGCGCCGTCGGCGGCGAAAGCTTCGGCGAGATCGCCGATCTGCATCGTCATTGCCTCCAGCGCCGCGCGCACCACCTGGGCGCGGCCGCTGGCGAAACTGAGCCCAGTGATCGCCGCGCGCGCCTCGGGCCGCCAGTGCGGCGCGCCAAGGCCGGAGAGCGCCGGCACGATCACCACTCCGCCGCTATCGGGAACCGATGCGGCGAGTTCGGCCGTCTCGGCCGCGCTGGCGATCAGGCCCAGACTGTCGCGTAGCCACTGGATCATCGAGCCGGCGACGAAAATCGAGCCCTCGAGCGCGTAGCAGCGCTTGCCGTCGAGCTGGTAAAGGACCGTGCCCAGCAAGCGATGCCGCGAAGCGGGTATCCGGCTGCCCATGTTGGCGAGAACGAAGGCCCCCGTGCCGAAGGTCGCTTTGGTGTCGCCCGGCGAGAGGCAGCCCTGGCCGATCGTAGCCGCCTGCTGATCGCCCGCGAGGCCCGCGATCGGAATGGCTCGGCCGAGCAGATGAGGGAGCGTAACGCCGAACTCGCCCGCGCAGTCGACCACCTCGGGCAGGGCGGCGGGAGGCACGCCGAACAGATCGCAGAGATATGGTTCCCAGGTCGCGCCGCCGAGCGGTAGGAGACTGGTTCGGCTGGCATTGGTGGCGTCGGTAAGATGCGCGCCGCCGGTCAGGTTGAAGACCAGCCAGGATTCGACCGTGCCGAAGGCCAGCCGCTCCCCCGCGGCGAGGACTGCGCGGTCATTGTCCAGCAACCAGCGCATTTTGGTAGCGGAGAAATAGGGATCGAGCAGCAAGCCCGTGCGAGCCTGGATCTCGTCCTCGCGGCCTTCTCCCCGCAGGTGCCCGCAGAACTCCGCGGTGCGTCGGTCCTGCCAGACGATGGCGCGGTGGAGCGGCTTGCCGGTGGTCTTGTCCCAGGCGACGACGGTTTCCCGCTGGTTGGTAATGCCGATCGCGCCAATGCGCACCGCGCCGCCCGCATATTCGACCGCTTCGCGCGCGCAGGCGAGGGTCGCCGCCCAGATCTCGGCAGGATCGTGCTCGACCCAGCCGGGCTGGGGATAGAACTGAGTAAGTTCCCGCTGCGCCGTGGCCATGACTTGTCCGTCAAGGGCGAAGATCATGGCCCTGGTGGAGGTGGTCCCGGCATCGAGCACCAGCACCTGCGGATCGTCGGCCATCGGTTTCCTTCCCCGCGCTCGACACGAGCGGATCGAATGACCATATGCCCGGCATGCAATTCCCCGCCAAGCCGTGGCCGACCGGGCAGGCCGAGCAGCTTGAGCCG
Organism: Novosphingobium sp.; assembly: GCA_051955585.1. Lineage (GTDB taxonomy): Bacteria > Pseudomonadota > Alphaproteobacteria > Sphingomonadales > Sphingomonadaceae > Novosphingobium. The sequence goes on from JBQCGM010000141.1 coordinate 3,118, forward strand.
CTGGTGCGCCGGCTGCTCGCCGCCAATCCGTCGGCCTTCACCTATACCGGTACCGAAAGCTACGTTGTCGGCGCCGGGGACGAGGTTGCGGTGATCGATCCTGGGCCCGACGAGGCAGCGCACATCCGGGCTCTTCTCGATACGATCGGGGGAGCCCGGCTCACCGCTATTCTCTGCACCCATACGCACCGCGACCATTCCCCCGCAGCGGCGCCGCTGGCCGCGCTGACCGGCGCGCCGATTGTCGGGTGCGCGCCGCTGGCGATCTCGGACAGCGGCCCTCGGTCTGACGCGCCGTTCGACCAGACTTATGCACCGGACCGCGTGCTGGGTGATGGCGAAAGTTTGTCCGGGCCTGATTGGACGCTGACCGCCGTGGCCACCCCGGGACACACCTCGAACCACTTATGCTTTGCGTTGGAAGAAAGCGGCGCCCTGTTCACAGGGGATCACGTCATGGGCTGGTCGACCAGCGTGATCGCCCCGCCCGATGGCGACATGAGCGACTATATGGAAAGCTTGCAGAAGCTCTATGACCGGACTGACCGCGTGTTTTACCCGGCCCACGGGCCCCAGGTGGACAAGCCGCAGCAACTGGTGCGCGGGATGATGGGCCATCGCCGCCAGCGCGAACGGCAGATTCTGCGCCTGCTGGAAGGAGGTTCCGCGTCAATCGAAGCCCTGGTTCCGCGGATGTACCAGGGGGTCGACCGTGCGCTGTGGCCTGCGGCCGGGCGGTCGGTTCTCGCGCATCTCATCGATCTCCAACGGCGCGGCCTGGCCCGGCGCACGGATGAGGGCGGGAGCTTGCCCCCGCCGGTGCTAGCGCCCCGCCCGCCCCGGGGGGATCGGGGGGATCGGGGGGAATCATGGCGACTTTGGCGGACGGCGCGACGCGCGATAAACCGTTCTTTTTGCGGATGATCAGCGGCATAGCGCTGGTGATCGTGCTCGGTTTTGCGCAATTTGCGGCCCGCGGCTTCGTCAACTTCGGCGCGGTTCCGCTATGGGTGCACTTTCACGGGTTAGTCATGCTCTCCTGGCTTGGGCTGCTGGTCTATCAGTCGAGCCTGGTTCAGCGTGGCAACCTCGTGCTCCATCGGCAGCTGGGCCTGCTCGGCGTGGCCCTCGCTGCGGCGCTGGTCGTGCTCGGCATGTTCACCGGAGTGCGGGCGATCGCGCTGCACCGGGTGCCGCCGTATTTCAGCGATGCCTATTTCCTTGCGTTGACTCAGGTTGGCCTGCTGATCTTTGCAGGGATGATCGTGGCCGCCGTGGCCAACCGAAACCGGCCCGAGCGGCATCGTCGCCTGATGGTCGGGGCGCTTGTGCTGCTTATGGAGCCCGCCTTCGGTCGGCTGCTGCCGATGCCATTGATGGGGATCTGGGGCGAGTGGGTGGTCATGATGATCCAGCTCGCCACCTTGGGCCTTGTCGCGCGGCATGACCGCAAACGGTTCGTCGGCATTCACCCGGCTACCGTCGTTTCCGCCGTGGTCGTGGTGTTTGCCCACGTGGCCGTGACACTGGCCGCGTTGACCCCGTTCTTCATCGAGCGCGCTGCGGCGATCGCTGCGCATTGAAGAAGGGCCTTGGGTTTGCGGCGCGCCGACCTATATCAGCCCGCACAAAACCTCGGGGAATACATCGATCATGACCGCCCAACCCACCAGCCTCGCCGGGCTCGACCTGCGTGTCGAGATCGACCGTCTGCGCAAGGAGCGCAATGCGGTGATCCTGGCCCACTACTATCAGAAGCCCGAGTTGCAGGACCTGGCGGACTTTGTCGGCGATAGCCTGGAGTTGAGCCGCAAGGCGGCGGCGACCGATGCCGAGGTGATTGCCTTCTGCGGAGTCAAGTTCATGGCCGATACGGCCAAGATCCTCTCGCCGGAGAAAATCGTGGTCCTGCCAGATCTCGATGCCGGGTGCTCCCTGGAAGATTCCTGTCCCCCCGAGAAATTCAAGGCTTTCCGCGAGGCGCACCCCGACCATATCGCGCTGACCTACATCAACTGCTCGACCGAGGTGAAGGCGCTGTCCGACGTGATCGTCACCTCTTCGAGCGCCGAGACAATCCTCCAGCAGATCCCACCCGAACAGAAGATCATTTTCGGTCCGGATCGCCACCTCGGCGGCTATCTGAACCGCAAGTTCGGCCGCGACATGCTGCTTTGGCCAGGCGTCTGCATCGTCCATGAGGCGTTTTCGGAGACCGAGCTGCTGAAGCTCAAGGCCCAGCATCCCGGCGCGCCGATCGCCGCGCATCCCGACTGCCCGCCGACGATCGTCGACCATGCGGACTACGTCGGCTCGACCAGCGGCATCCTACAGTTCGCCAGGACGATGGGTTCTTCGGGCCTCGGCGATACCTTGATCGTCGCGACCGAGCCGCACATCATCCATCAGATGCAGCTCGCCATGCCGGAAAAGCAGTTCATCGGCGCACCGGGGGCGGACGGCAACTGTAACTGCAACATCTGTCCTTACATGGCCCTCAACACGCTCGAAAAACTTTACGTTTCGCTTCGCGACCTGAGCCCGCGCATCGAGATCGAGGAAAGCCTGCGGCTTGGCGCCAAGAAGAGCCTCGACAAGATGCTGGAAATGGCCAGCGGGACGATCGGGCAGGGCGATTTGGGCGCACGCTAGCAACCATTCTTTGCTCATGGTTGCCGCGCCGGAAATTTCTGCGGTTAGGGGCGGTCCCCAGCAATGATTTGCAACGCTCGCGAGCGGATCGGGAAATGCGGATTACCGATAGTTCGGTGATGCATCGCTCCCTGTCGCTCTCGCTTCTGGCTGCAGCGTTTATCCTTGCACCGGCCGCACAGGCTTACGAACGGCTTCCGCGTGCCCTTGCGGCGCTCTCGCCCACCGACTTTGCCAGTCGGGTACGGATTTCCGATGACCAAGCGGGGGGCACCGTCGTGCTGTCGACCCGCGATGGCTATGTGCGGGCTCGCGTGGTTCGTGGTGCCCATGCCGGCGACGTCCATCTCCGCGCGGTGATCCACCGAGCCAGCGGTCGGGTGACCTGGCAGGTCTGGCACGATCTCGTTACGGTGAGCGGACACAAGGATGTCCTTGTGGTCCAATACATATCCGGCGGCCTCCGGCGTAGCGTGCGGCCGATCGTGGTCGATCGGTCGCTGGGCCAGTGCCCGCCGACCGACGGCGCGGGTTTTTGCAACCGTATTACTCGGATCGGCTTCGAGCTTCCCGGGCATGTCGTGGGCGAACTGGCGGCAGGTTATCAGACCGCCTCGCGGGCGCCCTGGCCGATCTATTTCCGCGACAGCTCGGGCAAGGATGTGATCAGCGGGATCGCTCCCGCTGAAGCCGCCGGATTGATCGCGGCGCTGGAAGCCTGGCGGCTCGGTGCGCGCGTGGGCTAGATTGAACCTGCGCGTCCCAATGTCTATGTGCCCCTTCATAAAGAGTTCGTGAGCCAGATGACAGCCCCCTCCATTGTCCTGGTCGAGGACGATCCACCGCTGCGCAACCTGACGGCGCGGGCCCTGCGCGAGCATGGCTACAACGTCCGTTCCGCCAGTACCGGCGCCGAGATGTGGGTGCTGTTGGAGAGCGAGCCAGCCGACCTGCTCGTGCTCGACATCATGCTGCCCGGTACCAGCGGCATCGACCTTTTACGCCGCCTCCGCCAGACGAAGGACACCCCCGTGATCTTCGTCAGCGCCCGCGGTGCGGAGGAAGATCGCGTGGTCGGCCTCGAACTCGGTGCCGACGACTATCTGGCCAAGCCGTTCAGCACTCGCGAACTGATCGCCCGGATCGGTGCGGTGTTGCGCCGCCGCGGCAATGGGGATGCCCCGGCGGATCAGGCGTCCAGCCGCAACGAGCTGCAGTTCGACGGCTGGACCTTGTCGACCGCCCGGCGCGAATTGCGGTCTCCCGGTGGTGCGCTCGTCGACCTGACCGGAGCTGAGTTCGATCTGCTCAGTGTTTTCCTCGGCCAGCCGCAGCGCGTTATCGGGCGCGAGCGCCTGATCGAGTTGTCGCGCACGCGCTTGGCCGACAGTTCGGACCGCAGCGTCGACGTGCTCGTCAGCCGGCTGCGCCGGAAGCTGTCGACCGGTGAGCAGAACGCCCCGATCAAGACTGTCCGCGGCGTCGGTTACATCTTCTCAGCAGAAGTCAGCAGGAATTGAAAGCGCTCGGCCGGGTCGGGCTCGGCGGCCGGCTTCTGGCGATCGTGCTGGTCGTCGTTTCGCTCGATTTCTTCATCAATTCGGCCTTGTTCGAGAGCGCCCGGCAATTCATGATCCGGCAGGACGAGGCCGCCTGGATGGCGGAGCACGTCGTCGTGGCGCACCGCCTGCTGGACCGCACCAAACCCGTCGATCGGCCGCTGATTGCGAGCGAACTCAACACCGAACGGGTCACGCTATCGTGGTCGCCCACCCGCGTTCCGGCTTCCAATGCGATCGACCTGCCGACGCTACACCAGCAGATGCTGCTGGCCGAGCCAGATTTGCGCTATGCCCATCTTCACCTCAAGCTCATGCCGCTGTCCACCGGCGGCGACCTAGGCGGCACCACGACGCTACGAGACGGTTCCGTCGTGACGTTTCGCTTCGCCGGCCAATCGCCCTGGCCGCTTAAGCTCGGCCGCGTGCTCAGCATGGCCTTGCCTTCGGTCGTGCTGCTGGTCCTTGCCTGGCTGCTGTTCCGCCTGATGCTGAAGCCGCTGCGGACGCTGGTCGAGGCGACATCGAACGTGGGAGCCGCGGATTCGCGACCCTTGCCGGAGACGGGTGAGGGCGAGGTGCTTCAGCTGATCCGCGCTTTCAACGCCATGCAAGAGCGTATTCGCCAGCTTTTGGCAGCCGGATCGCAGACCTTGCTTGCCGTCGGGCACGATTTACGCACGCCTTTGGCGCGATTGCAGCTCAGGATCGAGGACGCGGCGATCGATCCGCGGCTGCGCGAGGAGATCGGGCAGGACATCGAGGAGATGCGCGGGCTGTTGCAGTCGCTCCAGACCTTCGTCGAGTCAGGGCAAGACGGTGGCCCGATCGAGCGAATCGATATCGCGGTCACTGCGCGCACCTTAGTCGACAATGCCCGCGACCGGGGGCAGCGTGCAGTTTATCGCGGACCGTCGCATCTGGAGATTCTGACGCGGCCGGTGGCGGTACGGCGCGCCCTGTCCAATCTGGTCGAGAACGCGCTGGCCTATGGGGGCAACGTGCGGCTTGAAGTTGTCGAGCGTGGGGACGGGGCAGAGATCAGGGTGGAGGATGACGGGCCGGGCATCCCCGCCGAGCGTCTTGCCGAAGTGCTCCTGCCTTTCGTCCGGCTCGACAACGCGCGGACCCGCAACACGGCCGGGATGGGCCTGGGCCTGCCGATCGTGGACCGGGTGGTCAAGGCTGAGGGCGGGGTCCTGCTGCTCGAGAACAAATCTTCAGGCGGTTTGCGCGTGACGATCCGTTTGCCTCGCGCGGCAGCCTGACCAGCGCCATGCTGCGCTGCAACAATTCATTACAGATCATACCGATTCAAGAAAGGCGCGCTCCTTAGCTTCACCTTCATCCGCAGCTTTGCGCTGCGTGTATTGAAAGGTCCAAGCACAGTGAACGAACTGATCGGTCGCGTCTTCAGCTTCGAGAAGACGATATTCCCGGACAGCGGAGAGCTGTTCGCGAAACTTTCCAGCCAGGGGCAAGCTCCCAAGGCCCTGATGATCTCCTGCGCGGACTCGCGCGTGGTGCCGGAACAAATCCTTCAGGCCAAGCCCGGAGACCTGTTCGTCTGCCGCAATGCCGGAAACATCGTTCCGCCCTATGCCACGATGAATGGGGGGGTGTCCTCGACCGTTGAATATGCCGTGCTGGCCCTCGGCGTGCGCGACATCATCGTCTGTGGCCATTCGGACTGCGGTGCGGTGAAGGGCATGGCCAATCCCGATGCTCTGGCGACCATGCCGAACGTCGCGGCTTGGCTGCGTCACGGTTCTGCCGCGGTCCACGTGGTCGATAGCTGCTGTCCCGAGCTCGACGGCCCCGAACGCGTTCGCGCCCTGGCGCTGGAGAACGTGATTGCGCAGATCGCCCACCTGCGTACGCACCCCTCGGTCGCCTCGGCGATCGCCAAGGGCGAGATGGCGCTGCACGGCTGGTTCGTCGATATCGCCGCCGGTCAGGTGCTTGGCCTCGACGGCGAAACCGGTCAATTCGTTCCGTTGCGCGAAGAAGATCCGCTGCCCGTTGCTCTGTCGGCCCAACCTCGCTTCTGGGGTCAGGGCGCGCTTGAGGCCGCCGAATGAGTATGGTCGGCCAAGGCCGCCGAACCGGCCCCCTTGCGCATTTGGCGAGCGACTTCACCGCTTCGATCGTCGTCTTCCTGGTTGCCATGCCGCTGTGCATGGGAATCGCGATCGCTTCCGGCGTGCCGCCCGAGATGGGCCTGGTGACGGGGATCATCGGCGGTATCGTCGTCGGTCTATTCGCTGGCTCTCCGCTCCAGGTCAGCGGCCCAGCCGCGGGCCTGGCGGTGATCGTCTTCGAATTCGTTCGCGAGCACGGCCTAGCGGCGCTGGGACCCTTGCTGGTCCTGGCAGGGGTGATCCAGCTGATTGCAGGCATGCTCAAGCTCGGCGGCCTGTTTCGGGCGATTTCGCCCGCCGTGGTCCACGGCATGCTTGCCGGCATCGGCGCGTTGATCGTTGTCGGCCAGTTCCACACCCTGTTCGACGCCAAGCCGTTGTCGAGCGGCCTGGAGAACTTGGCCGCAATGCCGGCCCGCGTCCTCGGCCTGTCGCTCGACGTCCGTGCCACCGAACTGGCGCTCGGCATAGGCGTCCTGACCATCGGCGTCATGCTCGCTTGGGAGAAATGGCGTCCGGCCAAGCTCAAGCTGGTCCCCGGCGCCCTGCTGGGAGTCATGGCGGGCACGCTGGTCGCCTTCGCGCTCGGTCTCGACGTCGCGCGCGTCGCGGTGCCGGAATCGATCTCGGCCGCCTTCAAGGTGCCCGGCGATGGATTTCTCGCGCCGCTGGCACAGCCCGCTGTGCTGCTCGCGGCCATCGCCATCGCCTTCATCGCCAGCGCCGAGACCCTGCTGTCCGCCGCAGCGGTTGACCGGATGCACGACGGCGTGCGGACCGACTATAATAAGGAACTTCGCGCTCAGGGCATCGGCAACCTGCTTTGCGGCGTGGCCGGCGGCCTGCCGATGACCGGCGTTATCGTCCGCTCCTCGGCCAACGTTCAGGCGGGGGCCAAGACTCGGCTTTCGACCGTGCTGCACGGCGTCTGGATCCTCGGCTTCGTCGCCTTGCTGCCTTGGCTGCTGCGCGAGATCCCGATGGCCGCGCTGGGTGCCGTGCTGGTGGTGACGGGCTGGCGCCTGGTCAGTCTGGACCACGTGAAGCATCTGCTTCACGTGCACGGACGCCTGCCTGCGCTGATCTGGGCAGTGACCTTCGTTCTCGTCGTCGCGACCGATCTGCTTACCGGCGTCCTCGTCGGCCTCGCGCTCTCGCTGGTCGAACTGATCCCCTACTGGCGGACGCTCAAGCTCGGCGTCGGCCAGCGGGAGGAAGGGGAGGTGACTCGGGTCTCGCTCAAGGGCTCGGCCACCTTTCTGACGCTGACCCGGCTCACCTCGGTGCTCGAAGCGCTGCCGGACGGTCGCCCGGTCAAGCTCGACCTCGATGACCTACGCGGCATGGATCACACCACGGCGCAGATGCTCAACGAGTGGCTGACGCGTCGCCGCAAGCATGGCGCGGCGGTCGAAGTAGCGGGACCGGACCAGTTTACCCGGCCGTTGTTGCCCGCCTGACGGCCAATACCCGATCCTCCCCCCCGAGGAGCGCCGCCGG
>JBQCGM010000142.1:0-5281 GCA_051955585.1 Novosphingobium sp.
ACCGCCAACATCGCCCTGCTGATCGACGCCGACAATGCGTCGCCCGACAGCCTGGAGGGCGTGCTGACCGTGCTTGCCGAGCTGGGCGCGGTGAACGTGCGGCGGGTGTACGGGAACTGGAGCAAGGCGTCGCTGAAAGGATGGGCGGCGATGACCCATGCCCAGGCGCTCGATCCGCAGCAGCAATTCGACGTCACCAAGGGCAAGAACGCGACCGACATGAAGATGGTGATCGACGCAATGGACCTGTTGCATCGCGGCACCGTCCAAGGCTTTGGCATCATGTCGAGCGACAGCGACTTCATGCCGATCGCCATGCGGATCCGCCAGAACGGCCTGCCGGTCTACGGCTTCGGCAGCGCCAGCAAGACCCCCGAGGGATTCCGCCAGGCCTGCACCCGCTTCATCGACGTCAGCGCGGTCGCCGCCGCAGCGGTGGCCACGGTGGCGGACAGGGCCGAGCCCAAGCCCGAGGTCGGCGCCGATCTGATCAAGTTGCTCGGCGATGCCTGGAAGGCCTCGAAGCGCGATGAAAATGGCTTCACCACCTTGTCCGAACTGGGCCAGCGCGCCGCCAACCGCTCGTCCTTCGACGCGCGCAGCTATGGATTTTCGCGGCTGTCGGAGCTGCTGGAATCGCTGCCGGAATTCGAAGTGCAGAAGCGCCCCGGGGGCGCGATCTTCGTCAAACGGCTGCGTTAGAACCGGCGCGGCGGACAGAGATAGTTCATCGGCGATCGTTGAACCTGTCCGGCTAACTGATCAGAATTATCGAACGATAGTTCAACGATATTTATCAATCCAGACAATTACCCAACTTGCTTAGTATCGGCGGATTGAAGCCGGCCTGTCGCGCTGCTAGGCGAAGGATGGGGAGTTGGGTTTTGAGTTTTTTGGGAGGAAATTCCACATGAGGAAGATCGCGACCGTCCTGGGCCTGTGCGCCCTGGCGACGACCAGTGCTGCCGCGGCGCAGCCTGCACCCGCGGCGAAACCGGCGGCCCCGGGGCGCCAGGTCGACATGACCGGCGCGCCGACTGCCGAGCCGGTTTCGGGCGCCAAGGTGCTGATGCTGCGCACCATGGTCAGCGACCTCGACCGCGGCGTGAAGTTCTATACCGAGGTCTTCGGGATGCGGGCGATGGGCATGCCCAACCTCGGCGGCCCTCGTCCGGCTCCGGGCGCCGCGCCCGCCCGTCCCGGTGGCGGTGGCGGCGGCATTCGCATCCTGATCTTCCCGGGCGGTTCGCCGGGCATGATCATGATCAAGGGCTCGGGCGGCCCCGACATGATGCGCGGCAGCTATGTGATCCAGGTGCCCGACCTCGCCAAGGCGCTCGCCGCGGCCGAAGCCAACGGCGGCAAGGTGCAGACCACGCGCTTCACCGCGGGCAGCCAGGAATCGCGCCACGTGCTGGATCCGGACGGCAACGACCTGGAAATCATGCAGAGCGGCCCCGCGCCGAAACCTGCGGCGAAGTAGCCACCCGGTACACGACCTCGTCATCCCCGGCTTCGCGGGGGTGACGAGGAAGCGAGCCATCCAACGGCTGCCGATCTTGGTGCGGCAGCGCTCTAACCCGCCTGCCACACGCGGACCGCGTCGATCGGCCAGACCAGCATCAGTACGTTGAGCGTGAGGTTGTCGCGGATCATCGCCAGGGTGAACAGCTCGAACGCCGCGGCCAATGCCACGCTGGCCCAGACCGGCAGGCGGCTGGCGACGAGGAAACCCAGCGTCATCCAGCCGATGTCCGCCAGCGAGTTGAGCACGGAGTCTCCGTTGTAGCCCAGGCTGACGGTCACCGCCCGGTAGCGCTCGATGATGAGCGGCGAGTTCTCCAGCAGTTCCCAGAAGCCCTCGAAAGCCACCGCGATCGGCAGGGCCCAGATCGCCGGCTTGCCGCCCAGCAGCTTCCACCGCCGCCACAGCACGTGAGCGAAGAAGTAGAACAGCAGGCCGTGGATGACGTGGCTGAAGGTATACCAGTCGGCCAGGTGCTGGCTGTTCTCGGCCGAAAGATTGTCGCCCCACCACAGTTTCACGGTACCGCAGGGACAGATCGGCTCGCGCCCCATGGCCAGCAGGATCGCACCGAAGGCCAGCGCCATGAGCACGGCGAAGACCGCGCCGCGACGGTCGGGAAGCAAGCTCGGCATATCAGGAGTGCTCCGGCAGCGGCGCACCATCGGACGGCACGGTCTCGGCAGCGTCGGCGCCGGCTGCCGCGGCGATGGGGAGCCCCTCTCTCATGATCGCGGGTGATGCCGCGCCCTAGCGCGTTGCGCAATGCCTCCGAAACGCTACACCATCAGGCAATGACCGGGCGCAAAACCGATTTCGCGATCGTTGGTGGGGGACTGGCCGGGGGCCTGATCGCCCTCGCCTTGCACCGGGCGCGGCCCGACCTTTCGATCGTGCTGGTCGAAGCCGGCGAGGCGCTTGGCGGCAACCACCGCTGGTCGTGGTTCGCCAGCGACCTTTCGCCCGAGGGGCAGGCCCTCCTCGCCGGCTTCCGCCGCAGCGAATGGGACCACGGTTACGACGTCGCGTTCCCCAGCCATGCGCGCCGCCTTTCCACCCCCTACCGTTCGCTCGCCTCCGAGGACTTCGACGCCGCCCTGCGCCGCGCCCTGCCCGCCGAGGCGATCCGCCGGGCGGAAGTGGCCGGGCTGCACGAGCGCGGCGTGATACTGGCCTCGGGCGAGGAACTGGCGGCGCGCGCCGTGATCGACTGCCGTGGCCCGGTGTCGGCGCCGGAACTCACCGGCGGCTGGCAAGTCTTCATGGGCCGCCAGCTGCGCACCGACGCGCCGCATGGCGTCGAACGGCCGACAATCATGGACGCCCGGGTGACGCAGCATGGCGGCTACCGCTTCGTCTATGTGCTGCCGCTCGGCGCGCACGAGATCTTCGTCGAGGATACCTATTACCAGGACCGGCCGGTGCTCGACCGCCGCGCGCTGTCCTCGCGGATCGACGCCTATTGCGCGGCGCGGGGCTGGCACGGCGAGCCGCTGACCCACGAGACCGGGGTGCTCCCCGTGATCACCGGCGGCGATTTCGCGGCGTTCCAGGCGACGCAGCGCATTCCCGGCGTGGCCATTGCCGGAGCGCGCGGCGGCTTCGTCCACCCGCTGACCTCCTATACCCTGCCTTTCGCGGTCGAGACCGCGCTGGCGGTTGCCGCCGAGGCCGACCTGCCGGGCGTGCAGCTCGCCGCGCTGCTCGAGGCGCGGGCGCGGAACCACTGGCGCGCCACCCGGTTCTATCGCCGGCTCGGCACGATGCTGCTTGCCGCTGCCGAGCCTCAGGAGCGCTACCGCGTGTTCGAACGCTTCTACCGACTGCCCGAACCCCTGATCGAACGCTTCTACGCCGCCCGCTCGACCCGGCTGGACCGGGCGCGGGTGCTGTGCGGCAGGCCGCCGGTATCAATCGCGGGGGCACTGGCCGCCCTCACCGGGCACCGGCCGATCGCCCCACTGGTTTCTGCGCTGGGCCAAGCCGCATGAGCCCCGAAACATGACTAGGGCCTGCGTCATCGGCTCGGGCTTCGGCGGCCTCGCCCTCGCGATCCGCCTGCAGAGCGCGGGGATCGAGACAGTGGTGGTCGAGGCCCGCGACAAGCCCGGCGGGCGCGCCTATTTCTGGGAGAAGGACGGCTTCACCTTCGATGCCGGGCCGACGGTCATCACCGATCCCGCCTGCCTGCACGACCTCTGGGCGCTGAGCGGCCACGATCTGGCCGAGGACGTCGAGCTGATGCCGGTGAGCCCGTTCTACCGCCTGCACTGGCCCGACGGGGCGATGTTCGACTACGTCGCCGACGAGACCGAGCTGCGCCGCCAGATCGCCCGCGTCGCCCCGGCCGACCTGCCGGGCTACGAGGAGTTCCTGAGCTATTCGGCGCAGGTCTACCTCCAGGGCTACGTCAAGCTGGGCGCGGTGCCGTTCCTCGACTTCGGCAAGATGATCAAGGCGGCGCCGGCGCTGATGCGGCATCAGGCCTGGCGCTCGGTCTATTCGATGGTCTCGAGCTTCGTGAAGTCGGAGAAGCTGCGCGAGGCGCTGTCGTTCCACACGCTGCTGGTCGGCGGCAATCCGATGACCACCAGCGCGATCTACGCGCTGATCCACAAGCTGGAGAAGGACGGCGGCGTGTGGTGGGCCAAGGGCGGGACCAACCGGCTGATCGCGGGCATGGTCCGTCACTTCGAACGGCTAGGCGGCAAGGTGCGGCTGAGCTACCCGGTGCTCCACGTCCACACCATGGGTAATCGCGCGACCGAGGTGGAGACGGTGGGTGGCTGGCGTCAGCGGTTCGACGCGGTCGCCAGCAACGCCGACGTCATGCACACCTATCGCGAGCTCCTGGTGACGAACCTGCAGGGCCCGCGGATGGCCCGCAAGTTGGCGAAGAAACGGTTCAGCCCCAGCCTGTTCGTGGTCCATTTCGGTATCGAGGGGACCTGGCCCGGCATTCCGCACCACACCATCATGTTCGGCCCGCGCTACAAGGGCCTGCTCGAGGACATCTACGAGCACGGCGTCCTGCCGCAGGACTTCTCGATCTATCTCCACCACCCGACCGTGACCGATCCCTCGGTCGCGCCGCCGGGCAAGAGCACCTTCTACGCGCTGATCCCGGTGGCCCACCAGGGCAAGCTGCCGATCGACTGGGACCAGATCGGCCCGCTGCTGGAAAAGCGCATCCTCGATGAGGTCGGCCGGCGCTACATCCCGGACATTCACGACCGGATCGTCACCAAGTTCCACTATGCCCCGCGCGACTTCGCGCTGGACCTCAACGCCTACCAGGGCAGCGCCTTCAGCCTCGAGCCGATCCTGACGCAAAGCGCCTGGTTCCGCGCCCACAACCGCGACGATGGAATCGAGAACTTCTACCTGGTCGGGGCGGGGACGCATCCGGGCGCGGGGATTCCCGGCGTCGTGGCGAGCGCCAAGGCGACGGCCGGGCTGATGATCGAGGATCTGGCGTGAAGCCCCTCCCCTTCAGGGCGGGGGTTGGGGTGGGGCATGTCGCTCCTAAGCGGCGCGCCATCCCGACAGCCCCCACCCCCGGCCCCTCCCCTGAAGGGGAGGGGAGCAGGTCATGAACCGCCTTGCGGTCTACTGCGGTTCCGCCGCGCCCGCCGACACCCGCTACGTCGCGCTGGCCGAGACGGTCGGCCGCACTCTCGCGCGTCGCGGGATCGGCGTGGTCTATGGCGGCGGCCGGATGGGCCTGATGGGCGCGGTCGCGGCGGGCGCGCTGGC
>JBQCGM010000143.1:0-4290 GCA_051955585.1 Novosphingobium sp.
CGGCGGCGGGGGGCGGCCATTCGCCCAAACCCCACACACTGGGAGGGGCGGGGGCGGGACCCCCGGGGCAACCCGGGGGGGTCGGCCCCCCCCGGGGTTGGCCGGCGCCCCTACGCTCCTCGCAATGACGATAGGTTTGGAACGAGCAGTTGCGGGTCAGCTCAACGCCTTGAACTTGAGCTTGTCCGCCCCCGGCGAAGGCTCTGCAGCCGCGCCGGTCGTCGCGATGTCCAGCCCCGACGGCGGCCCTTCCGCCGCCCAGCGGCTTTGCGCCGCGACCAGAGTGCCGAGCGCCTTCTCCCACCAGGCGGGATTGCTGCCGGCGAGCAGCTTGATGTCGAACCGGTTGGCGGTCCGCATCTCCAGCAGCTCCACCCCGTCCGGCCCGGCGGTATAGGTATAGGGCACGTCCTTGCCGACGAAGAAGCCGTCGCCCGGGCCGAGCTCCTCGGTGCCGATCCGCAAGCTTCCGGCGACGATGAAATAGGTGCAGTCGGCGTCGTGGCTGTGGCGGGGGAGGGGGAAGCCGCTCTTGAACCAGACCCAGGTCAGCGAGAAGCCGGGGCGAGAGAATAGCAGCTTGACCTGGGTGCCTTCGCTCAGGCCCGCCTGGAACAGCTTGATCGACCAGTCCTGCTCCTCGGGTGAGACGGGGCGCGGCTCCATGCAGTCGGCCTCGGCATAGTCGATCGCATCGCGCCCGCGGTAGATCGTGAAGGGCAGTCCGATGCTGTCCTTGACCGTGCCTTTCATCTTGCCTCTCCTTGGCTTTTCCGCCTTATCTCACAGGCTGAAAGAGGTGCCAACCATCGCGCCAGTCATCGCCGGCGCGGTTCATATCGCGCTTGCTTGAGAACACTGTTTCTGGGAACGAAAAGGCCCGCGAGAAGACGGCAAGAGGAGCGCTTGTGGCCAAGACCATCGTGATCACCGGAGCCGGCGACGGCCTCGGCCGGGCCCTGGCCCGCCGCTTTGCCAAGGACGGCGACGCCGTGATCCTGCTGGGGCGCACCCTGTCGAAGGTCGAAGCCGTGGCGGCCGAGCTCGGCGCCGGGCATCTCGCCGTGCAGTGCGACGTCGGCGATCCGGATTCGGTCCGCGCCGCCTTCGCCCGGATCGCCGAGGTGCATCCGCAGATCGACGTGCTGATCAACAACGCCGGCGTGTTCGAGCCTTTCGCGATCCACGATTTCGAGGATGAGAAACTCCTCGCCATGCTGCGGATCAATTTCGCCGGCCCGGTGTTCTGCACCCGCGAGGCGCTGAAGCTGCTGGGCAAGGGCGGCCACGTGATCAACGTCACCAGCGAATCGGTGCGGGTGAAGTATCCGATGCTCTGGGGCTACGAGGCGACCAAGGCAGGGGTCGAGCACTACAGCGAATCGATCGGCCGCGATCTCGAGGCGGAGGGCATCCGCACCACGGTGGTCCGCGCCGGGCAGATGTGGGACGAAACCAAGACCGGCTCTTCCTGGGCGCCCGAGGTCTCCGCGAAATTCTACCAGGGCTGCCTGGCCGTGGGCATCAATCCGCGCGAGCGGCCGATCTCGCACTACAACTCGATCACCGACGCCTTCCGCGCGGGGATCGACAGCCCGGCCGACGTGAACATTCCGATGCTGGCCCTTAGCGCCCGGCACCGCTGACCCTATATACCCAACGCCTTCCAGACACAGGATCCGAGACCCATGGCCCAGCTTCCCGACGCCAAGCTCTTCATCGACGGCCAGCTCCGCGATGCGGCCGGCGGCCGCACTTACGACGTGATCGGTCCCTGGACCGGCCAGCCGGTCGGCAAGGCCGCCGATGCTTCGGCCGAGGACGTCGACGCCGCGATCGCCGCGGCGCGCCGCGCCTTCGACACGACCGACTGGTCGACCGACACCGAGAAGCGCGTCGCCCTGGTCAGGAAGTACCGCGAGCTGTTCGAAGCCAACCGCGACAAGCTCGCCGCGCTGGCGATCAACGAGGCCGGCGCCGCCCAGGGCGCCGTGAATCGGGCCCACGTCGATATGGCCCTGGCCGGCTGGGACGACTACCTGCGCGTCTTCCCCGAGGTCGAATGGGAGACCGACTACGGGGTGCGTCCCGCCTTCGGCATGAACCACAAGCGCGTCGCGGTGCACGAGGCGGTCGGCGTGGTCGCCGCGATCACGCCGTGGAACGTCCCGCTCTACGTCAACATCGGCAAGGTCGTCGCCGCGCTGCTCGCCGGCTGCACCGTGATCCTCAAGCCCGCGCCGAACACCCCCGGCATGGGCGCGATCTTTGGCGAGCTGGCCAAGGAAGCGGGCTTCCCCGACGGCGTGATCAACGTCGTCTTCGGCGAGGACCCGGCGCTCGCTGGCGAGATGCTGGTCCAGGATCCGCGGGTCGACCTGATCTCGTTCACCGGCTCGACCGGCGTCGGCAAGCGGATCATGGAGCAGGGCGCCAAGACGCTGAAGCGCGTGTTCCTCGAGCTCGGCGGCAAGTCGGCCAAGATCGTCCTCGACGACGCGCCGGACTTCGCCCGCGAAGTGGCCCAGACCATGCTGGTGTTCCACGCCGGCCAGGGCTGCGCCGTCCAGTCGCGGCTGCTGGTCCCCAAGAGCCGCTACGAGGAGGCCAAGGCGATCCTCAAGCACGCCTACGGCGCCTTCGGCGACAACTGGGGCGACGTCGAGAACCCGGCGCACATCATGGGGCCGGTGATCTCGCAGCGCCAGAAGGACCGCGTGCTGAGCTACATCGAGTTCGGCCAGCAGGAAGGCGCCACGCTGCTCCACGGGGGCAAGGCGCGGCCCGACAAGGGCGGCGGCTTCTTCGTCGAGCCGACGGTCTTCGTCGACGTGACCAACGACATGCGCATCGCCCAGGAAGAGATCTTCGGCCCGGTCCTGGTGGTCATCCCCTTCGAGGACGACGAGGACGCGATCCGCATCGCCAACGAGAGCGACTACGGCCTGTCGGGCGGCGTCAGCTCGGGAGACCAGGAGCGCGCGATGAAGATCGCCAAGCGCATCCGCAGCGGCACGGTCAGCGTTAACAACGGCATGTGCATCGCCGGCGACATTCCCTTCGGCGGCTACAAGGCCAGCGGCATCGGCCGCGAGTGGGGCCGCGAGGGGATCGAGGAGTTCCTCGAGACCAAGCTGATCGCCTACACCGTCGCCGCCTGACGCCGGGGCGCAGGGGGCAAGCCGTGACGAGGGCCGCATCGCAGGAAGGGGCTGACGGTCCGCTCGACGCCGCGGCGCTGAGCCACAACCTCGCCGGGCAGCGCCTGGGGCGGAAGGGCCGCGATACCCGCGACCGCATCATCGCCGCGGCGGTCGAACTCATCTACTGCTCGCCCGCCGATCCCCTGACGCTGAGCGCCATCGCGCGGCGGGCGGGGCTCGGCATGACCTCGCTCTACAACTACTTCGGCGACCTGCCGGGGGTGCTACTGGCGGTGCTCGAGCCGGTGATGGCCGAGGCCGAGGACTGCTATCTCGCCCGCCTGCGCACCCGCTGGGACGATGCCGAGGTTGGCGAAAGGTGCTACGAATTCGTCGCCGCCTACCGCGACTTCTGGGTTCGCCACACCCGCCTGCTCCATCTCCGCAACAGCCTGTCGGACAACGGCGACCAGCGCATGGCCGACATGCGCATCGCGGCGACCCAGCCGATCATCCGCCGCATCGTCGAGCAGATGGACGGCAACCCGCGCGAGCGGCGCTCGACCAAGTTCGCCATGGCGACCGTGCTGATGATCGGGGTCGAACGCTCGATGACGATCGCCACCGACCGCGAACTGCCCGCGTTGATGGCCCAGGACATCCAGCACGATCCCGACCACTTCCTGCGCCCCTGCGCGCGGCTGATGGAAATGGCGATCCGCGACATGCGGGCGGGGTAGTACCGCGGCGGTAGGAACAAGCGCGCAGGCTGCCTTCATCGTCATCCTGAACTTGTTTCAGGATCCATTCCTCCGTCCGAACCGCGCCAGCGAGATATTCGCCGCAATGCATTGGACTATCACGGCAGCGCGGTGCTGGCGGCACGATGGATCCTGAAGCGAGTTCAGGATGACGAGGGTGGGGATGTTGATTCAGTCTCCGCGTGAACCGCAGACACAGCGAACCACCCGCCGGCGAGCGCGGGATAACGCCAGGGAAGAATCACGCAGGCGGGGTACGGCCGGCGCGGGTGCCTGGGTTTGCTAGGCCCGGGCGATTTGCACGGTTTTGTCGCCGCGACCGGCCGGTGGGGTTCATGTGCAACCCGCCGGCTCGGCCCAAAGATGACTTGCAAGGCGGGATCAGG